>DASVBE010000360.1:0-9581 GCA_036375995.1 Streptosporangiaceae bacterium | reverse complement strand
CGCCGCGGCCGGAGATGCGCACCGCCCCGGCCACCGAGCCCAGCCCGCCCGCACCGCGGCCAGAGCAGCCATCCCGTCCCGGCGACGCGGCCCCAGCCGGACCCGATGGCCGGGACGCGGCCGATCGCCCGGACGCGGCCGATCGGCCGGACGCGGCCGCGGAACCGGTCCCGCCTGCGGGCCACGGGGCTACCGTGACCAGGCCCGTCGTGACCAGCGGCGACAAGCCCGGACCGGCTGCGGAACAGCCCCCGGCCACAGGTCGCGCGGCTACTGTGACCGGCGGTGGCAGGCCCAGGCCTGCCGCGGAACAGGTCCCGCCTGTGGCGCACGGGGCTACCGTGACCAGCCCGGTCGTGGCCAGCGGAGATAAGCGCGGGCCGGCCGCGGGACGGTTGTCTGCTCGGGATGCTGGCGGGCCCAGGGTGCATCACGAGCCGCCGGTCACCGAGATCGCGGCGGCGGGGGTGGCCGCTGCTGCTGCGCCCCGGATGGCTGTGCCCGGTTGGCCCGCTGGGGCCCATGAGCCTGGTGGAGCACCGGATGCTGGCCCTGCGGATCAGGGTGAGCTGCGCGGCAGCGGCGCCCAGCCGATCGCAGCGCAGGCGGCGGATCCGCCCACTGCGACTGCCCCACCCACGTCACCAGCCCTATCCACGTCACCAGCCTCATCCCCTTCGCCAGCCCTGCCCGCCTCATCGGTTCCAGCGGCCCCGTCGGCCCCACCAGCCTCGTCGGCCCCGGCGGACACTCCTCCGTGGGTGCGGGCGGAGGAGGAACAGCCGTCCTGGCCGAGCGTGCTGCGGACAACGATCCAGCTGTGGTTCGAGCGGCGGCGGCAGCGGGCCGGCCAGGCAGGTCGGCCGAAGCGGCCACGGTGGCGGCTGGCCGCCCTGATCGGGCTGGTCATCGTGGTGTTCGCGGCGGGCGCGCTGACCATGCGGCTGATCGGGCGGGACGCACCGGCCGCCAGCGGCCACCCGGCCCATCCGGCCACGGGCGGCGCGGTGGCCGCGGCCGCCGAGACCCGCAGCAAGGCCGCTGCGTGGGTCACCACGGAGGTCAGCCACGGCGCGATCGTGGCCTGCGACCCGGTGATGTGCAACGTGCTCAAGCAGCACGGGTTCCCGGCGGGGAGCACGCTGACGATTTCGTCGGCCGCCAGCGACCCGCTCGGGTCGGCCGTGGTCATCGCCGACGCCGCGGTCCGCAACTACTTCGGGCCCCGGCTGAAGGGCGAGTACGCGCCGGTCGCGATCGCCTCCTTCGGCTCCGGTACGGCAAAGATCCAGGTCCTGGTCATCGCCGCGGACGGCGCCCTGGCCTACGGCAAGGCGCTGCAGGCCGACCAGCGGGCCCGCCGGCTGACCGGGCAGGAACTGCTCGGCAACCCGCGGATCACGACCTCGCCGGCCGCGCGGGCGGACATCGCCAGCGGCCAGGTCGACTCCCGGCTGCTGATCTCGCTGGCCCCGCTGGCCGTCCAGGTCCACGAGGTGCGGATCGCCTCGTTCAGCCCCGCGGCCCCCGGCGCCGCGCCCGGCGTCCCGCTGCGCAGCGTGGATCTTGCCGTGCCCAACGGCACCGGCGCCAGCAGCTATCTCGCGGCCGCGCAGTCGTTCCTGCGCGCGCAGCGCGCCCCCTACCTCGCCTCGACGATCGAGATCACGAGGCTGGCCGACGGCAGCCGGGTACTGCGCGTCGGGTTCTCTGCGCCTAGCCCGCTCGGGCTTCTTGGCACCCCAGATTCCGGAAAACAGCCTAGTTAAGGCAATTGACGGAACAGAATTAAGAACGCAATGAGGGCAGGCGGGCCAGTGGCCCGTGCTGGGAGGGGAATCAGCATGAGTTTTATCCGCAGAGCGGTGCGGCCTGCCCGGCTGGCCGCGGTTCTTGGTCTTTCCGCGGGCGCGGTCGCACTCGCGGTTCCGGTTGCCTCGGCCGCCCCGGCGGCGCCAGCGAAAGCTAAGGTCGGCTGGATCCGGCTGGCGCACTTCTCGCCGAACACCCCGGCGGTCGACGTCTATCTGTACTCATTCGGTAATCCGAGTGCAAAGATTGTGCTGCACCACGTCACCTACGGCACTATTTCGCCCTACGAAGCAGTGCCGGCCGGTGAATACACGGTGGCGATGCGCGGCGCGGGCGCCAAGCCGAGCACCAAGCCGGTGCTGTCCACGACCGTCAATATCGCCGTCGGCCACACCTACACGGTGGCGGGCATGGGCCCGTTCTCCGGCATCCGGCTGCAGATCCTGCACGACAAGCTGGTCACGCCCAAGGGCAAGGCCCTGGTCCGGGTGATCCAGGCCTCGCTGCAGGAGCACACGGTGAAGTTCACCGCGGGCGGCGCGACCGTGGCCCACCACCTGAAGTTCGGCGACACCACCTCCTACAAGGTGGTCAAGCCCGGCGCCTGGCAGGTCAAGGCCGCGGGCCCGAGCCTCAGCGCGACCGACAGCGTGGACGTCAAGGCCGGCACCATCCACACGTTCGTGGTCCTCGACAACCCGGGCACGCTGGCCATCGACAACCTGGTCGACGCGGCGGGCAGCCACGAGGTGCCGGCCGGCAACCCGAACACCGGCCTGGGCGGCACGGCGGCGGTGGCCGGGTCGTCCATGACCCCCTGGCTGGCCGTGGTCGCGGCCGGCCTGCTGGTCACCGTGGCGGGCGCGGCCCGGTTCCGCCGGTCCCGCCGCACCGCGCTGCGCGTGAGGTGAGATGAGCAAGCCGACTGGCCGGCACGTGTCGCCCGAGCGGCGCGGGCCGGCCGGCCCCGGCGAGCGGCCCGGCCCGGCCGGGCCGCCGCGGCACCGCCGCCTGAAGACGGTGAGCAAGTGGAGCGCGATCGCCGTGCTCGGCTGCGGCCTGCTCGGCACCGGGATCGGGGCCTGCGGCCTGGCCGCGGCCCGGGAGCACCCGGGCCACCCGGCGGTCACGCCCAGCGGCCCGCCGCCGTTCGTGGCCATCCCCAAGGGCCAGGGCGCCCCGGTGCCCCAGCCGGCCAGCGACCACGTCGCCCGGCCGGTCACGCTCATCATCCCGGTCATCGGCGTGCAGACCCGGCTCATCCACCTCGGCCTGACCAGGGACCACGAGCTCCAGGTCCCGTCCAGCACGCTGGTCGCGGGCTGGTACACCAGCAGCCCGCGCCCCGGGTCCATCGGGTCCGCGATCATCGCCGGGCACATCGACTCGCGCAGCGGACCTGGCGTCTTCTACCGGCTGCACACGATGAGGATCGGGCAGAAGATCTACATCCGGCGGGCCGACCACTCGCTGGCCATCTTCCGTGTCACCGCCCTGCGCACCTACCTCAAGTCGGAGTTCCCGACCCAGGGCATCTACGGGCCCGCGCCCACCCCGCAGCTGAAGCTGATCACCTGCGGCGGCGCCTTCGACGCGGCCACCGGGCACTACCTCAGCAACGTGATCGTGTTCGCCACGCTGATCCGCTAGCGGCCGGCTCGCAGACGGCCAACCCGGGCGATCCGCAGGGAAACCGGTAAATCCGCCGTCAGTAAACTACGCAAGTGATCACAATCCGGCCGGCCGTCACGGCCGACGCGGCCGCCATCGCCACGATCCGGGCGGACAGCTGGCGGGCCGCCTACGGCTCACTGATTCCCGCGGCGACGCTGGCCGAGGCCACCGGGCCAGCCAGCGTCAGGGCGTACACCGAATTCCTGACGAGGCGGTCCTGCGCGGGCATCCTGGTTGCCGAGCCGCAGCAGCCAGGCCCGTCCGGTCACACGGTGATCGGGTTCGCTTCGTTCGGTCCTGAGCGGGACGCCGCCGGGCAGCTGGGGCCGCCACCGGAGGCCAGCCCGTCCGGCTCCGCCGCGGGTGAGCTGTACGCCATCTACGTCCAGCCCGCCTACTGGGGCGGGCAGGCGGGCTGGCGGCTGCTGACCGAGGCGGTCAGCCAGGCCGCGGCGCAGCGGTACACCTCGCTCAGCCTCTGGGTGCTGGCGGACAACCACCGCGCGCGGCGCTTTTACGAGCGCGGCGGGTTCGCCGTCACCGGCGAGTCGCAGGTGCTGGACGACCTGGGCGGGGTCACGGAGATCCGGTACTGGCGCCCGCTGGCCGGCTGAACCGGCCCAGCGCGAACCGGGCCGCGGCCGGATCCGGGGCCTCGCCCAGGGCCAGGCTGGCCAGCCAGCCGCCGAGCAGCGGGCCGAACTTGAACCCGTGCCCGGACGTGCCGCAGCCGGCCACCACCAGGCCGGACCGGTCGAGCACGAAGTCATCGTCGGGCGTGCTGTCGTACACGCAGCGCTCCGAGCGCACCGCCACCGGCTGGTGGGACGGCAGGAACCGGGCCGCGACCTCGCGGAACCGCCCGGCCAGCGCGGCGTCCTCCTGCTGGGTCAGGCGGCTCAGGTCAGCGGGCGGCCCGCTCGGGTGGATGCCCATCTTGTACAGGCGGGAGCCGGGAACCGGCAGGCCGTACGGGGCCGGCTCGGGCTGATGGATGAAGATCGGCATCGCCGGCCAGGCGCTGCCGCCCGCCCCCGTGCTGCCGCCCGCCCCCGTGCCGCCGCCCGGCCCCGTGCCGTCGGCCGGCCCCGTGCCGTCGGCCGGCGCCAGGTACGCCACCTGCTCCAGCGTTGGCGCGGACGGAACCCGGAGGCCCGCCTGCGCGGCCAGGGCGGCGGTCCACGGGCCCGCACACAGGACCACGCTCCTGGCCGTGAGCACGCCGCCGTCCGCGGACCGCAGCGTCACCTCGCGGCCGTCGTCCGCCACCGACGTCACCCGGAACCCGGTCCTGACCGGCGGCGCGGCCGCGGCCAGCGCGGCCAGCGCCTGGTCCGCGGCGGTCACGCAGGACTCCGGCTCGAGCAGGGCCGGGCCGCCGGCGGCCACGCCGGGGAACCGCTCCGCGGCCTCCGCCCCGGTCAGCAGCTCGGCGGGCGCGCCCGCGGCGCGCATGCCGTCGTGCACGGCGGCCAGCCCGGGCCCGAACGTCAGCTGCGGAACCGGGTGCAGGATCACCCGGCCGGACTCGGCCTCGAGGTCATGCCACAGCCGCCGGGACCTGGTGGCCATCGTGACGTAGCCGGGATCGGGATAGCCGAGCCGGAAGATCCGGCAGCTGCCGTGCGACCCGCCGCCGGGATGACCCACCGTGGCCTGCTCGACGACGGCCACATCCCGGCCCCGGGCGGCCAGCGCCCGCGCGGTGGCCAGGCCGAGCAGCCCGGCCCCGACGACGGCGACCTCGTACTGTGCCATCAAAGCCCCTGCTCGCGGAGGGCCGCGGCGCTGTTTTCCTGACGAGCGATGCCGGCGCGACGAAGGAGCGCCGGTAGGAGCGAGGAGGGAAGGCAGCGCCTCTCCAGCGGCCCGCAGCGAGCGGCTAGCACTGTCAGCTACCAGCCCCGGGCCCGCCACTCCGGCACGGCCGGCCGTTCCGCGCCGAGCGTGGTGTCCGCGCCGTGGCCCGGGTACACCCAGGTCCCGTCGGGCAGCGTGCCGAAGATCCGCTCCTCCAGGTCGTCCATCAGCGAGCCGAACCGGGCCGCGTCGCCCTGGGTGTTGCCGGGCCCGCCGGGGAACAGCGAGTCGCCGGTGAACAGGTGCGGCGTATCGGTGCCCGCGGCGTAGCACAGCGCGATGCTGCCCGGGGTGTGGCCGCGCAGGTGGATGACGGACAGCCGGGCCTCGCCGACGCTGATCACGTCGCCGTGGCTGACCAGCTCGGTGGTGGGCACGCCGATGGCCGGCGCGTCGTCGTGGTGCGCGACCGTGGTCGCGCCGGTGGCCCGCTGCACCTCGGCCAGCGCCACCCAGTGGTCCTGGTGCCGGTGGGTGGTGACGATCCGCGCCGGAGCGGCCCCGCCGAGCAGGCCGAGCAGGGTGGCCGCCTCGTTGGCCGCGTCGATCAGCAGCAGCTCCCCGGTGCTGGTGCAGCGCAGCAGGTAGGCGTTGTTGTTCATGGGCCCGACGGCGACCTTGGTGATGGTCAGCCCGGGCAGCTCCCTGACGTCGGCCGGGCCGCCGACGGTGACGTCTCCGGTGTAGGACATGCGGGTTCCCTTCGCTGCCGTGGTACGGACCTCCCATCCTGGCCACCCGGCCCCGGGCCCGGCCACCCGGGGCCGGGAATGCGCCAGGGCGGGCCGGCGTTGCCGTGGCGTTGGCCGCCCGCCGCCCGAAGGCCCGCGTTCTGTCAGACCCCCCGGATAACATGGCCGCAGCCCCTTCGACGGGGCTCTGCTGAGCTATGCCCGGACCTGTGACCGGGACCGATGACCCGGAGCAGCGCTGCCCGACCCGACCTGACCGACCCGACGGAACTGAGCGCCAGTGGCTGAACGCCTGATCGTTCGCGGTGCCCGCGAGCACAATCTCAAGGACGTCTCGCTCGACCTGCCCAGGAACTCCCTCATCGTGTTCACCGGGCTGTCCGGGTCGGGCAAGTCCAGCCTGGCCTTCGACACGATCTTCGCCGAGGGCCAGCGCCGGTACGTGGAATCGCTGTCCGCGTACGCCCGGCAGTTCCTCGGCCAGATGGACAAGCCCGACGTCGACTTCATCGACGGGCTGTCCCCGGCGGTGTCGATCGACCAGAAGGCCGCCGGCCGCAACCCGCGGTCGACCGTCGGCACGATCACCGAGGTGTATGACTACCTGCGGCTGCTGTACGCCCGGGTGGGCAAGCCGCACTGCCCCATCTGCGGCCGGCCGATTGCCAGGCAGAGCCCGCAGCAGATCGTCGACCGGGTCCTCGAGCTGCCGGAGGGCACCCGGTTCCAGGTACTCGCCCCTGTCGTCCGCGGCCGCAAGGGGGAATACGGTGAGCTGCTGCGTGAGCTCCAGGCCAAGGGATACTCGCGGGCCCGGGTCGACGGGGCCGTCATCCGGCTGGACGGCAGCGACGCCGGCGGCCTGCCCGCGCTGAAGAAGTACGAGCGGCACACGATCGAGGTCGTGGTCGACCGGCTGGACGTGAAGGCCTCCTCCCGGCGCCGGCTGACCGACTCGGTGGAGACCTCGCTCGGCCTGTCCGGCGGCGTGGTCGTGTTCGACTTCGTCGACCTGGCCGACGACGACCCGCACCGGGAGCGGATGTTCTCCGAGCACCTGGCCTGCCTGTACGACGACCTGTCGTTCGAGGAGCTCGAACCCCGGTCGTTCTCGTTCAACTCGCCGTGGGGCGCCTGCCCGGCGTGCACCGGCCTGGGCACCAAGATGGAGGTCGACCCCGAGCTGGTCGTCTCCGACCCGGACAAGACGCTGGCCGAGGGCGCGATCGCGCCGTGGAGCGGCGGCTCGGTCAGCGACTACTTCATCCGGCTGATCGAGGCGCTGGGCAACGCGATGGGCTTCACCGTCGACACCCGGTGGAGCCGGCTGCCCGCCGCGGCGAAGAAGGCCCTGCTGCACGGCTACGACGAGCAGGTCCACGTCCGGTACAGGAACCGGTACGGCCGGGAACGGTCCTACTACACCTCGTTCGAGGGCGCGATCCCGTACATCGAGCGGCGGCACGCCGAGGCGGAGAGCGACTCCAGCCGGGAGCGGTTCGCCGGGTTCATGCGCGAGGTGCCCTGCCCGGTCTGCCACGGCGCCCGGCTCAAGCCGATCTCGCTGGCCGTCACCGTGGACGGCCGGTCGATAGCGGACTACTGCGCGCTGCCCATCGGGGAACTGGCCAAGCTGCTGCTCAGCCTGGAGCTGTCGGACCGGGACCAGCAGATCGCCGGGCGGATCCTGAAGGAGGTCAACGCCCGGCTCGGCTTCCTGCTCGACGTCGGCCTTGACTACCTGTCGCTGGACCGGGCGTCGGCCACGCTGGCCGGCGGCGAGGCGCAGCGGATCCGGCTGGCCACCCAGATCGGCTCCGGCCTGGTCGGCGTGCTGTACGTGCTGGACGAGCCGTCGATCGGGCTGCACCAGCGGGACAACAGCCGGCTGCTCGAGACCCTCCTGCGGCTGCGCGACCTGGGCAACACGCTGATCGTGGTGGAGCACGACGAGGAAACGATCCGGGCCGCCGACTGGGTGGTGGACATCGGCCCGCGGGCCGGCGAGCACGGCGGCCGGGTGGTCGTGTCCGGGCCGCTGCCGGACCTGCTGTCCAGCGAGGAGTCGCTGACCGGCGCCTACCTGACCGGCCGTCAGCAGATCGCGGTGCCCGCCGAGCGGCGCCCGCGGACCCGCGGCCGGGAGGTCGCGGTCAAGGGCGCGGCCGAGCACAACCTGCGCGACGTTGACGTTGCGTTCCCGCTCGGCTGCCTGATCGCGGTCACCGGTGTGTCCGGGTCCGGCAAGTCCACGCTGGTCAACGACATCCTGTACAGCGCGCTGGCCAAGGAACTGCACGGCACCAGGATCGTGCCGGGCCGGCACACCCGGGTCACCGGCATGCAGCACCTCGACAAGGTAGTGCACGTCGACCAGGGGCCGATCGGCCGCACCCCGCGGTCCAACCCGGCCACCTACACCGGCGTGTTCGACCACGTCCGGCGGCTGTTCGCGGCCACCACCGAGGCCAAGATCCGCGGCTACCAGCCGGGCCGGTTCTCGTTCAACGTCAAGGGCGGCCGGTGCGAGGCCTGCTCCGGCGACGGCACCATCAAGATCGAGATGCAGTTCCTGCCGGACGTGTACGTGCCCTGCGAGGTCTGCCACGGCGCCCGGTACAACACCGACACCCTGCAGGTGCACTACAAGGGCAAGACGATCGCGGACGTGCTGGAGATGCCGATCGAGGAGGCGGCCGGCTTCTTCGAGCCGGTGCCCGCCATCCACCGGCACCTGAAGACCCTGGTCGACGTCGGCCTCGGCTACGTCCGGCTGGGCCAGCCCGCCCCGACCCTGTCCGGTGGCGAGGCGCAGCGGGTCAAGCTGGCCTCCGAACTGCAGCGCCGGTCCACCGGGCGGACCATCTACGTGCTCGACGAGCCCACCACCGGGCTGCACTTCGACGACATCCGCAAGCTGCTCGGCGTGCTCGGCCGCCTGGTCGACGGGGGCAACACGGTGATCGTCATCGAGCACAACCTGGACGTGATCAAGACCGCGGACTGGGTTATCGACATGGGCCCGGAGGGCGGGTCGCGCGGCGGCACGGTGATCGCGACCGGCACCCCGGAGCAGGTCGCCGTGTCCGACGAGAGCTACACCGGCCAGTTCCTGAAGAAGCTGCTGAACGTTTGACCCAGCCCTGGGCCAGGGACAGCCCTGCCCGGGCACATTCCGGCGTAGCGCCGGCAGCATGAGGGCCTGGGTTCTGGCCTTACCGGCCGCGGCGGCAGTGCTGCCGGCCGGCTGCTCCTCGGCGCCGCCCGGCTGCTGGTGGCCAACTGCATGTCCGGCCAGCTGGAGCCCGTCCAGGACGCTGACCTGCCCTGATCCCCTACGCTTCCAGGGTGACGAGCACCGGGGCGAGCAGCAGCAGCGTGGTCGAGCTGGCTACGGCCGCGGGGCCGGCCCGGGCCGAGGTGAGCGGGCCGGCCGCGGCGGCGTTCCTGCTGGTGCTGACGCACGGCTCAGGTGGCGGGACGGGCACCGCGGACGTGCTCGCCGCGGCGCAGGCCGGCCGGGACCTCGGCGCGTCGGCAGCC
>DASVBE010000358.1:0-2878 GCA_036375995.1 Streptosporangiaceae bacterium | reverse complement strand
GGCCGCGGCCGGCGCCACGCTCGCGCAGGTGGTGAAGCTCACCGTGTTCCTCACGGACCTGGCCGACCTGGCCGTCTTCCGCGAGGTCAGGGACGAGTTCCTGGCCGGCGGGCCGCCGCCAGCCAGTTCCCTCGTGCAGGTCGCCGGCCTGGTCAACCCGGGCTTCCGGGTCGAGATCGAGGCCCGGGCCGTGCTGCCTGACCAGGCCGTGCTGCCTTCCTAGCAGGGGAACCCGGGTGCGGTCGGCCAGGGCCCGGCCGCGCCGCGGCCCGGTCTGGGTCGCCGCGACCAGGCCGGGCCGGCCGCCGGCGAGATCGCCGCCCAGTCCGCCCGGGAGCGGGCCAGCTAGCTGGCACTGTCAGCTGGCACTGTCAGCTGGCACTGTCAGCCGCAGCGGCCTCGAAGCGGTCGACCAGCTCGGCGGCCAGCGCCAGCGAGCTGGTGGCGGCCGGGGACGGGGCGTTGCGCACGTGGGTGGCGCCCGGCGTCGTGGAGATCACGAAGTCGTCCAGCAGCGTGCCGTCCCGGCCGACCGCCTGGGCGCGTACCCCGCTGATCGTGCCGGGCGCCAGCCGCACCGACCCGACCGCGGGCACGTACTGCGCGCAGGCCGCCGTGAACGCCCGGCGGCTGGCCGCCATGGCCAGCTCGGTGAGCCCGGTGCGCCAGAACTTCCTGGCCACCTTCCAGGTACCCGGCCAGCTCAGCGTGCCGAGCAGGTCGCCGGGCCGGACCACGGCGAGCCGGTAGGCGTCCCGCGCCGGGGCCAGCAGCGCGGTAGGCCCGAGCAGCGTGTGCCCGTCGATGTGCCGGGTGACGTGCACGCCGAGGAACGGCAGCTCCGGGTCCGGCACCGGGTAGACCAGGCCGCGCACGACCGGTTCCTGGCCGGCGGCGATCCGCAGGTAGGCGCCGCGGAACGGGATGATCCGCGGGTCGGCGGGCGCGCCGGCCGACACCGCCAGCCGGTCCGACCACAGGCCGGCGCACAGGATGGCCCAGCGCGCATGGTAGCGGCCGTGCTCGTGATCCAGCACGGTCTGGCTGCCGTCCCGGCGAACCCCGGTGACGGCGGTGGACAGCGCGAAGTCGGCGCCCTGGCCGCGCAGTTCCTTCTCCAGCGCCCGGGCCACCGCGCCGAAGTCGACGATGCCGGTGGCGGGGGAGTGCAGCGCGGCCACCCCCCGGCAGCCCGGCTCGATGTCCTGGATGTCCGCGGCGCCGACCCGGCGCAGCCCGGGCACGCCGTTCGCGTGGCCGCGGGTCTCCAGGTCGGCCAGCCGGGCCAGCTCGTCCTCGCGCAGCGCGACGATCAGCTTGCCGCACCGCTCGTACCGGATGCCGTGCTCGTCGCAGAACTCGTACATCAGCCGGGCGCCCTGCACGCACAGCCGGGCCTTCAGCGAGCCCGGCTTGTAGTACACCCCGCTGTGGATCACCCCGGAGTTGTGGCCGGTCTGGTGGCGGCCGACGGAGTCCTGCTTGTCGATGACGATGATCCGCGATCCGGGCCGGCGGCGCAGCACCTCACGGGCCACCGCGAGGCCCACGATCCCCGCGCCGACCACCGCCAGGTCGTACCGCCCGGAACCGGGAACGCTGGGCGGCTCGCCGGCCGCGTCATGCTGCGTCACAGGTCGCCACGATAGCGGGCGCCGCCGCGGCGGCCCCCGGCGCAGCGCCGCCGCGGGCGGGATTGGGCTACCCCCAAGGGTTTCCTGTCCCTGTCCCGGGTTGACCGGCTGCCCTAGTCTGCCGCCTAGCCCGCCGCCGCGCGCCGGCGCATCTCGCGGCTCTGGGCGGATATGGCACCACCTGCACCGTTCTCGGAATGCCCGCCACGAGAGACGGAGACCATGACCCTGACAAGGGGCTTTCGCAGCGCTGCACGGAACTGTCTGCACCACGCCGGACGCGCGGCCACGGCCGCGGGGGTCATCCTGGCGGTATCCGCGGCGCTGGCCGCGGGACCTGCCCTGGCCGCAGCCCGGGCGCCGGCCCAGGCGCACGCGGCCGCCTCGCCGTCGCCGTCCGCCTCCCCGTCACCAGCCCGGGTGAAGTACTACATCGTTCCCCGGGCACGGCACGGCCAGCCCCCGGTGACGCTGTACGCGATCGCGCTCAGGACGCTCGGCAACGGCAGCCGGTTCCGGGAGATCTTCGACCTGAACAAGGGCCGGGCCCAGCGGGCCGGCGGGCGCCTCGAGGACCCGCAGTCGATCCACGCCGGCTGGGTGCTCCAGCTGCCGCCGGACGCGTCCGGCCCGGGCGTGCACATCGGCCGCCTGCCCGGCACCGGCAGGAAGCACCACGCCCAGGCCTCGCCGAGCCCGTCGGCGCAGCCCACCGTGGCGGCCGCAACCGGCTCGTCCGGTTCCTCGATGAACACCATGCTGCTGCTCGGCGGGATCCTGGCCGTGTTCGCCTGCGGCGTCGCCGTCGAGGTCGCCCGGCGCCGCCGGGCCGCCGACGCCGGCCGGCCCAGCAGGGCCAGCAGGGACGGGGCATCCGGCGGCAGCAGGCGCCGGGCCGGCCACGCACGCGCGGGCAAGCCCAGCACCGGACTGGTCGGCCCCGGCCCGGCCAGCCCGCTGGCCGCCACGGCGGCCGAGGCGCCGCTGGCCCCGCTGCCGGCCAGGAACCGCAGCCGCAGCCGGCCGGGTCCGTCGCCCGCGGATCCGCCCAGCTGGCCGGGCGACGGCCCGGCGGGAGGCTGGACCGAGGATCACCCCCGCCTGCCCGGCGGCGGCCCGCCCGTCGGCTGGTCCGATGACCACCCGAGCATGCCCAGCGGCGGCCCGCCCGCGGGCTGGTTCGACGACCAGCCGGCCGTCCCGGCCGGCGGCACCCCGTGGTCCGACGACCACCCGAGCATGCC
>DASVBE010000354.1:0-24720 GCA_036375995.1 Streptosporangiaceae bacterium | reverse complement strand
TAGGGCCTGTCTCGAAGTCCCTGGCCGGCTCGCGGGCCCCCGCATCCCGCCTGGCGGCGTTGCCGGCGTCGCCCATCGCGGAGCTATGGGCGGTTCCTCCTCCGCCTTGCCAGCCGGGCGCGGGATGCCCGCTCCCTGATCGACCCGGGACTTCGAGACAGACCCTAGGGACCGGCCGGTGCTGGTGGCGGCGGGGCGACCGACGCGCGGGAGACCAGTTCCATCGGCTCGGTGATCATTACGTCGCCGGCTGGGCCGCCTTCGACCCGGGTGATCAGGGCGTCCACCGCCGCGCTGCCCAGGGCGCCCAGCGGCATGCTGATGCTTGTGACCGGCACCTCGAGGAAGGCCAGGCACTCATCTTCATCGAAACTGACCAGCGACATCTGGGCGGGCACCGAGATCTGCGCCGCGCGCAGCGCGCCCATCACGCCGAACAGCTGGTTGAGGCTTCCCACTCCGCACGCCGTCGGCACCGGGCCCCGGCGGAGCATCCGGATGGTCGCGTCCCAGCCGCCTTCCTCAGTCGGCGGCGCGTTCCGCACGACCAGGCTCACCCCATGCGCCGCGCACGCCCGGCGGGCCGCGCGGGTCCGCCGGTGCACGGTATCCACCTCCGGCGGCCCGTCGATGATCGTGACCGTGCGATGGCCGAGCCCGGCCACATGCGCGATGAACATCTCCACCGCCGCCGCCTCGTCCATCACCACGTTGTTGCCCCGGTCCGGCCCGCGCCGGTTGACATAGACATGAGGCACCGCGACCCCGGCCGCATGCTCAGGCACCCGCAGCGCGGTCGCCAGCAGCAGGCCGTCCGCGCGGCTCTCCTCGATCAGGTACCGGTACGTGTCCGGCGGCCGGGGGTCCTCGGTCGGCTCCTCCATGATCATCACCACGTAGCCGCGCTCGGCTGCCCGCCGCAGCGCGCCATGCTGCAGCCGGGCCCAGATCGGGTTCCGCAGCAGCGGGATAACAAAGGTGAACGCGCCGGTCCGGGAAATCTTGAGAGCCCGCGCCATGGCGTTCGGCCGGTAGCCCTGCTGCCGCGCCGCCGCCAGGATCCGCTCATACGTCTCCGGCCGGATGGACTGGGCCGGGTCGCCGTTGAGCACCCGCGACACCGTCGACACGTGCACGCCGGCCGCCTGGGCGATATCCACCAGCCGCGACGCCCGGCGCCGCGCCCCGCCCGCCGCCCCGGCCGGCCCCGCACCCGGCGGCCCGGCCCCGGGCGGCCCCGCCCCGGGCGGCCCAGCACCAGGTGGTGCCGCCCCGGGCGGCGACCCACCCGGCACCCCGGGTCTGGCCGGCGCTTTGCGGGCCGGGCCGGCCCGCTTGGGCCCGCCCCCGGCCGGCATCCCGGCGGTCATGACCAACCACCCGGCCGGCCGCGCGTCAAGCGGTACCGCCGCCGTCCACCATGAGCACGCTGCCCTGCAGGTAACTCGCGTGGTCCGAGGCCAGAAACGAAACAGCATCGGCGATCTCCGCCGGGGTGCCCATCCGCTGCGCGGGCAGGGTGGCCGACCATCGGTGCAGAGCCTCCTCGTCGAGCCGGATCCAGTCTGCCATCTCGGTGTCGATCAGGCCGGGGCACACGCAATTCCGCCCGGCGGCGGCCCGGACCGACCCGGCGTCGCGCACGTCCATGCCGTACCCGCGCGCCCCGGACAGCCCGGCCGCCACCTCCGACGCGAGATCAGCCCGGTAGTCCAGGCAGGCCACCGCGAACCCGTCCGCGGCCAGCCGGGCACAGACCGCGGCCCCGATGCCGCCCGCCGCGCCGGTGACCGCGGCAACCCGCCGACCGGTGTCTGCGGTCACACCACCTCCGCGATGGACCTGGTCAGCAGGATTGCCGCGCAGAACGACTGGTACACCGAGAGCAGGTCATCCCCGGCGAACACAAGCTCCCGGTCCCCCACCCGCTGCACGCCCCGCACCCACGTGGCCGCCTCGGCGATGTCGGTCGTCCGCACCGAAACCTCCAGCGAGACCGGCCGCGGGTACGGTGGCGGGCTAGCCGACGACGCCCCGGCCACCGCCTGCCGCGCGGTCTCCCGGATCAGCTCGCGCGCCGCCGTAGGGTGCAAGCTGTGCGCGGCAAGACGGCTCACGTGCTCCTTCACCACCGCACTGTGCACACCCGGCATCAGCTTCTCGGTCTCCTCGCAGGCCACCCGGTCACCGGTGACCAGCACCACGGGAACCCCGTAGTGCGCCGCGACCAGCGCGTTGATGCCGGCCTCTCCGGTCACGACCCCGTTGATCCTGGCCTCCACCACGGCCCGCGGGTTGTAGGTGTGCGACAGCCCGGCGCACGCCCCGACCGACCCGTGGTACGAGATGAACAGCACCGCGCCGAACGAGGAGTCCAGGCCCTGCATCATGTACAGCGGCTTGTGGCTGCCGGAGATGTAGGACGCCTGCGCGGCCAGCTCGTCAGCCGGGAAGTTCCGCATGTTGTAGTGCGAGTCGTTGAGCACGACCTCGGTCGCGCCGCCCTCGACCGCGCCCTCGATGGCCGCGTTGACCTCGGCCAGCAGGAGCTTCCGCCCGGCGGCCGCCTCCGGGCTGTCGCCGACGCACTGCTCCCAGTCGACGACGCCGGCGGTGCCCTCCATGTCGGTGGACAGGAAGATCTTCATACCTGCCTCCGTTCGATGATCCGGTACTCCTGATCGCTGGCGGTCATCACCGCGTAGGTGGCGCCAGCCCGGGTGGACGCCCCGCCGTGCGCCCCGTCCGGGGTCAGGCAGAGGCACTGCAGCGGAGCCCGGAACTCGTCCGGCAGCTCCAGCGTCTGGGCCAGCGCACCAGCGCACGCGGCCGGCGGGTCCTGACCCGCAGCGAGGCCGAGCAGCACCGACCGGGCGGTATTGCCCCGGATGGCCAGCTCGCCGCGCCCGGTGCAGGCGGCCCCGCCCACCGCGTTGTCGCAGTAGTTGCCCGACCCGATCAGCGCCGAGTCGCCCACCCGGCCCGGGTACTTCCACGGGTAGCCGCTGGTGGAAACCCCGACCGCGAGGTTGCCCGCCGAGTCCAGGCCGATCACGTTGACCGTCCCCCACGGCCCGCCGGGCGGCGCCATGGCCCGCATCCGCTCCAGCGCGCTGCGCCGGTACGCCACCTCGCCCGGGCCCTGCAGCTCGGCCGCCTTCGAAAGGCCCTCGTCGGACAGCCCGTCCCGCCACATCTGCCGGGCCTCCTCGGTCAGCGTCTCGCCCCGCTCGATGCCCATCTCGTCGGCGAACCGCTCGGCCCCGGCGCCGATCAGCAGCAGGTGCTGCGGCAGCTGGTCGCACACGGCCCGGGCGATCGTGATCGGGTGCGGGAAGCCCTTCACCCCGCCGACCGCCCCCGCCCGCCGGGTGGCGCCGTCCATGATCGACGCGTCCAGCTCGACCTCACCGAGCAGGTTGGGCAGACCGCCCACCCCCACCCAGTGGTCCGCCTCGTTGGACTCGACCACCCGGATCGCGGCTTCCACCGCGTCCATCGCGCTTGCTCCGTCCCGCAGCAGCGCGAGGCCCGCGGACAGACCCACCTCACCGCGCTCACTCGCGATCATTACTGGCTCGGTGATGGCTGGCCTCCTCTTGACGGGATACGGGATTTGCGGCGCGGGTCAGCTAGTCCTGGCCGGCCCCGCCGGCGGGCGCGGCCGCCCCGGCCGCGGCGAACGCGAAGTGGCAGGCGGCCCGGTGACCGGCGCTGGCCGGGCCGGCCCGCAGCTCCGGGTCCTGGTCGTGGCAGATCTGCTCGGCGAGCGGGCAGCGGGTCCGGAACCGGCAGCCGGACGGGATGTTCAGCGGGCTCGGCGGGTCGCCGGTGATGGCCGGCTCCTCGTCCAACGATCCGGGCTCCAGCGTCGGGATAGCCGCCAGCAGCGCCTGGGTGTACGGGTGCTGCGGGTTGCTGAACAGTTCCTCGGTCGGCGCCACCTCGACGATCCGGCCCAGGTACATGACCGCTACCCGGTCGCACAGGTGCCGGACCACGGCCAGGTTGTGCGAGATCAGCATCAGCGTCAGGCCCAGCTCGGCGCGCAGGTCGCGGAGCAGGTTCAGGATCGTGGCCTGCACGCTGACGTCCAGCGCGGACACCGGCTCGTCGGCGATCAGCAGATCCGGGCGGAGCGCCAGGGCCCGGGCGATGGCCACCCGCTGGCGCTGCCCGCCGGAGAACTGCCGCGGGTAGGCCGTCAGCGCCTCGTCGCTGAGCCCGACCAGGCTGAGCAGTTCCCGGCTGAACGACTCCACCTCGGACCGCGGCACGACCTTGTGCACCTTCAGCAGCTCGCTCAGCATGCTGCCGACGGTCAGCCGGGGATTCAGCGAGGAGTAGGGATCCTGGAACACCATCTGGATCCGCCGCCGGTCCCGGCCGCGCCGCCGGGCCGCCAGCTTCCGGCCATCGAAGATCATCTCGCCGGCCGTTACCGGGGCGATCCCGGTCAGCGCCCGGGCCAGGGTGGACTTACCGGACCCGGACTCGCCCACTACGGCCAGCGCCTCGCCGCGCTGGATCTCCAGGTCCACCCCATCGACGGCGCGCAGCAGGAAGTTCTCTTTCCTGATCCGCGCGCCAAACGCGGCGCCCACGGTGAACGTGACCGACAGTTTCGAGGCGGTGAGCAGCGGGCCCTTGCCGCCGGCCGCCATGGCCGGTTCCTGCTCGCTCATGATGCATCCTCGGCGGCGGTCAGCGACTGCCCGGCCCGCTCGGCTTCGAGCGACTCGATGGTCCGCTCGTAGTGCAGGCAGGCGGTGGCCCGCCCGCCCGGCAGCGGCCTCATCGGCGGCTCGATCACCTGGCAGTCCTCCTCGGCGAACTTGCAGCGCGGGTGGAACCGGCAGCCGTCCGGCGGCGTGATGAGGCTCGGCGGCGCCCCGGGGATCGGCACCAGCGACTCGCGGACGTTGTCGAAGTCCGGCGCGGACCGGACCAGGCCGAGCGTGTACGGGTGCCGCGGGTCGTGCAGCACGTCCCGTACCGGTCCGCACTCGGCCAGCCGCCCGCCGTACATGACCGCGACCTGCTGGCAGATCTGGGCCACCACGGGCAGGTCGTGGGTGACGAAGATCAGGCTCACCCCGGACTCCCGGCACAGCCGGGCCAGCAGCCGCAGGATCTGGTCCTGGATGGTCACGTCCAGCGCGGTGGTCGGCTCGTCGCAGAGGATCACCTCGGGCTCACAGGACAGCGCGATGGCGATCATCACACGCTGCCGCATGCCGCCGGAGAACTCGTGCGGGTAGGACCGCATCCGCCGCTCCGGGTGCGGGATGCCGACCCGGCGCATCAGGTCCAGCGCCCGCTCGGCCGCCTTGCCCCGGCTCAGCCCCTGGTGGAGCATCGGGCCCTCGGCGATCTGCGCGCCGACGCGCATGACCGGGTTCAGCGCGCTCATCGGCTCCTGGAAGATCATCGACATCTTCGGCCCGCGGATCCGGTTCAGCTCGTTCTGCCCCAGCGGCACCAGATCCTGGCCGTCCAGCACAATCTGGCCGGCCGTCACGCTGGCCTCCGGCGGCAGCACGCCCAGGATGGACCGCAGCGTCATGCTCTTGCCCGAGCCGGACTCGCCGACCAGGCCGAGCGCCTCGCCCCTGGGCACCTCGAAGGACACCCCGTCCACGGCGCGGACCGTGCCGCGCCGCGTGGCGATCCGCACGTGCAGGTCACGGACCTGGAGCATCGGCCCGGCGGAAGCGCCGCCGGGACTGACCGCCGCCGTCACTCGCCCGGCCTCAGGATGTCGGCGAGCCCGTCGCCGATGAGGGACAGCCCGAGCCCCACGAGGATCACGGCGATGCCGGGGATCGTGGTCAGCTCCCAGTGCGTGGTCAGGAAGTTCTGCCCGCCGTTGATCATCGATCCCCATTCCGCCGCGGGCGGTGGTATACCGAGGCCGAGATAGCCGAGTGTGACGATGGCCAGGATGTCCTGCACGATGTCGGACATCCCGTAGATGATTGACTGGCTGATCACGTTGGGCAGCAGGTGCCGGCCCATGATGCGCGTGTTGGACAGGCCGGCGGACTGGGCGGCCAGCACGTACTCCTGGCGTTTGGCGACCAGGATCTCGGCCCGCACGAGACGTGCGTAGGACACCCAGCCGACCAGGGTGATCGCGATGTAGATGCTCCGTGCGCCTTGCCCGAGCACGAACACCAGGGCGATCAGCAGCACGTAGAACGGGAACGCGACGACGACGTCGACCACCCGCATGATGACCGTGTCGGCCCAGCCGCCGAAGTACCCCGCGATGCTGCCCAGCACGGTGCCGAGCACGAACGGGAACAGCACCGCGATGAACGCGATCCGCAGGTCGAGCCGGGCACCGTAGATCAGCCGGGTCCAGGTGTCCCGGCCGAACTGGTCGGTGCCCAGCCAGTGCGCCGCGCTCGGCCCCTGCAGGGCGTCGGTCAGGTTCTGGGCGATCGGGTTGTAGAAGGTGATCAGCGGCGCGGCGATGGCCGCGATCACGACGATGCCCATGATGATCAGGCCGGCCATCAGCGCCGGCTGCTTGTACCAGGTGGCCCGGCGAGCCTGCACGCCGCGGTCCGCCGGCCGGGGCGCCATCTCGACCAGGGCCCCGCCGGTGGGCGCGAACTGCTCTCCTGCTGCTCCGGTAATGCTCACCTGTCGAAGCTCACTCTCGGGTCGAGCGCTGCGTAGGCCATGTCGGCCAGCAGGTTCACCAGTATGACCAGCACGGCGAACGCCAGCGCGACGCCCTGCACGACCGGGAAGTCCCGCTGGAATACGGAGTTGATCATCAGCTGGCCGACGCCGGGGAGCGCGAACACCTGCTCCACGATCACCGTGCCGCCGATCAGGAAGCCGATGTTGATGCCGAGCACGGTGACCGCCGGGATGACCGCGTTGCGCAGCACGTGCCGCCAGAACAGCCGGGGGCCACCCACGCCCTTGGACTTGGCCGTGGTGATGAAGTCGGCGCCGAGCACGTTGAGCATGCTGGCTCTCAGGCTGCGGATGACCACCGGCGACAGGGCGATGGCCACGGTCAGGGCGGGCAGGAACATCGAGCGCAGATGGCCGAAGAACCCCTGGCCGTACCCGCCGACCGGGAACCAGTGCACCCTGATGCCGAACGCGTAGATCAGCAGGAACCCGACCCAGAACGGGGGCATCCCCAGGCCGATCAGCGGCACCGCGCGGACCGCGTGGTCCCGCATCGCGTCCTTGCGGGTCGCGGCGATCATCGCCAGCGGCACGCTGATGACGATGGCCAGGACCGTGGCGTAGACGATCAGCCACAGGGTCACCGGCAGCCGCTGCCAGATCAGGGTGGACGCGCCGGTGCCGTAGATCAGGCTCGTCCCCAGGTTGAAGTGCAGCAGCCGGTCGAGGAACAGCCAGTACTGGGCGGCCAGCGACCGGTCAAGGCCCCACTGCTTGTGCAGCAGGGCGATCCGCTGCGGGGTCGCGTGGATCCCCAGGATCGTCCTGGCCGGGTCGCCAGGGATCAGGTGGATCAGGAAGAACGCAACGATCGTGCAGCCGACGGCTACTGGAATGAGCTGCAGCAGCCGCCGGCCCACGAATGACATCCGCCCCACGGGCGATCGTTACCTTTTCTCTCTCGAGGGGGCCTAGGTCCTTACTTGCTCAGCCAGACGTTCTCCATGTGCATGTTGCCCAGCGGCGTGACGAAGAAGCCATGCACGTTGGTCGTGGTCGCGTAGGGGTACGGCGAGTAGTACAGGAAGGCCATGAACGCGTCCTTGGCGGCGCCGGTCTGGAGCGTGTTGTACAGCTGCTGCCGCTTCTCGGTGTCCAGGGTCCTCTCCGCCTCGTGCGCGGCGTTGACCACGGCCGGGTTGTTGTACATGGTGAAGAACGACTTGGCGCCGGACTTCGGGTCGACCGCGAAGGTGGCCAGCTCGTCCGGGTCGCTGATGTCCATCGTCCACAGCGTCAGCGTCATGTCGTACTTCAGGCTCTGGGTCTGGCTGTTCTCGGTGTTCGGGTCGAGCTGGTTGATCTTCACGTTGATGCCCAGCGGCTTGAGCTCGGACTGGACGATCGTGGAGATCGTGAGGTAGTCGGAGTTACCCGACGGGATCACGATCGAGGTGCTGAACCCGTGCGGCACCGAGGACTGGGCCATCTCCTTCTTGGCCTCGGCCAGGTTGAACTGGTAGCCGGGGGTGTTCGGGTCGTAGTACGGCACCTGCGGCGGGAACAGCGAGTTGGCGGGCTTGCCGTGGCCGAACAGAACCGCCTTGACCAGCGCGTCCCGGTTGATCGCCAGCGAGATCGCGCGGCGCACGTGGACGTCCTGGAACGGCTTGCGCGTCTGGTTGAAGGCCAGGTAGTTGGTCTGCGTCGAGTTGAACAGGTGCATGTTCACGCCCTGCGTGTTCTGCAGCTGGGTCACCGTGGACCACGCCGGGAACTGGTCGATCTGGGCCTGGCCGCCCTGCAGCTGCTGCTGCCGGGTGTTGTCACTGGACACGTCGGTCCAGGTGATGCTGTCCAGGTAGGGCTTGCCCTTCTCCCAGTAGTTGGGGTTCTTGACCAGCGTCAGGGACTGGCCCTTGTGCCAGACGCTCCACATGAACGGGCCGGTGCCGACCGGCGCGTTGTAGAACGCGGTCTCGCTCTTGCCGCCGTAGTTGTCCGGAATGATGCCGTTGGCGAAGATCGACAGATCGGCCAGCAGCGGCGCCCACGGGTACTTGAGGTGGACGACGAAGGTGTCGGGCGACGGGGCGGCGGTCGACTTGATGGCCGTGTTGATGAAGCCCCAGCCCTGGCTGGCCTTGGTGTTCTGGTCGATGGAGAACTTGACGTCCTTGGACGTCATCGGCTGGCCGTTGGAGAACTTGATGCCCTGCCGGAGGGTGAACGTGTAGGTCTTCTTGTCCGAGGACACCTTGTAGCCGGTGGCCAGCTGCGGCACCACGCTCTTGCCGTCCGGCGAGACCGTGTACAGCTGCTGGAAGATCTGCTCGAAGATCCAGATCGAGTTGTTGTCGAAGACCGTGGTCTTGTTCATGGACTGGGCGTCCTGCACCGCGGCGAACGTCAGCTTGCCGCCGTGCACCGGGCTGCCGGCGCTGGTGCCGCCGCCGCTGCCGGTGGAGCCGCCACTCGTGCTGCCGCCTGACCCGCCGCTCGACCCGCAGGCGGCGAGCACGACGAGCGCGCCGGCCGCGGTCAGCGCCTTGAGCGCAGTAGTCCGATTTGTCATGAAAGCTCCAGCTTTGATGGGAGCGGCCAGGGGTGCGGCCGGGGACAGGTCAGAGCAAACCTTTGTCCCAGTCAATGTGGCGGTAACGAGGCGTTTTGTAAATAGGGGATCTTGGGGATAGCAGCAGCTTTTACGGTGTTGTAACATTTCGCGCCGTGCGCTACCTCGTGCTCGGCTGCGGTGCCATCGGCGGTACGGTCGCGGCCGGTCTGGCCCGCGACGGACACGAAGTTACCGTGTGCGACGCGGATCCTGAAGTGGTCGCCGCGATCAGCGAGCGGGGCCTGGAGATCACCGGGCCGGTCGAGAACTTCACCGTCAGGGTGCCCGCGATAAAACCCGCTGACCTGCCGGAAAAGCTAGATTTCCCGGTGCTCGTCGCGGTCAAGGCGCATCACACCGCGGCCGCGGCGGCCAGCCTGGCGGGCCGCCTCGAGGGTGACGGCTACGTCGTCTCGCTGCAGAACGGGCTCAACACGCCGGCGCTGACCGACGCCGCCGGGCCCGGCCGCGTCGTCGAATCCTTCGTGAATTTCGGCGCTGACGTAACGGCTCCCGGAGTGATACTCCGCGGTAACCGGGGCACGTTCGTGGTGGGCGAAATAGATGGCACGATATCCCGCCGGATAAAGCGCCTTGCCGCGGATATTGCCGACGCGGAAGTGACCAGCAACGTACTCGGCTACCTGTGGGCCAAGCAGGCCTACGGGGCGATGCTGTTCGCCACCGCCGTGACCGACCTGTCGATCGCCGACGCACTCGGCAACCCAGCGTACGAGAAAATCCTGATTGCCCTGGCGCGCGAGGCGCTCAGCCAGGCACCGGTGCAGCCCATGCCGTTCGACGGGTTCGATCCGGCCGACCTGCCCGGGTCGCTGGCCCGGCTGACCGAGTTCAACCGCAGGTCAGCCAAGTCGCACTCGGGCGTGTACCGGGACCTGGCCGTCCGGCACCGGCCCACCGAGGTGCGCGCGATCCTCGGCCCGATGGAGGGGCCGCTGATCCGCCGGGTCGCGGAACTGATCACCGCGATCGAGGAGGGCCGGCGCACGTGCACGGCCGCGAACCTGGACCTGCTGGCCGCCTACGAGCGGCTGGAGCGGCTCGGCCGGCCGCTGAACGCGGTGGTCACCGTTCTGGGCGACCCGGACCGCGCCGCGGACGGGCCGCTGGCCGGGGAGCCGGTCGGGGTCAAGGACATCATCGCGGTGGCCGGGGTCACCGCCCGCTGCGGCAGCCCGGTCTACGACCCGGCGCCGGCGGCGCGGGACGCGGAACTGGTCCGGCGGCTGCGCGCGGCCGGCGCGGAGGTCTTCGCGACCACGCAGTGCCTGGAGTACGCGGCCGGGTTCGCGCACCCGGCGGTGGGCGACACCCGCAACCCGCGCGATCCGTCCCGGACCTCGGGCGGGTCGTCCGGCGGGTCGGCGGCGCTGGTCGCGGCGGGCGTGTGCGACCTGGCGATCGGCACCGACACCGGCGGGTCGATCCGGATCCCGGCGGCCTACTGCGGCATCACCGGGCTCAAGCCGACATTCGGGCTGGTCCCGGTGGACGGGGTGGTCCCGCTCTCGCCGTCCTGCGACCACGCGGGCACGCTGACCGCGTCGCCGGACGGGTCGGCCCGGCTGCTCCGGGTGCTGGCCGGCCTCGGCCCGGGTGACGAGCCCGGGGAGTGGCCGCCGCCCGGCCGGGTGCCGGTCGTGCGGGTGCTGACCGCGCAGCTGTCCGACCCGTCGGTGACGCCGGAGGTACGCGACGCGGTGACCGCCGCGCTGGCGGCGCTGGCCGCGGCGGGCTGGGACGTGCAGGAGCACCACGCGCCGTGGCTCGATGACCTGGCCGGCTGGGAGGAGCCGCTCAGCGTGATCGTGGCGGCCGAGGCCCACCGGGTGCACGCCGGGCGGGACACCGCCGGGTACGCCGAGGGCACCCGGCGGCTGCTGGACTACGGGGCGTCGGTCAGCGACGTGCGCTACCAGCTGGCCCGTGAGCGGCAGGCCCAGCTGGCCACGGCCGTCGAGGCCAGCCTGGCCGGCGCGGACGTGCTGGCCGGGCCGACCGTCGGCTACCCGGCGCCGGAGCAGGACCCGCCGTTCGGCGTGGGCGACGACAGCGGTGAGGGCCGGTTCACCGGGCCCTACAACCTCAGCGGGCACCCGGCGGTCTCGATCCCGGTGCCCGCGCCCGGCCTGCCGGTGGGTCTGCAGCTGGCCGCCCGCCGCGGCCAGGACCTCAGCCTGCTCCGGGTGGCGGCCGCCGCCTGCGAGCTGTTCACGCCCGGTCCCGGTGCTGGGCCGGACCGGGCCGCTGCGAACGGGAGCTGATCGCGATGACGGGGCAGGTTGTCCGCCACACCATGGACCTGGCCGGGACCGGCGTGCCGGTGATCGACATCACCGGCGCCGCGGACGGGCCGCAGCTGACCGTGATCTCCGGGGTGCACGGCTGCGAGTACGCGTCCATGGCCGGGGTGCGCCGGTGGGCGGCCGCGCTGGACCCGGCCCGGCTGCGCGGGCGGGTGCGGGTGGTGCCGGTGCTGAACATCACCGGGTTCCGGGCGCGGGCGCCGTTCGTGGTGCCGGAGGA
This sequence comes from Streptosporangiaceae bacterium, assembly GCA_036375995.1. Lineage (GTDB taxonomy): Bacteria > Actinomycetota > Actinomycetes > Streptosporangiales > Streptosporangiaceae > DASVBE01. The sequence goes on along the minus strand of DASVBE010000354.1, from coordinate 12,902 downwards.
CGGCAAGAACCTGAACCGGTGCTTCCCTGGCAACCCGGACGGCACGCTGGCGGAGCGGCTGGCGCACGCCGCGTTCACCGAGTTCATCCAGGGCGCGGACGGGCTGGTCGACGCGCACTGCGGGGACATGGTCGAGGCGCTCGAGCCGTTCGCGATGTACGAGGCGGGGTCTGCTGAGGGTCGCGCGAAGGCGCTGGCCGAGGCGTACGGGCTGGGCTACGTGATGCGGCAGGAGCCCGGGCCTGACCGGGCGGTGGGCGGGACGACCAGCGCGGCGGCCGCGGCGATCGGGGTGGCCGCCATCACGGCGGAGGCGGGCGGCTGCGGGCTGGTCGAGGAGGACATGGTCGCGCTGCACGTCCGCGGGCTCGGCCGGGTGCTGACCGCGATGGGCATGGCGGATGCGGATGCCGGGGCGGGCGAGCCCGGGGCCGCCGAGTACCTGGGCCGGTTCCTGTGGCTGCGGTGCGCGCAGGAGGGCTGGTGGGAGCCGGCCGTGGTGGCGGGCGAGAAGGTCGCCGAGGGCCAGCTGCTCGGCCGGGTGCACAGCATCGATGGCGGGACGGCGCTGGAGGAGATCAGGTCCCCCGCGGACGGGGTGATGATCTTCCTGACCTCGTCGCCGGCCGTGGCCGCGGACGGGCTGCTGCTCGGCCTGGGCGCCCGCTGACCGCGCTGACCGCGAGCCGGCAGGCGGCGGCTCAGCCGGGCGGCGCCACCGTTCAACGTTTCTTGATCAAGATTCGTTGATCATGGCGACGGGTCAGCTGGCTGGCTTGGTGCCGAGGGTGGCCGGGGCGCCGTACTGCCGGAGCACTTCGGGGACCGCGACCGTGCCGTTTTCGTCCTGGAAGTTCTCCAGGATGGACAGCAGGGCCCGTGCGGTGGCGCCGGTGCCGTTCAGCGTATGCACGTACTCCAGCTTGCCGTCCCGCCGGTAGCGGATGTTCAGCCGCCGGGACTGGTAGTCCGTGGTGTTCGAGCACGAGGTGATCTCGCGGTAGCGCTGCTGGACCGGGAACCAGGCCTCGATGTCGTACTTCTTGGCGGCGGGCGCGCCCAGGTCGCCGACGGCGATGTTCATTACCCGGTACGGCAGGCCGAGGGACTGGACGATGCCCTCCTCGTAGGCGAGCAGCTCCTCGTGGATGCCCTTCGACGCCTCCGGCGTGCAGTAGACGTACATCTCCACCTTGTCGAACTGGTGGACCCGGAACATGCCCTTGGTGTCCTTGCCGGCCGCGCCTGCCTCGCGGCGGAAGTTCGTGGTGAACGCGCAGTACCGGGCGGGCAGGTCGGACTCTTCCAGCCGCTCGTCCATGTGGATGCCGGCCAGCGCGACCTCGGAGGTGCCGGTCAGGTAGAGGTCGTCCTTGTCCAGCCGGTACAGGTTGGATTCCTCGGTGGGCAGGAACCCGGTGCCGTACATGGCCTTCTCGCCGACCAGGATGGGCGGCAGCACCGGCAGGAAGCCGTGCCCGGCCAGCCGGTCGATCACGAACCGGTACAGGGCCAGCTCGGCGAGCGCGAAGTCGCCGATCCGGTAGGCGAACCGGGACCCGGACAGCCGGGCGCCGCGGGCCATGTCGATCCAGCCGGTGGGCGAGCCCAGGTCGGTGGCGTCCTTGGGGGGGAAGCCGAACTGCGGCTGCTCTCCCCATTCCCGCACGAGCTGGGCGTCTTCCTCGTCCATGCCGTCGGCGGCGGACGGATCGGGCAGGTTGGGGATCCGGCCGAGCAGTTCGTCCCGCTCCCGGGCGGCGGCGGCCTGGTCGGCCTCGGCCTTGGCGAGCTCCTCCTTGAGCTGGCGGAGCTGCTCGATCTCCGCCGGGCCGGGCGGGCGGCCCCGGGAGGACTTCTTCTGCGTGGCCCGGAGACCCTCGGCCCGCTCGGTGTGCTCGCGCCAGCGGGCGTCGGCCGCCAGCAGCGCGTCAAGGTCGTCGGCAGCGCCGCGGCGGCGCAGTGCTTCCCGGTAACGGTCCGGGCTCTGCCGCGCGGCTTTGAGGTCAATCACCTGCGCGAGTCTAGCGGCGCGGGGCGGGCCCCCCGTACCGGATTTCCCGCGCCCGCGCGCTATATCCCACGGCCCGCTCAACCCCCCGACCCCACGGGCCCGGGGACGGCGGCCGCACGGCCCGCTCACTCCCCACCCCACGGGCCCCGGGACGGCGGCCGCGGGGCAGGATGCTGGGAGCGGGATACCAGAGCGGACGGGAGGATCTGGGTCATGTTGGTTGCTTTCTCGGTGACACCGCTCGGGGTCGGTGAGGCCGTCGCGGAGTACGTGGCGGATGCGGTGCGGGTGGTCCGCGAGAGCGGGCTGCCGAACCGGACGGACGCCATGTTCACCACGGTCGAGGGCGACTGGGACGAGGTCATGGACGTGGTGAAGCGCGCGGTGGAGGCGGTCGCCGCCAAGGCCCCGCGGGTCAGCGTGACGCTCAAGGCCGACATCCGCCCCGGCGCCGCGGGTGCGCTGGACGCCAAGGTCGAGGCGGTCGAGCGCTACCTGGAGTCCTGACCCGCCGTAATCAATGAACCTTGATCAACGAATCTTAATTAAGAAATCTTGATCAAGATTTGTTAAGTAGCCGCCGTCTCCTGGCGGACCATCAGGTCCGCGATCTCGGCCGAGCCCGGGTCGTCCTCGCCGCGCAGCCCGTCGATCGCGCCGGCCCGGTCCGCGGCGCCGCGGTTCTGGCTGAGCTTGGCCTTGGCCTCCACCCGGGTCACGCGGAGCTCGACGCCGACGATGCCGCGCAGCTGCCCGTCGATGAACGCGGGCGGCGCGTCGGTGACGTGCCAGGGCTGCTCCCGCTGGCCTTCGTACTTGGCGGTCAGGCGGCTGACCAGGCCGCGGAGCCACTCCGGGTCGCGGTGGAAGGTGACCGGCCCGGTGAAGTGCACGGTGACGTAGTTCCAGGTCGGCACCACCCGGCCGTGCTCGCGCTTGCTCGCGTACCAGCTCGGCGAGATGTACGCCTGGGGGCCGTGCACGATGGCCAGCGCGGGCACGCCGGGCTGCGCGGTCTCCCACTGGCGGTTGGCCAGGGCGATGTGGCCGAGCAGCCGCCCGTAGCCGGCCCCGTTGCCGTTGCCGCTGGCGTGGCTGGCGCTGTCGTCCTGGTCCCAGAGCACCGGCAGCAGCGTGGCGGTCAGCTCGGCGCCGTCGAACGTGACCAGGTCGGCGGCCCCGGCCGCGGCCACGAACTCACTGATCTGCGCCCGGTCCTCGAGCCCGAAATGCCGGGGGATGTACATAGCGCCAGGCTAGCGGGCCGGCTCGGGCGCATCCGGCAGCACTTCCCCCGGCCCGGCGGCATTGCCGGAGATCGCCACCGCGGGCTGGTCCTTCGCGGCCGCCGGGCGGGCGCCCCGGGTAGCCAGCACCGAGCCGGCCAGGATCAGCGCGAACGCGCCGGCCATCGCCAGCGTGAACGGCTCGCCGAGGACGGACACTCCCAGCGCCACGGCCACCGCCGGGTTCACGTAGGTGATCACCGTGGCCCGGGCCGGGCCGATCTCCGCGATCAGCCGGAAGAACACCAGGAACGCCACGGCCGTGCAGATCACCGCCAGCCCGGCGAGCGAGGCCAGCACCCGGACCGAGGGCACCGAGGACGGCCAGTTCAGCGCGGCCAGCGGCGAGTACAGCACGGCGGCGAAGGCCAGGCAGACCGCGGTCATGCCGAGCGGCGGCAGGCTGGACAGCTTCCGGTTGGCGATCAGCGGCCCGATCGCGTAGCACAGCGCGACGCCGAGCACCTCGGCGATGGACAGCGCGTCGCTGCCGTTCGCGCCCGGGCCGGCCAGGATCCCGACACCAACCAGGCCGGCCAGAAGGCCGGTCCAGCGGACCGCGGACATTCGCTCGGCGGCCCCGGTGAACCGGCCGATGACCACGACCAGGATCGGCACCGAGGCGATCAGCAGGCCGGTCAGCGAGCTGGACAGCTTCTTCTCGGCCTGGGACAGGAGCACCCAGGGCAGCGCGATCTCAATCACCGCGAACAAGGCGAGCCATCGCCAGTACGGCAGGAGGACCCGGAGCTGGCCGCTGCGCACCGCCAGCGGAAGCAGCAGCGCGGACCCGATCCCCACCCGGGCCAGCACCAGCACCGGCACGGATACCCCGGTGTCGGCGACCTTGATCAGCAGGTACGGGATGCCCCAGATCACGCACATCGCGATGAACATCACCCAGCCGCGACGGCTCACTTGCGCTGCCTCACTTCCTGGACCGTCTGTCCGCTGCCCGCGCAGGCGCACCCGGCGAAACGGCCGGGTGCCTGTGCCCCCCGCCATCGTGGCCGGCCGGCGGGCACGCATTCTTGAACACTCTTGCGCGGAAAACGATGTCAGCACCCAGAACGTGAGGTCCGCCAAGCACCAATCCGCCCGGCCAACCAGGGCCGGCCGGGCGGGTTACAGGGCGGCCAGGCAGACTCGGGTCTGGTCCAGCCGTACGCAGGACCCGGGCGCGACCTGCCCGCCCGGCGGCGGAACCGGCGGTGCGCTGGCCGACTTGGTGGGCAGCGGCGACCGCCTGGCTGGCGGTTGGGGCGAGGACGGGCTGGGCGACGGCGAGGTGGGAGCCGGGCTGGTGAGGGCGAGGACGACCCGATGGGCGTCGGCGTCGGTGACGGATGGGCTCGGGACCCTGGTCGGTGACGGGCTGGGCGCCGCGGGCGGCGGGCCGGCCGGGACGGACGCGGCCGGGGGCCGGGCCGGCGCTCCGCCGTGGTGCGAGCCGGTGGCCGGGAGGATCCGCTGGGGGACGGGGCGTCCTGGGCCGCGGCCGGCCGCTTGCGGGTGCGGGCCGGGCAGGAACTGGATCGACACCAGCAGCAGGTAAGCCACGGCCGCGGACATCAGCACGACCAGCGGCGGGAAGAACACCGCCGGGTGCAGCCGCATAGCCCCGCAGGCCGTTCCTGATGATTGCCCGCAGCCAGTCCGCGGCCAGCGCTCGCGTCAGCGCGGCACGGGAAGTTCCGGACCCTGGCCGACCCGGGCCGCGCCCTTGGTGCCAGGGCCGCGGGGTTCGCGAGCCGCAGTCACCTCCACAGGACCGCCCGGCGGTGCCCGCGGAGGATGGCACGCGCTCGCGCCCGCGCGACTAATCCCGGACGCGGGAACCGCCATTCGATGGGCCCGAGCGTGGCCGTGCTGGCGGGATGCTGTGCTGGCTTGAGAGGGGGCCGGCCGCCCGGAGAATGCGGCCGCCCCGCTCCACCCCGTCAGCCCCGGAGGCAGCCAGGACGGCGGCTTCACGAGCCGCGGGTTTATCACGCGAACCTGACCCCGGCGATCTTGCGGATTGATGTGCTGGTCGCGAGTGTGCCCGGCACCCCGCGCAGAATGCGGTTCTCACCTGGAAGGTGCACGGCAGCTAGACGGCCGCATCTCGATCGCGGGCCGGCTGTCCACGTCTGCAGGGCCTGCGTCACCAGGAACGGCACTGCACGCGGGCTCTGGGCCGGGGCTCCGGGGTCCCGGGCCGACCGGGCACCGGGCCATCCACTCCCCCGGCTGGCCATCAAGAGGAGCCGTCAGGCTCCGGGACGGACGGCGTCGGCCGCGCCGCATGCCGGGATGAGTGGGTCAGCGAGCGGGCCTGGGGCTTCAGGTAGGCCCTGACGTGACGGCGGATGGCTGTGCGGGCATCCGGTTCCGCGGCGAGCAACGGGTTGGGCCGTTTCCGAAGCTGGTCGTGCCGCTGCTGTGCGCCGTTGCCCGTCATCCGCTGCCGTCCCGGCGCGAGCCCGTCGATCGCTTCGCCGGGCCGCGATCAGAGGCACTCGCTCCGGGACTGGGCCGTGCTCGGCACGTGGCGGTTCCTCGCGCGCGGGATCAACCGCGCTGGCGGGGGGCGAGGGCTGGCTCGGTGATCTGGTGGCCTGGCCCGGATACGCTCGCCTTGAGCCAGCTTCCGGATGGCCGACGGGAGGCGTGATGCTGACCGGGTCCAGCGATGACGCGGCCGCGAGGGCCGCGGGACCCGTGGACGGCCATGCTGTCACCCCGGTTAGCGATGCGGCACCGGCTTCGGTCTCGGCTCCGGTGGCTCCGGTGGCGGCCGGGCCCAGAATGCCGCCGGGACGTGACGCCCTCCGGCTGCGGACGGCGCTTGCCGTCGCGCTGGCGGGCGGGCTGGCGCTGGCCGCTTCCTTCCCGCCGGCGGGGGTGTGGCCGCTGGTGGTGGTTGGCCCGGCGCTGCTCGTGGTGGCGCTGTGGCGGCGCAGCCTGCGCGGGTCGATGCTGGTCGGCCTCGTGTTCGGGGCCGCGTTCTTCCTGCCCATGCTGACCTGGATGATCAACGTCGCCTGGTATGTCTTCGCGGCGCTGGCCGGCGGCGAGGCAGTGATCTTCTCGGTGACCGCGGTCACCCTGCGGCTGCTGCTGAACCTTCGGGCCTGGCCGGCCGCGGTGGCCCTGTGGTGGGTGGCGGACGAGGCGCTGCGCAACCGGTGGCCGTTCGGCGGGTTCGGCTGGGGGCGGCTGGCCATGAGCCAGGCCGGAAAACCGGCTGCGGGCTGGGTCGCGATCGGCGGGGTGCCCTGGCTGACGTTCCTGGTCGCGGCCTGCGCGGCGGCGCTGGCCTGGCTGATCATCGACCCGCGGCCGGGGAGCGGCCGGGGTCTGCGGGCCTGGCGGCCGCGGTTCTGGCCGGCCGCGGCGCTCGCCGTCGCGCTGGCGGTGGCGCTCGGCGGCGCGCTGCTGCCGGCTGACCCGGCGGGCCCGGGGGCGTCGACGGCGACCGTGGCCGCCATCCAGGGCAACGTGCCGCACGCGTCCTCGCTGGCGGGCCTGCTGCGGGCGACCACGGTGACGGCCAACCACGCGGCGGCCACCGAGCAGCTGGCCCGGCAGGTTGCGGCTGGCCAGCGGCCCGCTCCTGACCTGGTGATCTGGCCGGAGAACTCGACCGACATCGACCCGTCGCTCTACCCGCCGGTGTACCAGACGATCTCCGCCGCGGTCCATGCCATCAACCGGCCGGTCCTGGTCGGCGCCGTGCTCGACAACCCGGTCCGCAACGCGGGGCAGCTGTGGCTGCCGGGGCGTGGCCCGGTCGCCACCTACGTCAAGCGGAAGCTGGTGCCGTTCGGGGAGGTCATCCCGTTCCGCGGGATCCTGTCCAGGTTCATCTCGCTGATCAAGTACCAGCCCCGGGACTTCACCCCGGGCGACCGCGCGGTCGTGTTCCGGGTCGGCAGGATCCGGCTCGGCGACGTCATCTGCTACGAGGTCAGCTTCGACGACCTGGTCCAGTCCGAGGTCAGCGCCGGGGCGAACCTGCTCGCCGTGCAGACCAACGACGCGAGCTTCGAGGTCGACGGCCAGACCGGCGAGACGCTGCAGCAGCTCGACATGGCCCGGATGCGGGCCGTCGAGTTCGACCGGGCGGTGGTCGTGGCGTCCACCTCCGGGGTGAGCGCGATCGTGATGCCCGACGGTTCCCTGGCGCAGACCACGGGGACATGGGTGCAGGCCGAGCTGGTCGCGCGGGTGCCGCTGCGCACGTACCGGACGCTGGCCAGCCGCGTCGGCGACTGGCCCGAGTACGTGCTGACGCTGGCCGCGCTGCTGACGCTGGCGTGGGCGCTGGTGCGGACCGTGGCGGCGCGCCGCGGGGCCGTGCGACGCGGGGCCGCACGACGCGCACAATGAGGGCATGGCTGGCCCGCGCGGGTTGCCGCGGAGTGCTTGGTACGGCAGCGCGCTGTTGTGCGGGGCGCTGCCGGTGCTGGCCTTCCCCGAGCCGAACTGGTCCTGGCTGGCCTGGTTCGGGCTGGTGCCCGGGCTGCTGCTGATGCGCTCCGCGTCCTCCGCCGGGCGGGGGGCGCTGACCGGGTGGTGGTTCGGGGCCGGCTATCTGCTGGCCGCGCTGTACTGGCTGATCCCCAACCTGGGCCCGGGCCTGCTGCCGGTCGTGACCATCCTGGGCGTGCTGTGGGCCGGCGCGGGCGCGGCCTGCCAGGTGCTGCTGCGGGCGCCGCTGCGGCTGCGGCGGGCGGCGGCGGCGATGGTCGTGGTGCCGGCCTGCTGGGTGACCTCGGAGTGGCTGCGGTCGTGGCAGGGGTTCGGCGGGCCGTGGGCGGTGCTCGGGACGACCCAGTGGCAGCATCCCCTGGTCCTGTCCCTGGCCGCGGTGGGAGGGGTCTGGCTGCTGACCGCGGTGCTGGTGCTGGCCAACACCGGGCTGGCGGTGGCCCTGCTGGGCGTGGCGGAACGGCGCTGGGCGGCGGGCCTGGCCGGGCTGGGCGGGGTCGCGGTGGCCCTGGTGGCGGGCCCGGTGGCGGTTGTGCTGCTGGCCGCGCCGGGGGTGGCCAGGACGCTGACTATCGCGCTGGTGCAGCCGGGTATAACCGGGCCTGCTGAGCGGGACACGGCCAGCCAGCGGCTGACGGCGGGGCTGGTGCGGGGCCGGGACGGTCCGGGGCTGATCGTGTGGGGTGAGTCGAGCATTGCGTCTGACCTGCGCACCGACCCTGGGCTGCTCGGGCAGCTCGAGCGGCAGTCGATGGCCAGCGGCGCGCCGCTGCTGGTCAACCAGGACACGATCATCCCGGGTAAGGGCAAGTCGAAGGTGGCGGTGCTGGTTGGGCCGGGCGGCATCGCCGGGACCTACACCAAGACCCGGCTGGTGCCGTTCGGCGAGTACATCCCGTTCCGGTCGCAGCTGGGCTGGCTGACCCGGATCAGCCGGGCCGCGCCGCAGAACATGATCCCGGGTCCCGGGGCACAGGTGGTGACCGCGAGCGTTCCCGGCGGGCCGCTCCGGCTCGGCGTGCTGATCTGCTTCGAGTCCGCATTCCCCGACATGGCCCGGGCCGACGTTCAGCGCGGCGCGCAGCTGATCGTCTACCAGACCGCGGATTCGACGTTCCAGGCGAGCTGGGAGCTGGCCCAGCACGCGTCGCTGGCCGCGGTGCGGGCGGCGGAAACCGGGCGGCCGGCCGTGCAGGCCGCGCTGACCGGCGACTCGGCCGCGTTCGACGCGCGGGGACGGTTGCTAGCCTGGGCCCCCGGCGACTTCCGTGGCGTGCTGACGGTCCGGCTTAGCCTGCCGCCGGCCGGGTATCGGACGCCGTTCGACCGGTACGGGCCGTATACCTCCTGGATTTGCGTGATCATCGTGGTGGTGACCGGCCTGGTGGCGGCGGGACGCCGGGGCCGGGGCGCGGGCCGCGGTTTCACCCGTATTCGCGGCCGCGGATACTGTGGAAGCGCAACCTCCGGCGTCGACCGGACGTCTGTCCAGTAGGGGATCCGGGAACAGCGGATCCGATGCAGGGAGGCATGTAGTGCGGCACGTCAGCAAGTCATCCTGGTGGCGCGGCGCGGTGGGCGCCACGATGACGGCCGCGGCGTTGTCCCTGGTGCTGTCCGCCTGTCAGGGCAACTCCGGGGGCGGCTCGACGGGCTCGTCCTCGTCCGGCGGCGGCGCGGCTTCCTCGCCGTCGGCAGTCGGGCCGAAGCTGACCATCACCCCGGGCACCGGGGTTAGGCACGCCCGGCCCGACGGTGGCATCACCGTGACCGCGGACGGCGGCACGATCAGCGACGTGACCGTCAAGGGCGGCGCGAGCCGGGTCGAGGGCAGCCTCAACGACGCCAAGACCCAGTGGCACAGCCAGTGGGCGCTGTCCCCGGCCACGCGGTACACGGTGACCGCGGTGGCGGCGGACTCCGATGGCCACAAGGTGACGCAGACCAGCACGTTCCGCACGCTGGCGCCGGCCCAGACCTTCAGCACCCAGATCTTCGAGGGTTACCACCAGACCTACGGCGTCGGCATGCCGATCATGCTCACGTTCAGCGAGCCGATCAAGAACAAGGTCGCGGTCGAGAAGGCGATGCAGATCACCACCAGCAAGCCCGTGGTCGGGGCCTGGTACTGGGACGGTGACCAGAAGCTGGACTTCCGGCCGCGGGGCTACTGGCCGCCGCACACCAAGGTGAGCTTTGTCGGGCACCTGGACGGCATACACGCCGGTCCTGGCCTGTGGGGCACGCACACGCTGACCCAGGACTTCAGCATCGGCCGGTCGCTCATCGTGGTGGCCAGCACGGCAGCGCACCACATGAAGCTGTTCCGGGACGGAAAGCTGATCCACACCTGGCCGATCAGCACCGGCAAGCCGGGCGACGACACCCCCAACGGCACCTACGTGACCATCGAGAAGGGCAACCCGGTCGAGATGAAGGGGCCGGGCTACGACATCCAGGTGCCCTGGTCGGTGCGGATCACCTGGTCGGGCGTCTACCTCCACGACGCCCCTTGGTCGGTCGGCTCGCAGGGCTCCACGAACGTCAGCCACGGCTGCGTGAACATGGCCCCGGCCGACGCGGAGCTCTACTACAAGATGGAGCTGACCGGCGACCCGGTGACGATCGTCGGCAGCTCCCGGGCCGGGGTCTGGGGCAACGGCTGGACCGACTGGTTCCTGCCATGGCCGAAGTACCTGCAGGGCAGCGTGATCGACCAGGCCGTGGAGGCCGGCCCGGACGGCAGCTCGTTCGTCAGCCCGCGGTCCCTGCCCCCGTACACCGGAGCCGCCGCCCCGATTGGCGGCCCGCCGTCCAACAGCGCCAACGCCTCCTGAGAGCGGCGCCTGGTAAGAGCGGCGCCTGGTAAGAGGGGCGCTCGCTGAGGGCAGCGCTCGCACCGTGCCGTCGGCTTGGCCGTAGGTCCGGCCGTCGTCCGGACTCCCTGTGCCGGGCTGGGCTTGTCCCGCCCCTGAGGGGAGCCGGCCAGCCCCAACTGGCCGGTGGGCGGGGAGGGGGAAACGCGCCAGGGGCCCAGCGCCCACCCGAGCCCCTGGCGCGCCCCGATCAGCCGTTGGGACGCGTCAGCGGGTTGCGTCCGGTCAGCCGTTTGCGGCCGGGTCAGGCCCGGGCTGCGGCCAGGTCGGCCTGGGTGCCGCGGCGCATGGCGACCGCGTCCGCGGCGACGGTGATGATCCGGCAGCCGGCGTCCCGGTACAGCTTCGCGGTCGCGCCGTCGGTGGCGTGCACGCCCACCGGCTTGCCCGCCGCCGCGCAGGCCACCCAGACCTGCTCAAGGGCCGGGCGGAGCACCGGGTCGCGCGGGTCAAGCGCGCAGCCGAGCGCCAGGGACAGGTCCCTCGGGCCGACGTAGATGCCGTCCACGCCGGGGACGGTCAAGGTGGTGGTGAGTTCGGCGATGGCCGCGGTCGACTCGGCCATGACCAGGCACAGCGGCCGGGCGCCGACGGCCAGGATGCCGCCCGCGGAGCGGTAGCCGTCCGGCGGGTACCGGCAGGCGCCGGCCACCTCCGCGGCCTGCTCCGCGGAGTCCACGTTCGGCACGATCACACCGTGGCAGCCCAGGTCCAGGGCGCGGCCGATGTCTGCCTGGTGCGCGTGCCGGACCCGGGCCAGCGGGGTGACCCCGGCGGCCCGGATAGCGGCTGTCATGCCGGGCAGGTCATGCTCGGTCGCGCCGCCGTGCTGGAGGTCGATCACGACGTAGTCCAGGCCGGGCGCGGCTGCGGCCATCGCGGCCGCGTTCATCGCCCCGGGCAGGATGCACCACGCGCCGAACACGGTCTCACCCCGGCGGACGCGGTCGCCGATCAGCTCATCAGTCACCAGGCCACCCAAGCACACGCGCTGACGCCCGCCGCCCGCCGGGTGACTTCATGATCACGGCGGATCTGGCACCACCGGCGGCCGGCAACCCTCCGCGATCCCGCGGCCGGGCAGGCTGATTGCCGCCGCCCGCGCCGGGGGCTTCACGATCACGGCGGACCTGGCACCGCCGGCGGCCGGCAACCCTCCGCGATCCCGCGGCCGGGCAGGCTGGCTGCCGCCGCCGGCACCGCGATCATGACGGTCCGGCCCCGCGCGGCGTCCGCTGGCGTCACCTGGCGTCAGTCAGCCCGAGGAGCGCGCGCTGTTCTGGTGTGTCCTCGATGATCTGCCACAGGGTCAGCAGCCCGTCCCGCACGGTCGCCCGCCAGATCACCGTGAGCTGGCGCTCTTCGTGATCGGGCAGACCGAGGTGGGAGCCGGTGGTGCTGCCGACGACGAGTACGTCGTCACTGCGGTGCACGAGGCGGTCCGGGTAGATGACGTAGTCAGGGAACGCGGTCACGTACCCGTGCCACACGTCGCGGTTGGCATCCCGGCCGGTGACCGGGGCTCCTGGAGCACCTGCAGGCGGTGGTCCGGTGACATGAGCGCGGTCAGGCGGCCGACGTCGCCGCGGTTGATCGCGTCGATGAACCCGATGACTGCCGCCACCGGCGGAAGCGGAGTCCGCATGCGCCGATCGTCGCATCCGGGTGCGTGGCCGGACGGGCTTCATGATCATGGTGGAGATCCGCCTATGGTGAGGTGGCACAACTATCCCAGGTCGTGGCTGTGCATCTTCGGATACGGCCAGGGCTGGGGATGGCCGGATTCCGGCCGTGTGGCGCCAGGTACTGGGGAAGGGAGCGGCGTATGTGCCGCTGGCTGGCTTATACAGGTTCACCCGTCCTGCTTACTGACGTGCTCTACACGCCGGTGCATTCGCTGATCGACCAGAGCCTGCATTCGAGGCTGGGGGCGGAGACAACGAACGGAGACGGGTTCGGCGTCGGCTGGTATGACACCAGGCCGGTGCCGGGGGTGTTCCGCAGTATCGAGCCGGCCTGGAACGACCAGAACCTGCGTGAGCTGGCCGGGCACGTGAGCTCGCACTTGTTCTTTGCGCACATCCGGGCGGCGATCGGGTCGCCGGTGCAGCAGTCGAACTGCCATCCGTTCCGGCACGGCCGCTGGCTGTGGATGCACAACGGATTCATCAGCGACTTCGCGGCGATCAAACGCGACCTCGTGCTCGCGGTCGACGAATCGCTCTATCCCGAGATCAAGGGGCAAACCGA
>DASVBE010000282.1:0-9089 GCA_036375995.1 Streptosporangiaceae bacterium | reverse complement strand
CAGGAACGGGCCGCCGCAGGAACGGGCTGGTGCAGTGACAGGGCTGAATCAGTGATCGGGCTGGACCGGCTGTCGCTGAACCAGATGACCGTGCACCGGCTGGGTGTGGCCGAGACCGCGGACCTGTGTGCCCGGCACGGGATACCGGCCATCGGCCTGTGGCGCGAGCCGGTGGCTGAGCTCGGCGTCCGGGAGTCCGCAGCCGCCGTGCGCCGGGCCGGGCTGCACGTGTCCAGCCTCTGCCGGGGCGGTTTCTTCACCCGGGCGGACGCCGCCGCGCGCCGGGCCGCACACGAGGACAACCTGGCCGCGCTGGAGGAGGCCGCCGCCCTGGAAGCGGACACCCTGGTGCTCGTGTCCGGCGGGCTGCCGCCCGGCTCCCGGGACCTGGGCCTGGCCCGGCGGATGATCAGCGACGGGATCGCGGCGCTGCTGCCGCGGGCAGCGGAACTCGGCGTCCGGCTCGGCGTCGAGCCGCTGCACCCGATGTTCTGCGCGGACCGGTGCGCGGTGAACCGGCTGGCCGACGCGCTGGACCTGGCCGGGGCGTTCCCGGCCAGTCAGGTCGGGGTGGTGATCGACAGCTACCACGTGTGGTGGGACCCGCGGATCGGCGCGGATACCGCCCGGGCCGCCGGGCGCATCGCGGGCTACCAGGTGTGCGACTGGGTGGTGCCGCTGCCCGCGGACATCCTGCTGGGCCGGGGCCATCTCGGCGACGGGTCGATCGACTTCCGGGCGCTGACCGGGCCGGTGCTGGACGCGGGATACGCCGGGTACGTCGAAGTAGAAATAATGAGCGAAAAAATATGGGATGCGCCTGCAAATCAGACTGCGGCCACGGTTAAGGAGCGGTTCGCGGCCATACTCGGGTGATGCGGCGCGGAACTGGCGCCCCAATTAGTCAGGGGCGCCCGCCCCGGGGCAATGCCAGAACAGCGTGCAGCCGTCGGCGGCCAGGCCGGCCAGTCATCCGGGCGAGCGGGGCGATCAGAGCCCGTCAGAGCTTGGTCAGCTTGGCGAAAGGTGAGGTGATGCGGGCCTGCTGGGCACCGAAGTCGACCAGCACGGCCAGGTCGCCCTCGACTCCGATGACCCGGCCGAGGCCGAAGCGGTCATGCGTCACCTGATCGTGCACCTCGTACCGCTCGATCGGGGGGGCCGGAGGGCGATTGTTGAAGGGACTTCCGGGCAGGTATCGCCGGGTGGCGGCGCGTGGAGTAGTCATCGATTCCAGTATATGAGCCGCGGGGGTCGTCCATTGTGCCCAGTGTTACCAACCGTTACACACTTCCCCGGGTTTTTTTCGCGCGCGGCTGTCCGTTTCCTTCCCGCTCACCCAGATCCGGCGCCTCCTGGGGCATCTGCCCGGCCCTAGCCGTAGGCGGCGGCCAGCAGCCAGCCGAGGAAGATCAGGTACGCGGCGATGATGGCCAGCCCGGCGCCGCGGCGCAGGCCGCTCCCCCGGTAGGCCGCCACGAGGACCGCCGCGGTCAGCCCGGCGTACCAGGCGGTGACCAGGGTGGTCGGGCCGGACGGGGGGCCGAGCCCGGTGATCGCGGCCGGGATCAGCAGGCCGGCGATGACGTTGAGCGCGTTGCTGTTCAGCGCCGTGCTCAGCACCGCCGCGCCCCGGCCGCGGTTGGCCAGGTATACCGCGGCCACCGCGTTGGGCAGGCTGGTGACCGCGGCCAGCACGATCGCGCCGGTCACGATGCCAGGCACGGCCAGCCGGGCGCCGAGCGTGGTCGCGGTGAGCTCCATGACCGTGCTGGCCAGCACCACTGCGGTCAGCGCGGCCGCGGCGACGGCGCCGTCGGCCCGCCCGCCGCCGGGCCGGGGGTGCAGCGCCTGCTCGGGCAGGGCCGGCTCGAGCTCGGCCTCCTCCTGGGCGACCGCGGTGGCCAGCCAGCGGGTCAGGCCGGCCGGCGGCCGCGGCACCAGCCGGTCCGGCCACCCCTCGGCGGCGAGCACGAGCACGTAGGGCACGAACACGACGGCGGCGACGCCGATCCCGGCCGCCGGCGAGACCAGCCCGGTCACGACCAGCACGCTGACCGCGGCCACCCACAGCGCAACCACGCCGCTGAGCACGATGACCTTCCGGTGCAGCGCGATCCGGCCCGCCACGGCGGCGCCCAGGCCGAGCAGGGCGGCCAGGTTGAACACGTTCGACCCGAGCGTGACCCCGGCGCCAACGTGGGTCTGATGGTGGGCCAGCGCGGACACCGCCGCGGTGATTTCCGGGGCGTCCGCGGCCAGCGCGGCAACCAGGCCGAGCATGCCCTCGGACAGCCCGGCCCGCCCGGCAAGCGCTTCCAGCCGGCTGACCAGCAGCCAGCTGGCAGCCAGGCTGGCCGCCGCGCTGAGCAGGAAAACGATCCCGGCGACCACCGACGGCAGCCCGTTCAGCATGATCCCCAAGTTACGGGGACTGGCGGCCGGTCACCCGCAAGCCGGCCGTAGAGTGCTGCGGTGCCGCGGAAACTGGTGCTTGTGGCCCGGTCTGACCTGGGCATGGGGCGGGGAAAGCAGGCCGCTCAGGTGGCGCACGCCGCGGTGGCGGCGGTGCTGGCCACGTCCCGGAGCCGGGACTTCCGGGCCTGGCTGCAGGAGGGCCAGCCCAAGGTGGTGCTGCGCGCGGGCAGCGAAGAGGAACTTCTCGGCATCGCCGCGAAGGCCATCGAGGCCGGCCTGCACGCCGAGCTGATCCGCGACGCCGGCCGGACCCAGCTCGACCCGGGCACCCTCACCTGCTGCGCCATCGGCCCGGCTGACAGCGACAAGATCGACGCCGTCACCGGCACGCTGTCCCTTCTGTAGCGCCGGCCCCGCGGCAGCACCGGCCCCGCGGCAGCACCGGGCTTCCCCGGCCTGGCCCTCAGCGCTGGTAGGTGACCCGGTAGCGGCGCACCGGCGGGTCCTCGCCGTCCTTGTACTCCTCGAACGCGACCTCACGCAGCCCCGCCTCGCGGAGCGGACCGAGCTCCGCGCGCAGCAGCGGCCACGGCATCACGCCCGGGTCGTCGGACTCCTCCCGGCCGCGCGCCACGATCAGGAGAGTCCCGCCGGTCAGCGCGGCCAGCATCCGGATCGCGGTAGCACGCTCGGCGCTGCCCGGCGGCAGCACCTGGACCGTATAAGCCTCGAAGACCAGGCCGAACGGCTCGTCCAGCCAGTCCCGCGGCGGGCTCAGCAGATCCGCCGCCTGATACCGCACCGGGCTGCCGGGAAACCGGTCCCGGCACCGGGCAATCGCGCTCGGCGAGATGTCGAACGCCGTCACCTCGCAGCCCTGCGCCGCCAGCCACTCCGCGTCGTCCCCGTACCCGCAGCCCACCACCAGCGCCCGGCGCATGGCCGCCGGCTCAAGAAGACCCCAGCTCAGCAGGTTCGGGTTGGGCTCAAGGTCAGCCCACGGCACCGGGGCCCCATCCCGGTCCGCCGCGGCGTACAGCTGCTCGAACCACCGCAGCGGCTGCCCGGCCGCGACCGCCTCGGCGGCCAGCTGCCGCGCCGCACGCCGGTCAGTCATGCCGCAACGCTAGCGCGCCGGCCAGATGCGCTCACCGGCCGGGCGCGCCCGCCGGCCAGATACGCCCCCCGGCCAGATACGCCCCCCGGCCAGGCACCCGGCGGCCGCGCCAGCGCGGGCTGGCAGGATGGGGCGGACACGACAGGCAGAAGGGGGCTTTGCCGGTGTCATCCGTCATCATCTGCGGCGGCAGCGTCGTCGGGCTGGCCACGGCGATGATGCTGGCCAGGGACGGCCACGAGGTCACCGTCCTGGAGCGGGACCCGGCCCCGCCCGCACCCGCCAGCCAGGCCTGGCAGGAATGGCAGCGCAGCGGCGTGGCCCAGTTCCGCCAGCCGCACCTGCTGCTGGCCCGCACCCGCCACGTACTCGACGAGGAGCTCCCCGGCCTGACCGATGACCTCCTCGCGGCCGGCTGCGTAAGGTTCGACCAGCTGTCCGCGGTCCCGCCGGCGATGACCGGCTGGCAGCGGGAACCGGAGGACGACCGGCTGGTGGCGATCACCGGCCGCCGCCCGGTCGTCGAATCGGTGCTGGCCGCCGCGGCCGCAAGCACCCCCGGGGTCACCGTCCACCGCGGCACCGGCGTCACCGGGCTGCTCACCGGCACACCAGCAGCAGACGGGGTCCCGCACGTCACCGGCGTCCGCACCGCCGCCGGCGCCGAGCTGAACGCCGATCTGGTCATCGACGCCACCGGGCGGCAGACCAGGCTGGCCCGCTGGCTGGCCGCCATCGGCGCCCCGCCGCTGACCGAGGAGGCCGAGGACAGCGGCTTCGTCTACTACTCGCGCTACTTCACCGGGCCGGAGCCGCCCGCGCTGATCGGCCCCGTCGTGACCGCGCTCGGCACGATCTCGCTCCTCACGCTCCCCGGCGACAACGGGACGTGGTCGGTCACGGTGTTCGCCGCGTCAGCCGACAAGGCGCTGCGGCCGCTCCGCGAGACCAGCCGGTTCATGGCCGTGGTCGGCGCCTGCCCGCTGCAGGCCCACTGGCTGAACGGCGAACCGCTGACCGACGTCCTCGTGATGGCCGGCGTGCTCGACCGCTACCGGAGATTCATCACCGGCGGCCGGCCCGTCGTCACCGGGCTGCTGGCCGTGGGCGACGCCTGGGCCTGCACTAACCCGTCGGCCGGCCGCGGCATCAGCGTCGGTCTCATGCACGCGCAGCAGCTCAGGGACGGAATACGGGAGTTGGCAGGTGACCCACTCGCCCTGGCCCATGAGTTCGACCGGCAGACCGAGGCCGAGGTCACTCCCTACTACCGCGGCCAGGTCGCCACGGACCGGGGCCGGATCGCCGAGATGGACGCTCTCCGTGCCGGGACGGAGCCGCCGCGGCCGGGCCCGGCCCGGGCCGGCTGGATGGCCGGCCTCACCCGGGAGCCGCGGCTATTGCGCGGGCTGCTGGAGGTCGGCTCCTGCCTGGCCCACCCGCAGGAGGTCATGGCCCGCCCGGGGTTCCTCGACCTCGCGCTGTCCTACGCGGACGAGCCGGCGCCGGCCATGCCCGGCCCCGACCGCGGCACGCTGGTCAGACTCGCCGCCGGCTAGCCCAGCCCCCAGCTAGCCCCGCCCCGGCTAGCCCCGCCCCGGCGGGCGCAGAAACCGCTCAGCGCAGGTACGACGCCCCGTTCAGGTCGATCACCGCGCCGCTGGCCCAGCGCGCCAGCGGGGAGGCCAGCCAGGCCACCGCCGCGGCGATCTCGTCCGGCTCGGCGACCCGGCCGTACGGGCTCTGCGCCCGGATCCCGTCGCCCGCCGGGCCGGACAGCAGTTCCTCGGCCATCTCGGTGGCGACGAACCCGGGCGCCACCGCGGCCACCGCGATCCCGTGCGGCGCCAGGTGGACCGCCAGCGACTGGGTCATCGCGTGCAGCCCGGCCTTGGCCGCGCCGTACGCCGGGGCGTTCGGCTCACCGCGGTACGCGCCGCGGGAGCCGACGCTGATGATCCGGGCGCCGGCTGGGCCTTCCGGGCGCCGCATCAGGTGGTCGGTGACGCACCACGTCACGTTGGCCGAGCCGTGCAGGTTGGTGTCGATGACCTTCCGCCAGGACGCCTGCCAGTCCTCGTACGAGGTGGCCGTGATCGGGTGGTAGCCGTACACGCCCGCGTTGTTGACCAGTACGTCGATGCCGCCGAGGGCGGCCACCGCGGCCCCGACCAGGCCGGCGGCCGCGGCCGGGTCGGCCAGGTCGCCGGTGACCACGGTGTGCCCGGAGCCCGGCAGGCTGGCCGCGACCGCGTCGGCCAGCGCGGTGGCCGACGCGGACCGGCAGTGCACCGCCACCGTGTGCCCGGTGCCGGCCAGGGCCCGGGCGATGGCCGCGCCGATGCCGCGGGACGAGCCGGTGATCAGCGCCCGCCGCGGTGCCTGGCTGGTCTCGGGTGCCGTGGTCATCTAGCGCCTCCAGTGTCCGTGTGCTCCGCGGCCGGCCGGACGATCATCGTAACGACCGCTCAGGCGGTCCCCCGGGCCCGGGCGTGCTGGTGCTCCAGCGCCCTGCGGGACCAGTGGGAACGTTGATACAGCAGGCCAGACCGGTTTCGGCCGCGGATGCCCGAGTCAGGCAGGACAAGTCATTTCACTATCCGTGCCCTGTTACCGTGGAGCAGGAATTCAGCCGCTGATGGGAGGTGGCGATGGGCCTGCCCGTCAGCCAGCGAAAGAGCCTGGACCGGATAGAGACCGGGCTGCGGAAATCCGACCCGCGGCTGGCCGCGCTTTTCACGATCTTCAGCCGCCTGAACCACGACGAGGAAATGCCGCGGCTCGAGCAGCTCAAAGCCGGCCTGGCCTGGCTGCGGCTCTGGCTCCGCACCCGCCCGGCCCTGGCCCGGCGCTGGCTGCGCGCCTCCTGGCGGCGGACGCGCTCGTCGGCCCGGCCCCGGCTGCGCAAGGCACTGTTCTTCCCCGCTGCGCTGGCCGTGGTGGCCTGCAGCTTCTGGCTCGGCGGCGGCTACTCCAGCGCGTCCCGCTGCACGTCGATACCGCGCTCCGCGGGCATCACCCAGCTCATTGCGAACGGCAAGGCGAAGGCGAAGCCGAAGGTCTGGCCGCGCGGCAAAACCAAGGCCGCGAAGGCCGCAGCCGCGGCCTCCTGCCCGCCCGTCATCTGGCCGGCCGCCCGCTAGCCGGGCGTCCGCTAGCCGACCGTCCGCTAGCACGGCGCTCCGCTAGCCCGGCGATCCGCGGCTCAGCGGTGGATCGCGACCAGTTCCGGCCGCAGGCACGGCGGGCTGGTCACTCCCCCGCCCGGCGCACCCGGCGTCCCTGACGGCGTCGCGCTGTCCGGCGACCTGATGGCCCCCGGCGAGGCCGGCGGGCTCCCTGCCCCGCCGGGTGCCCCGCTGGTGCTCGGTGCCGGGCCCGGGCTGGAGCTGGACCCCACGTCCGCGCACGAGGCCAGCAGCACGATCGCGCTATCCGGGTCGGCGCTGCCGCCCACCCCGGACAGGTCAGCGAAGAAGTGCGGCCAGGGAATCCGCGGCGTCGTCCAGATCACCTTGGACCCGGCCACCCGGTAACCCCACGCGTCGCCTTCCGCTCCATGGTCCAGGCCCAGCGCCACCCCGCCGCGCACGCCGAACAGTCCCGCCGAGCCAGTCACGGTGCGGCCGCGGATCCGCAGCCCGGTGCCCGGCTGCACCGCCATCAGCGTGCTGCCCTTGCTCAGGTAGAACAGCGCGGACACCAGATCGGCCGACTGCGGCAGCACATCGGCCCGCTGCCAGAGGAGCTGACCGGTCAGGCCGCTGTACGCGCTCACCCCGCCGGTCCCGGTGAACAGCAGCACGCCGTCCAGCGCGGCGCTGAGCGCGCCGGCGAATTCCCGTCCGGCCGGCCGGACCACCCGTTCGCTGCCGGTCAGCAGGCTGATCCGGCGCACCGCGGTGACCGGCCCGCCGGCCAGGTAGCTCCCGCCGGTCACGGCGAGGTACAGGTCCCCGCCGTCCAGCCGCCAGGCCTGCGGCCGCAGCCCGGTGGCACGCCGCCAGCGGACCCGGCCGGTCGCGCTTGCGTAGCTGGTGACCGCACGCGGGCCGATGACCACCACGGCGTCCGCGCTGGCCGCGACTGCGCCGCCGTACGCCGCGGCCGGGTAGCGCCCGATCACGCCGCCGGTATGGTCGCCAAGCACGAACTCGGTGCGCCCGGCCGGGTGCCGCCGGGTCCGCGGCACGAGGACCCCGGCGGTGACCACGCCGGGCCAGGCCCGCACCGACACGACCGCCGCGCCGGCCGGCAGCCCGGTCAGCGGCACCTGCCAGCGCTGCTCGCCGGTGGCCAGGTCGTAGGCGGTGACCAGCAGCCCGGACCCGACCGCCGCGACCCCGCCGCCGGCCGCGAGGTAGGCCTGCCCCTGCGCGGGCACGGTGCCGTCCTGCGGGCTGGCCGTCCACGCCCCGGGCAGCGGCCGGGACCACAGCACCTTGCCCGCGGACCCGCAGGCCCGGTCCTGGCAGCCGGCCGGGATCACGCTGGCCGCACGGCCGGGGATGATCGCGGCGCCGGCCAGCACCACGGCGAGCGCAGCCCGCCGGGCCCACACCGCTGTACTGCGGCCGCGCACCAGGGTCATGCCTGTGATCAGCCCTTCCGGCCGGTCATGTCGGTATTTCCGGCGCGCCACCCGCCGGCCACCCCCGTTTGCAGCCCTGCGCCCATTCTGGCACCGCGCCGGCCGCGGCCGTGCCGCCGTCGCGTGATCTTTGCTAAGCGGTACGCAGCCGAGGGGGCGGGTGCCGCTCGCGACAGCGGCTGAGTAGCGTGGGCGCGGGCCATCCAAATCCTGATCTGCCTAGGAGGACACCATGACGGAGCAGCCCCCGCTGCCGTATGACTTCCTGCCGCCGGTGCCGTCGTTCACCGTGGAGAGTGACGATGTAGCGGACGGCGAGCAGTTCACCAGCAAGCAGGTGTTCAACGGGATGGGCGCGACTGGCGAGAACCTGTCCCCGCACCTGCGCTGGTCCGGGTTCCCGGCGGAGACCAAGGGCTTCGCGGTGACCTGCTTCGACCCGGACGCCCCGACCGGCTGCGGGTTCTGGCACTGGCTCCTGTTCGGTCTCCCCGCGTCGGTGACCGAGCTGGCCGCCGGGGTGGGCAACGCGGACGGCACCGGGCTGCCCGAGGGCGCCTTCCAGGTGCGCAACGACATGGGCACCAAGGACTTCTGCGGCGCGGCCCCGCCCAAGGGCGACCCGCCGCACCGGTACGCGTTCGTGGTGCACGCGCTGAACACCGACGCGCTGCCGATCAACAGCGACGTGACCCCGGCGCTGGCGGGCTTCAACCTGACGTTCGCCACAATCGCTCGCGCCATCATCGTCCCGGTCTACAGCCACTAGCCCAGGCCAGCGGAGCCGGCCTGGCTCGCGGCGGGCCGCGGCGGCTGCCGGCGGAGCCGGCCAGCTCGCGTAGGGCCGCGGCGGCTGCCGGCGGAGCCGGCCAGCTCGCGTAGGGCCGCGGCGCTGTTTTCCTGACGAGCGATGAGGCGCGACGAAGGAGCGCCGAGGGAGCGAGGAGGGAAGGCAGCGCCTCT
>DASVBE010000147.1:0-9683 GCA_036375995.1 Streptosporangiaceae bacterium | reverse complement strand
CCCGATAGCGTCGCCGAAGGGCGGCCGGCCGGCGGAAGCCCTGCGGGCAGCAGCCCGGCCAGCCCCCGCCCGACGCGGCCGGCCGAACGCCGTCGCCGCAGGCGGCGCCGCTAGACCCGCCCACGCCAGGCCATATCAACGTTCCTTGATCAACGAACCTTGAGCAACGAATGCTGATCAGCGAGCCTTGAGCAACGTTCATTGATCAACGAACCTAAATCAAGAAACATTGATCAACGATCATTAATCAAGGAACGTTGATAACGTCGGCTGAGCGCCCCGGGCTGCCCGGCTGTGCTGTCTGCCCGGCTGTGCTAACTGCCCGGCCGCGCTAACTGGATGGCCGTGCCTGACTACCGGGCAGGGGCGGCAGCTTGCCGGTCGCCTCGTACTCGGCGATCATCGCCAGCCGCCGGGCGTGGCGGGCGTCGCCGGAGAACGGCGTGGCCACGAATACCTCCACGAAGCCGACCGCCTCGGCGACGGGCTGCTCGCGGGCGCCCAGGCTGAGCACGTTGGCGTCGTTGTGCTGACGGGCCAGCCGGGCGGTCTCCTGGTTCCACGCGAGCGCGGCCCGCACCCCGCGGATCTTGTTCGCCGCGATCTGCTCGCCGTTGCCGGACCCGCCGATGACCACGCCCAGGCTGCCGGGGTCGCCGACGACGGCGTCGGCCGCCCGCATGACATAGGGCGGGTAGTCGTCCGCCTCGTCCAGGGACGGCGGGCCGCAGTCCACCGGCTCGTGCCCGGCCCCCGCCAGCCACTCGGCGATCGCGGCCTTCAGCTCAAACCCGGCGTGATCCGACCCGATGTAAACGCGCACGGGGGCCAGTCTGGCAGACCGGCCCCGGCTATAGCAGCCGCCGCCCGGGCGAGGGCGTGCCCGGCCGGCCTTCGGCCTGCTGCACGTCCGCCTGCGGGCGCCTCGCGGCGCTGCCGTCGTCGCCTATAGCTCCGGTATGGGCTCCTCCTCCGCCCTGCGATGCATCCCGCAGTCGGCCGCTCGCGACGGCCAAGGCCGGCCGGACACGCCCTAGAACTGCAGCGACTTGACCTCCAGGTACTCCTCCAGGCCAGCCGCGCCCAGTTCCCGGCCGTACCCGGAGCGGCCGAACCCGCCGAACGGCGCCAGGATGTTCCACGCCCCGCCGTTGATCTCGACCTGCCCGGCCCGCAGCCGCCTGGCCACCGCCACCGCGTGGTCCTGGTCGGCCGACCAGACCGCCGCGGCCAGGCCGTACAGCGTCCCGTTGGCGATCTCGATGGCCTCCTCTTCCGAGGAGTACCCGATCACCGACAGCACCGGCCCGAAGATCTCCTCCTGGGCGATCGCCATCCCCGCCGTCACGTCCGCGAATACGGTGGGCTGCACGTAGTACCCGGTCCCCAGCCCGGGCGGCGGCTCCGCGCCCCCGGTGACCAGCCGTGCCCCGTCGGCCACCCCGCGCTCGATGTAGCCGCGGACCCGGTCTCGCTGGACGGCGGACACCAGCGGGCCGAGGCGGGTGCCGTCGTCCAGCGGGTCGCCCACCGGGTAGCGCCCGGCCTCCGCCACGGCCAGGTCCACCGCCTCGGCGTACCGCCCGGCCGGCACGAGCATCCTGGTCAGCGCGCTGCAGCCCTGGCCGGAGTTGGCGAACGCCCGGGCCATTCCGCGCTCGACCGCGGTTCCCAGGTCCGCGTCGGGCAGCACCACGTTCGCCGACTTGCCGCCGAGTTCCAGCGAGACCCTCTTGACCGTGGCCGCGGCCAGTTCCGCCACCCGGGTCCCGGCCCGGGTCGAGCCGGTGAACGACACCAGGTCCACCCCCGGGTGCCGGGCCAGAGCCTCGCCGACCACGGGCCCGGTCCCGCACAGCAGGTTGAACACCCCGGCCGGCAGCCCGGCCTCGTGCACGATGCCGGCCAGCTCGTACGCGGCCAGCGGCGCCACCTCGGTCGTCTTCAGCACCATCGGGCAGCCCGCGGCCAGCGCGGCGGCCATCTTGTTGATGATCTGGTACAGCGGGTAGTTCCACGGCGTGATGGCCCCGGCCACCCCGGCCGGCTCGCGCACGATCAGCGAGTTGCCCACCCGGTCGCCGCCGAAGTTGTAGGACCCGAGCAGCTCCACGTAGCTGGCCAGGACCGCGATCGGCGTGCCGACCTGCTCGTCCCGGGAGAACGCCAGCGGCGCACCCAGGTCCGCGGTGATCACCTCGGCCAGCGGCCCGGCCCGGTCCTCGAGCAGCTGCCGGATCGCCTCCAGATACCGCGCCCGCTCCGCCGCCGGTGTGGCCGCCCAGCCGCCGAACGCCGCCCGGGCCGCCTCCACCGCCGCGTCGACGTCGGCCGGGTGACCGGCCGGCACCTGGTCGATGACCTCCTCGGTGGCCGGGTTGATCACGTCGACGGCCTCGTCGCTGGCCGATGGCACCCACGTCCCCGCCACGTAGTTCCTGCGCATGGCGCTCATCCTCGCGCACCCCGTCCGGCCCCGGCCACCACCCCGGGCCGGACCGGCCACCTCCGCCAGATGCGCTAATTACCTCGCGTCAACAGCTACCCCGTAGCAAACTGTCAATTCGCGGCTACCCGGCGCACCCGGGGTTAAATACGCCGTGCCGCGGCTGGCCAATGCCGGGAAGCCGCCAACACCCGGGCTAATCAGCGGCATAATCCGCTAATGGCCGGGCGCAATTGATCGGTGATCCCGCGCCCGGTTAGCGGCCGCCGCAGCTCTGTCACGCCGCGACGGAACCGCCGAATGATCCGCCCACGAAAGACCCGAAGGTTCCGGATGACTCATAAGTCCCCGTACGCCTGGCCGTCCCCGCCGGCCCGCGCCCCGCAGCACACCGGCCAGCCGGGGAAGCTGCCCGCGCGTTTCCGCGCCCGGCGCGCGCTCAAGCTCGCCGCCGTGGCCAGCGTCTGGGTCACCGGCCTGGCCGTGGTGGTGATCGCGGTGGCGATGGTGGCGATGACGACCGCGCCCGGCGCCCGGACCGGCCAGGCGGCCAGCGCCGGGTTCACCGCCAGTGCCGCGGCCGGCCGCGCGTCCGGCCCGGCCGGCCGGGCCGGCCAGCCCGCGCCGCACGCCCGTGCCATCCAGCCCGCCCGGCCCGCGGTGACCAGCCTGATGTTCTCCGGCCAGGGCAGCGCCAACACGACGCCGTTCGTCATCGCCGGGTCCGGCCGGTGGAAGGTCGCCTGGTCCTACGACTGCGGCGGCCAGGCGCCGGGCCTCACGATCCGCCAGGCCCCGGCCCCGGCCAGCCCGGCAGCGGCCGGCCTCACCGTGACCCGCACCAGCGCGTCCGGCCACGGGGTGTCCTGGGCCGACCACGACCCCGGCCAGCACGCGCTGCACATCAGGACCGCGTGCACCTGGCACCTGGCCGTCACCAGCTACTCCTGACCCGCCCCGCCCGGGCGTTCCCCGGGCCGGCCACCCCCGTGGAGCCGGCCCGGGAAGGAACCCGGCTCAGTCGAAGATCGGGTCCCGCGTCCGGCTGCGCTTCAGCTCGAAGAACCCGTCCGTGCCCGCGATCAGCAGCAGGCCGTCCCACAGCTTCGCGGCCGCCTCGCCCCGCGGGACCGGCGACACGACCGGCCCGAAGATCGACATCTCGCCCACCGAGATGATCGGCGTGCCCACGTCGTAGCCGACCCGCTCGATGCCCTCTTCGTGCGAGGCCCGCAGCGCGTCGTCGTACTCCGTGGAGTCGTACGCCTCGATCAGGCTGGCCGGCAGCCCCGCGTCGCCCAGCGCCGCCTCGACCGTGGCCTTGTCGCGCTCGGCCTTCTCATGGTGGAAGCGGGTGCCGATCGCGGTATACAGCGGGCCCAGCACCTCGGAGCCGTGCTTCTGCTCGGCCGCGATGCAGACCCGCACCGGGCCCCACGCCTTGGCCATCGCCTCCCGGTATCTCTCCGGCAGGTCTTCCTTCTTCTCGTTCAGCACACCCAGGGACATCACGTGCCACCGGGTGCGGACCGGCCGGACCTGCTCGACCTCGAGCATCCACCGTGAGGTAATCCACGCCCACGGGCACAGCGGGTCAAACCAGAAATCAACGGGGGTGAGCTCCTGCTCGGGCATGCACATCTCCTTCGGTTGTCTCGCCAACGGCAGCAACCGGCCGGCCGGGCAGGGCATTCCGGTGCGCGGCGTGCGATCATGCCGGAACGGACCGTAGACAAGGAGTCCCCGGCTGTGGCGAACAACCTCACCCGCGACGAGGCGCGTGACCGGGCCGATCTGATCACCGTGCAGTCGTACGAGATCAGCCTGGACCTGACCGGAGGCGAGATCACGTTCCGGTCCGATACCACGATCACTTTCACCGCGGCCCAGCCCGGCGCGGCCACCTTTGTCGATCTGGTCGCGCCGGAGGTCAGGGAAATCACCCTGAACGGCACCCCGCAGAGCCTGGACGCCGCAACCGGCGACCGGGTCATGCTGACTGGGCTGCAGGAAGGCACCAACGTCCTCCAGGTCGTCGCCGACTGCGCCTACTCCCGCACCGGCGAGGGCCTGCACCGGTTCACCGACCCCGTGGACAAGGGCGTCTACCTGTACTCCGACCTGGAGACGTTCGACGCGCACCGGATCTACGCCTGCTTCGACCAGCCCGACCTGAAGGCCCGCTTCGCCTTCACGGTGACCTGCCCGGACACCTGGCTGGTGGTGTCCAACATGGCGCCGGTGACCGCCGCCGCCCCGGCCGGCCCGGGCACCGAGCGCTGGGTGTTCCCGCCGACCCCGCCGATCTCGACCTATATCACCGCGATCGCGGCCGGCCCCTACCACCGGGTGACCGCCGACCACGATGGCATCCCGCTGGGCATCTACTGCCGCCAGTCGCTGGCCGCCTACCTGGACCCGGACGAGATCTTCGAGGTCACCCGGCAGGGCTTCGACTACTTCCACGAGAACTTCGGGGTCCGCTACCCGTTCGGCAAGTACGACCAGCTGTTCGTGCCGGAGTACAAGGCCGGCGCGATGGAGAACGCCGGCTGCGTGACGTTCCTCGAGGACTACATCTTCCGGTCCCGGGTGACGGAGTCCGAGCGGGAGACCCGCGCCGAGACGATCCTGCACGAGATGGCCCACATGTGGTTCGGCGACCTGGTCACCATGCGCTGGTGGGACGACCTGTGGCTGAACGAGTCGTTCGCCACCTGGGCGGGCACGGTCGCGCAGGCCGAGGCCACCCGCTGGCCGGACGCGTGGACCACGTTCGCCCAGGACTGGAAGGCGTGGGCGTACCGGCAGGACCAGCTGCCCTCCACCCACCCGATCGCGGCTGACGCACCGGACATCGAGACCGTCGAGGTCAACTTCGACGGCATCACCTACGCCAAGGGCGCGGCCGTGCTCAAGCAGCTGGTCGCCTACGTCGGGCGGGCCAACTTCCTGGCCGGCGTCCGCGCCTACTTCGCCGAGCATGCCTGGGGCAACGCCACCCTGGCCGACCTGCTCGGCGCCCTGACCCAGGCGTCCGGCCGGGACCTGACCGCGTGGTCCAAGCTCTGGCTGGAAACCGCCGGGGTGAACACGCTCCGCCCGGAGTTCGGGACCGGCGCCGATGGCGCGTACTCCTATTTCGACGTGCTGCAGGAAGCGGCGGAGAGCCATCCGGTGCTGCGCCCGCACCGCATCGCGGTCTCGCTGTACGACCGCACGGATGAGGGCCTCGTCCGGCGCCGCCGGGTGGAAACCGACATCGCCGGGGACCGGACGGCCGTGCCCGAGCTGGCCGGCCAGCGCCGGGCCGACCTGGTGCTGGTCAACGACGACGACCTGACCTACGCCAAGATCCGGCTGGACCGCGGCTCGCTGGCCACGCTGACCGCGGCGATCGGCGAGTTCACCGGGTCGCTTCCGGCCGCGCTGTGCTGGGCCGCGGCCTGGGACATGTGCCGGGACGCCGAGCTGCCCGCCCGGCAGTACGTGGCGCTGGTGATGTCCGGCGCGGCCTCGGTCACCGACATCCCGGTGCTGCAGTCCGTGCTCCAGCAGGCCGCCGCGGCGGTCCGCCGGTTCGCCGACCCGTCCTGGCGGTCCGCCGGCCTCAGCCAGCTCGCCGCGCGCCTGCGCGAGCTGCTGAACAGCGCCGAGCCCGGCTCGGACCGGCAGCTGACCTTCGCCCAGGCGCTGGCCAGCGTGGCCACCAGCGACGAGGACCTGGCCCTGCTGGCCGGGCTGCTGGACGGCAGCGCGGCGGTCGATGGCCTGGCCGTGGACACCGAGCTGCGCTGGCAGCTGCTGCGCCGGCTGGTCAGCCGCGGCAAGGCCGGCCAGGACGCGATCGACGCCGAGCTGGACGCGGACCGGACCGACGCGGGCGAGCGGCACGCCGCGGCCTGCCGGGCCGCGCTGCCGGACCCGGCGGCCAAGGAGGAGGCCTGGGCGCTGATCACCGGCGGCCAGCTGACCAACGCACTGTTCCGGGCCATCCTGGACGGCTTCGGCGACCTGGACCAGGACGAGCTGCTCGCCCCCTACCAGGAGCGCTACTACGCGGTGGTCGGTGAGCTGTGGCAGACCTGGGGCACGGACATGGCCCAGCGCTTCGCCGAGTTCGCCTACCCGCGCCGGGTGGTCACGGCCGACGCCATCGCGATGACCGACGACTACCTGGCCAGGACGAACCCGCCCGCCGCGCTGCGCCGCCTGCTCACCGAGGGCCGCGACGACGTGGCCCGCGCGCTGCGCTGCCGCGAGCGGGACGCCGCGGCTAGCTAGCCGGGTGGCCGCCGCGGCACCGGCCGGGCCGCCGCGGCCACCGCCCGGACCAGCGGCAATCCCGGCAGGTTCTCCAGCAGCACGGCCCGGCCGGCCGGCCCGCACAGCGGGATCCGCCAGTTCGGGTACTCGGTGCTGGTCCCCGGCAGGTTCTGCGCCCGCCGGTCGCCGACCGCGTCGGCCAGCGACACGCTGATCAGCTCGGCCCGGGTCCGCGCCAGGAACGCGTACAGCGCCACCGTGAACTCCTCCGGGTCCGGCGCCGCGCCGTCCGGCAGCAGGCCCTCGGCGACGAGCATCTCCTGCCACTGGGCGATCATCTGCTCCGCGTTGCGCCGCTCGGTCTCCTCGGGCACCGCCAGCAGCCCGAGCCGGGCCCGCACGGTGACCTGCTCGCCGGTCAGGAACGCGGTGACCGGCGGCACGTCGTGGGTGCCCACCGCGGCCATGCAGGCCCGGCGCCAGTGCCCGGGCCGCAGCGGCGACCCGTCGGGCTCCCGGGCGAACCACAGCATGGTGGTGCCCAGGATGCCGCGCCGGGCCAGGTAGTCCCTGATCCAGGGGTCGACCGTGCCCAGGTCCTCGCCGATCGCCACCGCCCCGGCCTGCGCCGCCTGGCCGGCCAGCGCGCCGACCGTCTGGGTGTGGTCGTACCGGACGTACGCCCCGCCCGCCGGGCTCATCCCGTCCGGCACCCACCACAGCCGCATCAGGCCCATCACGTGATCCACCCGGATCCCGCCCGAGTGCCGCAGCGTTGCGCGCAGCAGGTCGTTCAGCGGCCGGTAGCCGTCCGCGGCCAGCCGCTGCGGGTGCCAGGGCGGCTGCCCCCAGTTCTGCCCCAGCTGGTTGAACCGGTCCGGCGGCGCGCCCACGCTCACCCCGCGGACCATCACCGACGCGTTGGCCCACGCGTCCGCCCCGCCGGGGTGCGCCCCGACGGCCAGGTCGTGGATGACCCCGATGGCCATTCCGGCCTCGGTCGCCGCCTGCTGGGCCGCGGCGAGCTGCTCGTCGGCCACCCACTGGAGCCAGGTGTGGAATTCCGCTGACCCGCCGTAGTCCCCTCCCGTCGCTACGTCGATAGCGGTACGCAGCTCGCGGAGCGGGTCAGGCCAGCTGCGCCAGTCGGGTCCGTGGCGTTCCGCCAGCGCGCACCACGCCGCCCAGTGGGCCAGCGCGTCGCCCTCGCGCTCGCGGAAATGCCGGAAGGCGGTCTCGCGGCGGCTGCTCCGCGGCACCGCGTAGATGATCTCCAGGGCGGCGCGCTTGGCCCGCCACACCTCGTCCCGGTCGATCAGGTCGCTGGTTGAGTTGCGGGCGCGGAGCGGGCCGCCGAGCGCGTCCACCCGCCATCGCTGCGCGTCGGTGAGCTCCTGGTACTCCGGGATGTCCTCGATGCGGAGGTACAGCGGGCTGGTGAACCGCCTGGTCATCGGGAGATAGGGCGATGCGCTGACCGGCGGCGCCGGCTCGGCCGCGTGCAGCGGGTTCACCAGCACGAACCCGGCACCGTGCTCGCGCGCGCTCCAGGCCGCCAGGTCAGCCAGGTCCCGCAGGTCGCCGTGACCCCACGAGCCCTGGGACCGCAGCGAGTACAGCTGGACCGCAAACCCCCAGGACCGCTCGCGCACCTGCGGCGCGGTGACCTCCTCCGGGACCGGGGCCGCGGCGGGCGGCTGGCCGGTGCCGGTGGCGGTGGCGGTGCCGTCGCCGGTGCCGGTGGCCGCCGGGCCGAGTGCGCCCAGGATCGCGGTCAGGGTCTCCGCGCTGACCGTCACCTCCTCGCGGTGCGAGTCCCGGTAGGAGGGCGCGATCCCGGCCGCCCTGGCCCGGCGGATCAGATCGGGGGTCAGATCGGGGTCAGCCATCGGACCATGATGGCCCGCCCCGGCCGCCAGTCCCGCAGCGGACCCGGACCCCAGGCATGATCCGGCACCATTTCGGGTGATCTGACCCTGGAAATGGGGCGGGACCAGCAGGCTCCGCCTGCCGATTGACCGGCCTGTCATCGCCAGCTACTATGCGGTACATGATAGCTGGCGATGCCGGGAACCTGGTGGCGCAGATGCGCCGCGGCGTGCTGCCTTACTGCGTTCTCGCCATGGTCCGCGACAAGGAGCGGTATGGCTTCGAGCTGGTCCAGTCGCTGGCCGGCATCGACGGCATGGTGACCGGCGAGGGGACGATCTACCCTCTGCTGGCCCGGCTCCGCCGCCAGGGGCTGGTCGAGACCACCTGGCGTGAATCCGCGGCGGGCCCGCCCCGCCGCTACTACCGGATCGCCCCGGCCGGCCGCGAGGCCCTGGCTGAGTTCACCGGCTCGTGGCGACGGCTCCGCGACAGCGTCGACGATCTGCTGGCCAGTTCCGGCGAGAACCCTTTCCAAGAAAGGCCAGCACCATGAGCACTGCCGACGACCACCTGGTCGAGGACTACCTGCGGGAACTCCGCAACGCGGCCCGCGGGCTGCCCGCCGATCGCCGCGACGAGCTCATCGAGGAGATCACTGCCCACATCGCCGAGGCCCGCCAGCCGGACGGCTCGCCCCTGGCGGTGCGGAACATCCTGGACCGGCTGGGCGACCCGGCCGACATCGTCCGGGCGGCCGCGGACACGCCGGCCGGCAGCCCGGCCTGGTCCGGAGCGCCGGGCTCCGGCGCCGGTCACCCGGCCGGGCTGGCCGGGCCGCTGGCCGCCCAGCCCGGCCGAGCCGGTGCCGGTGCCCTGGAACTGGCCGCGGTGCTGTTCCTGCTGCTCGGCGGCATCGTGATCCCGGTCCTCGGCTGGTTCATCGGGGTGGTGCTGCTGTGGCTCTCACCCCGCTGGACGGCTAAGGACAAACTGCTGGGAACCCTGGTCTGGCCCGGCGGCCTGCTGGCCCCGGTCCTGCTGGCGGCAGCCGGCGCCGCGGCCGGCCTGCTGGCGACCTCGGTGACCACCTGCACGAGCA
>DASVBE010000015.1:0-56465 GCA_036375995.1 Streptosporangiaceae bacterium | reverse complement strand
AGCGCTTCACCGGCAGCCCGGTCGACACGGTGGCCGCGGTCATCGCCTTCGGGGTCATGGCCGTCGGGGTCACCGCGCTGACCAGGACCGCGCCGGAGGATCTCACCCCGTCGGCCCAGCCGTAGTCTCGCTGGCCGCCTGAGGCGGCCAGCCATTCACGGTCGGCCAATAGGACTTTTGGCCCTGCACGGGGATGCAAACGGCCCTGTGGCGGGGCGGAAACGGCCATGAGCATCTGAACGCACGAGGCGAAATGCCGCCGCCTGAAGGAGGGAAAAGGGCGGCTGGGGCGCTGGCGTTCATGGCCATGACTGGCATATGCCAGCCAGCTGGTGAACTACGGCCTCACACAAGAAAGTAAATGGTCATGCAGCCGAGGAGGTAAGAGCGGTGAATAGCATGATAAATACAACATCGGTAAGGCGGGCCGGCAAGGGGATCATTGCCGCGGCAACGGTTGCCCTGCTGGCCGCCACCGCGGCCTGCTCCGGGTCGTCGGGGAACAACGCGTCCCCGGGCCCGTCATCATCGGGGTCGACAGCCGGGCTGGCCGGCTTCCCGCGCAGCCAGACGCTGTATACCAGCGGCACGGCCTATACACCCCCGTCCAACTGGAACCCGTTCAACCTGGGCAACTACGCGACGGGCACGCAGGGACTGGTCTACGAGCCGCTGTTCCTGTACGACCCGATCCAGAACAATTACCGGCCCTGGCTGGCGACCAGCGGCGAGTGGCACGGTCACACTTACACCATGACGGTCCGCGACGGCGTTACCTGGACTGATGGGACGCCATTCAGCGGGGCTGACGTCGCCTATTCCATCAATCTGGCCCGCACGAACATGTCCGACCCCTACCACTCCAACGTCGCGACCGTGAAGAGCGCCACCGCGGCGGGCAATACGGTAACGGTCACCTTCCGCGGTACGCCGGGCTACTCCGAATGGCAGGCGTTCCTGTGGCGGGCGCCGGTCGTGCCGCAGCACATCTGGTCCAAGATGTCCGCGTCCGGCCAGATCACCGGGGCGAACACGAAGCCGGTCGGCACCGGCCCGATGACGCTCGCCGCGCACAACTCCACCGAGGTCGCCTACAAGACCAACCCGGACTGGTGGGCGATCAAGCAGCTCGGCCTGAGCTTCAAGTTCAAGTACCTCGTGGACATCCTCAACGGGTCCAACAACGTGGTGCTGTCCTCGCTCAGCGCGGGCCAGATCGACTGGAGCAACAACTTCCTGCCCGGCATCAACGAGCTGGTCAGCGGGCTGGGCGGGAACGCCGGCTACGGCTTCAAGACCTTCTTCACCAAGGCGCCGTACATGCTGTCGGCCAACACCGTGTGGCTGGAGCCGAACACCACCCGGGCGCCGATGAGCAACCTCAACTTCCGCAAGGCCATCGCCTACGCGATCAACCCGCAGCAGATCGTCAGCACGGTCTACGGCGGCCTCGTGGCGGCGGCCAACCCGACCGGGCTGCTGCCCAACCTGAAGTCCTACATCGACCAGAGCGTGGTCAGCCAGTACGGCTTCAAGTACGATCCGGCGCTGGCCAAGCAGTTCCTGGCCAAGTCGGGTTACCAGGGGCAGAACATCACGCTCGAGGTCCCGCAGGGCTGGACCGACTGGATGGCCAGCGCTCAGGTCATCGCCGAGCAGCTGAAGGCGGTCGGCATCCACTGCACGGCGACCTTCCCGCAGTACCCGGCGCGGACCGCGGACCTGACCAACGGCAACTTCGACCTGGCGCTGGACAACAACGCCAGCCTGGACTCCACACCGTGGACCTACTTCCAGCGGGTCTACAACCTGCCGATCGCCAAGCAGCAGACGGCCCAGCTCAACTGGTCGCGGTTCAGCTCGCCCGCGGCCTGGAAGCTGGTGCAGCAGGCCGGAGTCACCCCGGTGACCGACACCGCCACGCTGAAGTCGCTCTACAGCCAGCTGGAGAAGCACTTCCTCCAGGATCTGCCGCAGATCCCGGTCTGGTACAACGGCGCCTGGTTCCAGGGCAACACCAAGTACTGGGCCGGCTATGCAGCATCCGGCACCCCCAACCAGAACACGCCCGTCATGTGGGGCGGCTACCTCGGCGCCATGACCTCCGTCTACGCGCTCGCGGCCCTTCAGCCCGCCCCGAAGGCCAGCTCGTGACCGCCTCGCGGCACCTGCCGAGCACATCGCAGATAGCTGAATAGCTGAGCGGATCCGTGGCCCGGCCGGGCAGGCGCCGCGGGCCACGGATCCGCCCCGGGCACGTTCAAGGGAGCAGGGCAGTGCGACGCTACCTGAGCCGGAAAATACTCACCTACGTGCTGACGTTCTTCGTCGGCGCGACCATCGACTGGGGTATCCCGCACCTGATGCCCGGGGACCCGGTCCAGCTCTACCTCTCGAAATTCCAGCTGCAGCCGAGCGGGTACGCACCGCTGTACCGGACGATGTCCGAGGCCTTCGGCACCAACCTGCCGCTGTGGCAGCAGTACTGGCACTTCTGGGTCGGCCTGGTGCATGGCGACCTGGGGGTCAGCGTCTACGACTTCCCCGCCCGGGTCACCACGCTCATCTGGAGCGCCGCCCCGTACACCCTGGCGCTGCTCGTACCGGCCATTGTGCTGGCCTACCTGGCCGGCAACCGGCTCGGCGCGCTGGCCGCCCGGCGGAAGGTGCTGGACAACACCGTGCTGCCGCTGGGCTACCTGTTCCAGGCCACGCCGTACCCGTGGCTCGCCCTGGCGATACCGTTCGTGCTCGGCGAGCTGTTCCACCTGTTCCCGGTCTCCGGCGGTTACGACCAGGGCCTGCTGCCGGCCTTCTCCTGGGCTTTCGTCTCCAGCCTGGTCTACCACTGGGTCCTGCCGTTCCTGACCGTGTTCCTGGTCAGTCTCGGCGGCTGGGCCATCGGCATGCGCAACCTGGTGATCTACGAGCTGGAGAACGACAGCTCACGCTACCTGCGGGCGCTCGGCGGCAGCGAACGGCTGGTCCGCCGGTACGCCTACCGCAACGCGTCGCTGCCCCAGCTTTCCGGCCTGGCCCTGGCCCTCGGCGTGGTCATCGGCGGCAACATCGTGGCCGAGATCGCCTTCCATTACCCCGGGCTGGGCCTGCTGATCTACAACGCGATCTCCAATCAGGACTACTTCCTGCTCCAGGGCATCTTCATCTTCATCGTCCTGGGAGTGCTGATCGCCAACTTCGTCATCGATCTCATCTACCTTGCCGTGGATCCGCGGACCCGGCTCAGCATGCAGGGGGTGACGGCATGAGCGGGTCATCCATCCGCCATCCGGCCGTTCCGGCTGGCGCCCCGGCCGGGCCCGGCCCGGCCGTGACGCCAGCCGGCCCGGAGGCGGGAGCCGCCGGCCCGCTCGCCATAGTCTCGGGCGGCCTGGCGGCCGGGTCCGTGGTGCGGCCCCGGCGGCGGCGCGAGTTCCTGGTCTACGCGGTGCGGAACAAGAAACTGCTGTTCGGCGTCAGCCTGGAACTGCTGTTCGTCCTCGGCGCGATCTTCTTCCCGGTGATCTCACCGCACGGCACTGCGGAGTACTTCCTGCCGCACCAGCCGCCCTCGGTGGCGCACTGGCTCGGTACCGATTACTTCGGTCACGATGTCTTCGCGCAGCTGGCCATCGGCCTGCGGGCAAGCTACCTGGTTGGCGCGCTGGGTGCGGTCAGCGCCGCTCTGGTGGGCATGGCGCTGGGCTTCACCGCCGGATACCGGGGCGGCTGGCTGGACGAGATCCTGCAGATGCTCACCAACATCATGGTGATGATCCCGTCCCTGGTGCTGCTGATCGTGATCGGCGCCTACCTGCGGACCCGGGGCGCCGTGTTCGAAGGGGTGTTCATCGGGCTGACCACCTGGCCGTGGGTGGCCAGGGCGGTCCGGGCCCAGACGTTCAGCCTGCGGTCGCGTGACTTCGTGGACCTGGCCCGGCTGTCCGGCAAACGGCCGGCCAGCATCGTGATCCGGGAAATCGCCCCGAACATGGCCTCCTACCTGTTCCTCGTGGTCGTGCTGCTGTTCGGCAGCTCCATGCTGCTGGCGGCCAGCTACGACTTCCTCGGGCTGGGACCGACGGACAGCATCTCGCTGGGCACGATGATGAACCAGGCCATGCTGTGGAGCGCGCTCCAGCTGCACATGTGGTGGTGGTTCGTCACGCCCGGCGTGGCCCTCACCGGGATGGTCGCCGCCCTGCTGATCGCCAACGTGGGCCTCGACGAGGTCTTCAACCCGAAGCTGAGGCAGCAATGAGCGTCAGAGTCGAGAACCTGTCCATTGCCTACCGCACCCTGGCCGGCGACTGCTGCGCCGTCGACGGCGTCACGTTCACCGTCGCCGACGGGGAGATCATGGGCCTGGCCGGTGAGTCCGGCTGCGGGAAGACCACCCTCGGCACCAGCCTCATCGCCCTGGACGGCCGGATGAAGCAGCTCAGCGGCCGCGTCCTGCTGGACGGCGAAGAGCTCCCGATCAGCAACGGCAAGGCGATGCGGCCGCACCGGATGAGAGACATCTCGCTCGTCCCGCAGTACGCCATGAGCGCGCTCAACCCCACCCGCAAGATCAGCAAGATCATCGCCGATCTGCTCGGCTGCCACGACGTGCGCTACTCGAGCGTGGCGGAGGAGATGCGGCGGCGCATCGCCCTGGTTGGCCTCAGCGACGAGGTGCTCAGCCGGTATCCGTTCGAGCTGTCCGGGGGGATGCGCCAGCGGGTCACCCTCGTCCTGTCCACGCTGCTGAACCCGTCGCTGCTGATCGCCGACGAGATCACCTCCGCCCTGGATGTCTCCACCCAGCGGGCCGTCGGGGAATTGCTCATGGAGTTCCGTGACCGGACGTATGTGCGGAGCGTGATCACCATCACCCACGACCTGTCGATCCTGGCCCAGGTCGCCGACACCATCATGATCATGTACGCCGGGCGGCTGGCGGAGAAGGCGGACACCGCCAGCATCATCAGCGCCCCGCGGCATCCTTACACCCGGGCCCTGCTGGCCTCACTGCCGGAGGTCGGGGTGCGCCATGAGCAGACCCGGCTGACCGGCATCCCCGGCCGGCCGCCATCGCTGGCGGACCCTCCGGCCGGATGCCGGTTCGCCGCCCGCTGCCCGCTCGCCGCCAGCCAGTGCCGGGAGCAGCCGCCCTTCGCAGAAGTAGCCCCCGGCCACTTCGTGGCCTGCTGGAACGCCGCAGGCCGTGACATCCCCGCGGTTCCGGCCGTCCCGGCCGCGGCCTGCGCACCGGAATCACGTACGGCACCGGCCGTCCAGGAGGTTACGTCATGAGCACCCTGCGCCTCGACAAGGTCTCCAAGCTGTTCCGGGCGGCCGACGCCGACGGGGGCACCCTGCCTGCCCTGCGCCAGGTCAGCTTCGGCATCAACCCGGGAGAGGTTGTCACGCTGATCGGGGAGAGCGGCAGCGGCAAGACCACCCTCGGCAAGATCGTGCTGCGGCTGATCACGGCCAGCAGCGGCCAGGTCCTCTTCGACGGCAAGGACATCGCCGCCTTCGGGCGGGCGGAACTGCATGAGTACTACCGGTACGTGCAGGGCGTCTTCCAGGACCCGTACAGCTCCTACAACCCGGTCTACAAGGCCGACCGGGTCTTCGAATTGCTGCGCGAGGAGTACTTCCCGAAAATCGCCCAGGGGGCCTGGGAGGCCAGGATCGACGCGGCGCTGGAGGCGGTGGCCCTGAACCCGGGTGAGGTGCTGGACCGGTATCCCCATCAGCTATCCGGCGGCCAGCAGCAGCGCCTGCTCATCGCCCGGGCCCTGCTGCTGGATGTCAAGCTGCTGATTGCGGACGAGATCATCAGCATGCTGGACGCATCTACCCGGGTCGACGTGCTCAACCTGCTGGTCGGTCTCAAGCAGGCCGGGCTGGCCGTGCTGTTCATCACCCACGACCTGTCCCTCGGTCACTACATCAGCGACCGGACCGTCATCCTGCGCCATGGCGCCATCGCGGAGATGGGGCCGACGGTCCAGGTGTTCGGCAACCCGCAGCATCCCTACACCAGGATGCTGCTGGAGTCGGTGCCCCAGCTGCATCGCCGGTGGTCACCCCGGTCTGCCGGGCTGGAAGCGCCTGCCGCGGCGGGGGAGCAGGCCGCAGCCGGTTCCCGCCCGCCCGCCCGGCCCCGGCACCGGCCGCCCGCGCGGCAGCCGCGCCGCGGGCGCCCGAACCCGATGCTGGAACCGCCCCCGCTGACCGAATGCGAACCCGGCCATCTCGTTGCGGCCGCTGAGCTGGAGGCGGCCAGTCCCCGGTAGCCGCCGGGCTGGGGGCGGCCGGCGCGGTAAGCCGCCGGCCGCCCCACCGGGTCACCGGCTGTGCTGGCGCTCGCGCTCGATCTCGTGCTGGATGTCACCTTCGGTGATCTCGTGCCGCCAGTAGACGTCCCACGCGTTCATCACCAGGCCGATGCCCCATCCGGCGATGAGGAATATCGGCCAGAAGAACCCGTGCAGGTCCGTGAGCGCCCAGATCACCGTCAGGAACCCGTTGAACAGCAGGTAGACAACGAGGTGCGTGCGGAAATCGCGCCGCTTCTTCAGTTGCGTGACGGCCCTCTCCCGGGAGGACTGGCCAGCTGCTTCGTCGTTCATGGCAGATCATCTCCTCGTGCCCTACCGTTCCGCCGCGGTGCAGGCGAGGTCAGGGACCAAGGACCTGACCCGGCGGGTCTGCGGTCCCTTGCCACGAGTGACGTACGCCAGGGAACCGGCAGAAACAGATTGGCCGGGTTTAGCATGATGGGCCATTAGGAGACCGCTTAATCAGGCTTTACCAGGAAAGTGTGTGCCCCCGGACGGGCGTCCGGGGGCACACGATCGTGGCGGTTAGTGACTGTGCTGATGCAGCCAGACGGTGAAGTCCTGGCCGTGCATGAGCACCGAGGGGGACGCGCCGAAAGCGACCTGCTTGACGGTGCCCCAGGGGCCGAGCAGGGTCCCGTGCGCACCGAAGCTGCCGATCTGGGTGTGGCTGAACGCCCAGAACTGGCCTTCGGGGGCCGGCGGGAACTGCTGGCCGTGGTGGGTGAAATTGTGGACGACGACCCGCACAGCGGCCGTGTCGAAGGACGCGAAGTGGACCGGCACGGTAGCGGTGTCACCCTTGTGCTGGGTCAGGTCGAACACGGCGAACCGCAGGAAGCCGTGATCGTAGGCGACGCTCACCGCCAGGTGGTCACCCGGGTCGGGGCTGACCGCCAGCGGCTTCACGCCCGGCAGGTGCGGGGCGTGGTAGGTCACGCTGTCCGCTCCACCGCCTGCCTTCACCCCGACGAAGCCGGACGGGCCGAAGCCGTGCGAGCTGAACAGCCCGACGGTGCCCAGGCTGGGATCGCCAGTGGCTGGCGCCTTCGGCACGGTCATGATGGTCGAGGCGAACCGGAACGGAACCCCCGTGGCCAGGTAACCGGCGAACGCCCCGGTGCGCTGCACCGGCAGCGCCCGCAGCCAGCACTCGAAGTTCGCCCCGTTGTTCGACAGGCCGGACGTGTCGGCGATCAGCCGGCCGGCCGGGGTGCCGGAGCTGGTGGCAACGAGCGGGGTGGTCGCCCATGGGCCAAACAGGGTGCCGTGGTAACCCCTGATCGTGGTCAGCCGGGTGCTGGCTAGCGACCACGTCTGGATGTCGGTGATCGGGGGCTCCGTGTTGACCCCCAGGTTGTCCAGCAGCGACACCTGGTTGTACGCGACGGTGCCCACGGTCATCCCGGCGATCCTGGAGACGCCCTGGGTGAGATCGGTGGCGGTGAACAGATCGTGGCCGTGACGGTCGTAGTAGATGCTGACCGCCACCTTGTCACCGACGTGCGGGCTGAGCGCAAACGGATTGACCTGCTGGCCGCTGCCGTATTGCACGGAGCCGTAGCCGCCGCCGGGCTTCACCTGGATGACCGCGCGGACGTGGTCCTTGACGGTATTCCCCAGGGCCACGGTCATCAGGCCGCCGTCGGCCCGGAATCCATGACCGGCCGCCGGGATGGTCACCGTGGTGGACACGTACCGGAACCACCGGCCCGTTACGTTGTATCCCGTCTGGGTTGTGGTGTACGTCGTCGGCCCGACGGACGGGGCGGCGGCCACCGCAGCGGTGGCGGGCGCCGTCAGGAATAGCGTAGTTAGCGCGGTACCCGCCGCGGCCGCGGCGAAGAGCGCGCTATGGAACTTGCGCATCGACAAGACCTCCTGCCGAGCAGCCCAGGACCGGGTGTGCGCCGGACTGGTGTAAGCAGCGGCTCCGCGCCCGGTTCCGGGCCTTTCCCTCGTGGCATAGCAGCCAGGGGGCCGTTGCACCGGTTAACCAGATCCGGTGGGTGGCGGCGTCATCTTATGAATAACCTCGCCTCTGTCTCTGTTCTCCGGCCGCCAGAGCCCAGAAGCAAGGGACGTTAGTCCTTGGTCCAGGACCAGTTTCGGCCGGCCCGCCCGGGTGCCAGAAATCTTCAGGGAAGAGGCCGTGGGGAATTTAATCGCCATTAATGAATGGCGTCAGTCCTTTTCCGGGAGCCCGGCTACAGGTCCAGGACGATGTCCGTCCGGGGCTGGGCGCAGCAGATCAGCACCTGGCCGCCGGCGGGCTGCTCCAGCGGGTCAGGGCGGTAGCCGATCTCGCCGGACAGCAGCGGGGTGACGCAGGTGTGGCACACGCCGGTCCGGCAGGCGTAGCGGACCGGGACATCGCAGGCGTCGGCGAGCTCGAGCACACTGCGGCGGGCCGTGCTGAACGGCACCGACAGGCCGCTGCGCGCGAACGTGACCAGCGGGCCGGTCCCCGGCGGGCCGTCCGGCTGGTGCGGCGGCTGGCCGGGCTGGCCGGTGATGCCCGGGGTGCTGGCCGGCAGCGAACCGAACAGCTCAGTCCGGATCCGGTCGGGGCGCAGGCCCGCCGCGGTCAAGCCGTATTCCATATCCGACATGAAGGTGGCCGGTCCGCAGATATACGCGCTGGCGCCGGGCGGCACGCCGAGGGCGAGGAGCCGGCCGCGGCTGAGCCGGCCGCCCGCCGAGCTGTAGAACAGGTGCTCGCGGGCGCGCGGCAGCGAGGCGAGCAGCGCGTGCGCCTCCGCGGCCAGCGGATCGTCCTGCGGCCCGCGGGCGGCGTGGATCCACCACACCTCGCGTTCGCTGCGGGACGCGGCCAGCTCGTGCAGCATGGCCAGGACGGGAGTGATGCCGATGCCCGCCGAGACCAGCAGGACGGGGCCGCGCCCGCCGCCGAGGACGAAGTCGCCGCGCGGCGCGGCCGCCTCCAGCGTCGCGCCCGGCCGCAGAGAACGGTTCAGGTAACTGCTCACGGCGCCGTGCGGTTCGCGCTTGACGCTGATCCGGTAGGTGCCGCCGGCCGCCGGCGACGACAGCGAGTAGCTGCGCACCGGGGCGGGCTGGCCGGCGCCGGTGACCCGCAGGGCCAGGTACTGGCCCGGCCGGGCCGCCGGCAGCGTGCTCCCGTCGGCAGCGGTCAGGTAGATGGACGTCACCGCCGCGGTCTCGGCCACCACCCGCTGGACGCGCAGGGCACGGAACCCGGCCCAGGCCGGCGCCGCGGCCGCTCCGCCCCCGGTGTCCGCGGCGTCCGCGCCGGCGGCCAGCAGGTCGCGGAACGAGCCCTGCCAGCCCGGGCTCAGTGCCGGGATCCGCAGCGCGGCGCGCAGCCTGGCCCGGTCCTTGCCGGGGAGGTAGAGCAGCGCGTCGGTGTCGGCCACGCTCAGCGCGCCGGGCCCGGTCCTGGTCCGCACGATGGGGTCGCCGGCCTGCACCCGGCCCTCGGTGATGACCCGCATGTAGAAGCCGGGACGGTGGTGGCTGACGAGGAGCGCGGGCATCTCCGGCTCGCCCATCCGCAGGCCGACGCGGTAGCAGGTGACCCGCGGCTGGGTGACCTCGAACTCGGCTTCGCCGATGCGGTACCGGTCCCCGATGCACACCTCGTCGTCGGGCAGGCCGTCGACGGTCAGGTT
The DNA here is from genome assembly GCA_036375995.1 of Streptosporangiaceae bacterium. Classification (GTDB taxonomy): domain Bacteria; phylum Actinomycetota; class Actinomycetes; order Streptosporangiales; family Streptosporangiaceae; genus DASVBE01. The sequence goes on along the minus strand of DASVBE010000015.1, from coordinate 46,477 downwards.
CTCGCCGAACTGGCCGTAGCCGAAGTCGTCCCGGCCCAGCTGGCGCTGCCAGTACCGGTAGGACTGGATCTGGTAGACGAGCACGGCCCGCTGCTCGCCGCCGTGCCCGGCGGTATCGCCCTGGCCGTCGCCGTCGATGTTGAGCCGCCGGACCATCGCCGGTCCGGCCACCGGCTCCTTGTAGATACCGGTGTGCACCGTCCTGCCCTGCCAGGGGACGTCACGAGGGAGGCCGACGTTCACCGAAAGCAGCACGGGCGAAGCCATAGCAGCCATCGTGGCGGGCCGTGAGCGGCCGCGTCGAGGGCCCGGCCCGCATCCCGCCCTGCCGCGGGGCGGTGGAATGCGGACGCGCGGGCCCGGGTTAGCCGGGCATGAGCGTCTTTACCGAGGCTGAGCTCGAGTACCTGGCCAGCCAGCGGCTGGGCCGCATCGCCACCGTCGGCGCCGACGGGCAGCCGCACGTGGTGCCCACCTCGTTCCGCTACGACCCGGATCACGACGCGATCGACGTCGGCGGGATGCGGATGAGCCAGACGAAGAAGCTGCGGGACGTGCAGCGCACCGGCCGGGCCAGCATCGTGGTGGACGACGTCCTGCCGCCCTGGCAGCCGCGCATGATCGAGATCCGCGGCACGGCCGAGGTCAGCCCGCAGGGCGGCAAGGCGTTCGGCGACCGCTTCGAGGACACGATCGTGCGCATCCGCCCGACCCGCATCATCTCGTTCGGCATCAACCCCGGCGAGCAGTCCACCACCGCCCGCTCGGTCAGCCCGGCCTGAGGTGCACCGGGCCGGCGCGGACCGGTGCGGGCCGGGCCGGCCTCAGCTGACCTGGGTTGTGTGGCCGGCCCAGAAGGGGGCGCGGAGCTGGCGCTTGAGGAGCTTGCCTGAGCCGGTGCGGGGAAGCTCGTCCAGGAACGACACCGAGCGCGGGATCTTGTAGTTGGCAAGGTGCTCGCGGGCGTAGGCGACGACGTCGGCTTCGGTCAGGGTCACGCCCGGTGCTGGGACCACGGCGGCGTGCACCTGCTCGCCCCACTCCTCGGACGGGATGCCGAACACGGCGACGTCGAAGATGCCCGGATGCTGCTCCAGCGCGGCCTCGAGCTCGGCCGGGTAGATGTTCATACCGCCGGAGATGATCATGTCGTTCTTGCGGTCGCAGATGTAGTAGTAGCCCTCGTCGTCGCGGTAGGCGATGTCGCCGACGGTGTGGAAGTCGCCGTGCATGGTGGCCGCGTAGCTATCGGGCTGCTTGTAGTACTCGTCGAAGACGCCGGCCGAGCGGACGTACAGCTCGCCGGAGTTCTCCGGGCCGGTGCCGGTGACCTCGTTGCCTTCGGGGTCGAGCAGGCGGATCTCCTGGCCCGGCGCGGGCAGGCCGCACGAGCCTGGCTTGCGGAGCTGGTCCTTGGGCTCGAGCACGCAGTTGACCCCGAGCTCGGTCGAGCCGTAGATCTCCCAGAGCGACTCGGGCGGGAAGTCGGCCACGTAGGCCTGCTTGAGCGCGAAGCTCCACGGCGCCGCGTTGGCCAGCATGATCCGCATTGACGACCGGTCGTAGCGGGCCTTGACCTCGGCGGGCTGCGCGCACACGAGCCGGATCAGCGGCGGGGCCGAGAAGGTCGAGCTGACCTTGTACTTGTCGACCAGCCGCAGCCAGTCCTCGGGGTCGAACTTCCGCTGGATGATGACCGTCTGGCCGAGCAGCAGGCCGACGCTCATGAAGGCCAGCGGGCCGCTGTGGTACAGCGGGCCCGAGGTCAGGTACACGTCGTCCGGGGTGTAGCCGATCTTGCTGATCAGCGCGATGGCCGTGTTCTGGTCGGTGGCCCGGCGGTAGGCGCCCTTGGGCTTGCCGGTCGTGCCCGACGTGTAGATCATCGTCGCGCCGGGTTCCTCGGACTCCTTTGCCGGCGGCTCGGCGGAAGCCTGGGCCACGACGTCCTCGCCGACGGTGCCGTCGGCGGCGGGACCGCTGTGCACCAGCACATGGCGCAGGTTGCCCCCTGGCGCCGGGATCAGGTGCGCGTACTCCGCGTCCACGTACGCCGCGCACGCGTCCGAGTCGGTGACGATGTAGGCGGCTTCCTCGGGGGTCAGCCGGTAGTTCAGCGGCACCGCGACCGCGCCGAGCTTCCTCGTCGCGTTGACGACCGCGACGACCTGCGGCGAGTTGGGCCCGCACCAGATCAGCTTGTCGCCGCTGCCCACGCCCAGCGAGGCCAGCGTGTTGGCCAGCCGGTTGGCCTGCGCCTCCAGCTCGGCGTAGGTCCACGTGAAGACGTCCGCGCCGGGCCGGTCGTCGATGACAGCCAGCTTGTCCGGCTGGGTCGAGGCGTAGACCGACAGGATGTCAGGCATGGGAGCAGCGGTCATAACGGTCATCCTCACTGGTGCTCGGGCCGGCTGCAATGAACCGCCGCTTAGTTTCTGTGGCTAATGGTAAACGTGCTCCGGCTGTCGTCCAGGGACTAGCGTGAGCGAGACGCGGGGTGCGCCAAATCGTGATGAAACCGGGCAACGGGGGACGCCAGCTGACCGCAGCGGGGGACCAGTCCGGCCCCGGGATCGGGTTATACCCTGGCGGCGGGACCAGTTGACCCGCGCTGGACGCTGGGTCGGCGCTGACAGGGGGCCGGATGGACGCCGCTGAAGATCTTCTGGCGGTCGCGCTGCTGGCTGAGCCGCTGCGGCAGCGGCTGTATCGCTACCTCAGGGACCGCGGCGAGCCGGTGGGCCGCGAGGAAGCCGCGCAGCACGCCGGCATCACCGCCCGGCTGGCCGCCTTCCACCTGGACCGGATGGCCGGCGCCGGGCTGCTGGCGGTGGAGTACCGGCGGCTGTCCGGCCGGGCCGGGCCGGGGGCCGGCCGCCCGGCCAAGCTCTACTCGGTGTCGGACCGCTCGTTCTCGGTGGTGATCCCGCAGACCCGCTACGCGCTGGCCGCCTCGATGATGGCCACCGCGCTGTCGTCCGGCCATCCCAACGGCGACGGCACGACCGCCCTGCAGGACGTCGCGGCCGGGGTCGGCGAGCAGCTCGGCGAGGAGATCCGGCGGCTGGCGCGGACCAAGCGCGGCCGGACCGAAGCCGTCGAGCGCCAGCTCACCCAGCTCGGTTACGAGCCGCGGGTGCAGGACTCCGGCGAGTGGACGCTGCGCAACTGCATCTTCTCCGAGCTGTCCGCGTCACACCGCGAGCTGGTGTGCGGGATGAACGAGGCCTTCGTGGCCGGCCTGCTCCGCGGCTCCCACGTCCGGTCGCTGCACGTCGAACGGCGCATGGCGCTGCCCGCCTGCTGCGTCCGGCTCATCGCCAGCTAGGCCCGCCCCCGCCAGGCGTCCAGCGTCCGGCGAGGCCGCGTCGAACAGGCCGGCCAGCACGCGGACCAGGTCGCCGTGGCCGGCCTCGGCCGCGGCGCGCAGCTCCAGTGTGGGCTGGTGCACAAGACGGTGCACGGTCCGCAGCAGCAGCCGCTCCACGGCGGGCCGGACCTCGGCGGGCAGCTCGCCCGCGGCCCGGTCCAGCTCCTGGCGGGCGGCCTCCTCGGCGCCGCTGCGCATCCGGCGCACCGCCGCGGCCGCCGGGCGGCCCGCCAGCCAGCGCAGGTAGCGCCGCAGTTCCTCCTCGATGATCTCCTCCGCGGCGGCCAGGTCGTGGGCCAGCCCGCCGGCGCCGGCCAGCCCGGCGGATCGCAGGTCGGCCAGGTCGATCAGCCGCACCCCGGGCAGCGCCCGGACCGCCGGGTCGACGTTGCGCGGCATCGACAGGTCCACCAGCGTCAGCGGCCGGCCGCCAGCCGCCCGCGCCGCCCGCACGGACCGCACGGACCGCAGCAGGCCGGCGGTGACCAGCGGCTCCGGCGCCCCGGTGGCCAGCACCGCGATATCGCTGGCGGCCAGGCAGGCGGCCAGGTCACCGAGGTCGGCCACGGCCGCCCCGGCAGCCGCGAGCCGGTCCGCGTGCCGCCGGGTGCGGTTGCACACCGTCACCGCGGCCTGCTGCGCGGCGGCCCTGGCCACCACGATCGCGGCGACCTGGCCCGCGCCGACGACCAGCAGCCGCTGGCCGGCGATCGAGCCGCCGCGGGCCCTGGTCACCGCGTCCACGGCCACGCTGGCGACCGACCGGGTGGCCGCGGTCAGCGGGGTCTCCCGGTGCCGCTTCCGCGACGCCCGGATCGCCGCGTCCATCAGCCGGCCGAGTACGGCGTCGCCGCGGCCGGCCGACTGGCTAATGCTGGCCGCCGCGCGCACCTGCCCGGCGATCTCGGTCTCGCCGAGCACGAACGACTCCAGGCCGCTGGCCACCCGCAGCAGGTGCCGGGCCGCCGCCTGCCCGGTGTAGCCCCGCACCACCGGCCGCAGCACGGCAGGCGGCAGGCCGCGGTCCCTGGCCAGCGCCGTCAGCAGCGCGTCCTGGTTTACGGAATACGGCCAGCTGGCGTACACCTCGGTGCGCTGGCAGGTCGACAGCACCGCGACGGCGCTCGCTCCGCTGCTGGCGCGCAGCACCGTCAGGCGGCCGGCCAGCTCGCCGCGCGGGTAGGACAGCCGTTCCAGCACGTCCAGCGAGGCGTGCGCGGCGGTGACCGACAGGCAGCTGAGCCCGGGCCCACTTGGGCTGGGCCCACCCGGGATGGGGCCGGTCACGGGTGTTCCTGCGCCTGGGCCAGCGCGATCAGCGTGACCGCGTCCGTTCGGTGCGACCCGTAGGGCGCCGCGGCCAGGTAGGCGTTCAGGTCCCGCACCGCGGCGGCCGGCTCCCGCAGCCCCATCAGGTCGATCAGGCCGCGCACGTACAGCCCTTCCGGGTACTCCGGGTTGCTGGCCAGCGCCTTGTCGACCATGGTCCTGGCCTGCCTGGCCTGGCCGGCCTCGAAGGCCAGCAGGGCCAGGTCGGTGTTGGCCTCGGCGTTGCCCGGGTCGAGCTGGGTCACGGCCAGCCACTCGACCGCGGCCAGCTGGCTGGCGCCCGCGGCGACGTAGGCGCTGGCCAGGGCCAGGTGCGCGGCGACGCTCTTCGGGTTCTGCTGCACCACGGCCTCGGCCTCGGCCACGGCCATCAGCTGCTGGCGGGTCGGCGGCTTGCGGCCCGGCGGTGCGCCCGGGGAGGAAGCCGGGCTGGCCGGACCGCCCGCGCCGTTCGTCCCGCTGGCCGTGCCCGGGCTGCCCGGGTTGCCCTGGTTGCCGGTCCCGGCCTGGCCGGACATACCGCCGCCCGCGGCGGGCGCCGCGCCGGCGACCGCGGTGCCGGAGATCGTTTCCCCCGCGGTGCGCGGGGCCACTGCGTGCTCCAGCAGGACCGTGACGGCGGCCGCGGCCCCGGCGGCGACCAGCAGGATGGCGCTCCGGCGGCGCCAGCGCCTCGTTGCGCGGGCGCCGCCGGAGCCGGGGGGCGGGGCAGCCGGCGCGGCGACGGCCACGGCCCCGGCCGGCTCCTTCGCACCGTCCGCTGCAGCGCTGGCCGCTGCAGCGCTGGTCTTAGCGGCGCTGGCCTTCGTGGCGCTGGCCTTCACCGCACGGTCCTTCGCGGCGCTGTCCTTCGCGGTGCCGGTCAGCACCGCGGCGGCGGCCCGCTCGACCGGTCCGCGCAGCCGCGCGTGATCGTCACCGGACAGCTTGCCCGCGGCCAGGTCGTCGTCCAGGTCGCGGAGCTGGCGCAGCAGCTCACGGCGCTGGTCCTCGGCCGGGCCGGGCACCCGGCCGGACGGCCGCACGGCGGGCCGGGCCGGGGCGGCCGCCGCGAACGGGCGCAGCACCAGCAGCCCGACGGCGAAGGCCAGGCCCGCGATGAGGAGGACGATTGTCATCCGGGTTCCTCCTCGCGCAGCCGGGCCACCGCCCGGGCCACGGCCCGGCGCTGGGCCGCGGACAGCGGTGGCCCGCTGTCCGTGGCGGCCGGGTCGGCCCGGGGCGTGCGCAGCCAGCGGCGAAGCAGCGTCCCTGCTGCGATCAGCCCCGCCAGCAGCACCAGGGCGGGCAGGAAGTACGCGGTCCCGGCCAGCCCGCGCCGGGGCGGGGACATCAGCACCGAATCGCCGTAGGCGGCCACGAAACCGGCCCGGATCTGGTCCGGCGACTCGCCCGCGCGGACCTTCTGCGCGATCTGCTGGCGCATCTGGAGGGCCAGCGGGGCCGGCGAGTCGGCGACCGACAGGTCCTTGCAGATCGGGCAGTGCAGGCCCGCGGCGATCTGCTGGACCTGCTGCGCCTGGCTGGCCGGCGCCTTCCCGGTCACGGCCACCACGGCCAGCGTGGCCAGCGCCGCGGCCAGCGCGAGCAGCACGACCAGCCCCGGACCGCGAGCCCGGCCCGCCCGCACCCCGGACCGGGCCCGCGCTCGTGCCGCCGCCCGCCGCAGCGCGCCCGCCGCGCTCACCGGGATCCCGGCAGCATCGCGCTGATCTCGTTGCTGAGCGCGGCGGTGTCCACCGGGCCGATGACGCGGTTGACGATGCGCCCGGACCGGTTGACCACGAACGTCTCAGGGACCCCGCGCAGGCCGTAGCTCAGCGCGGTGCGTGCGGCCGCGTCCTCCACCACCGGGTAGGTCACGCTGTCGCTGCGCACGTAGTCACGCGCCGCCCCGACGGCGTCCTCGAAGTTGATGCCGAGCACGACCACGCCGGAGTCCTGGAACTGCTGCCAGGTCTGGTTCAGCGCGGCCTGCTCGGTCTGGCACTCGGTGCACCACGAGGCCCAGAAGTTGATCACCACGACCTGCCCGCGCAGCTTCGACAGCGTCACCGGCGGCCCGTTTAGCTGGGGCAGCGTGAAATTCGGCGCCATCTTGCCGACCAGCGGGGAGGCCACCGCCGACGGGTCCTTGCCCAGCCCGGTAGCCAGCAGCGCGACCACCACCGCGACGCCCGCCGCCACGACAGCCAGCAGCCGCGCCCGCCGCCGCGAGATCCGGGCCGTCACCGGGCACCCGCCTGCGCCGCGGCCCGCGGCGGCACCCGGGCACCCCGGTCGCGGCCCTGTCCGTCCCGCCGGCGCCGCGGTGGCCAGGCCGCCGCGATGCCGCCGAGCGCCATCACCAGCCCGCCGGCCCACAGCCAGTTCACGCCGGGATTGCGGTAGAAGCGGAAGGTGGCCGAGCCGCCGTCGTTCTGCAGCGAGATCACCGACGCGTACAGGTCCCAGACCACGCCGCGGTGGATCGACGGCGTGCCGATCGGCTCGGTCGCCGCCGGGTACAGGTTCATCCGCGGGGCCAGCGTGCCCGCCGGGGCGCCGCCCGGGTTCGTGACCGACACGGTCGCGGTCAGCACGATGCGCTGCGGCTGCTGGTCGGTGCGCAGGCCCTGGTAGCGCAGCACCTGGCCGCCGAACACCGCGGCCTGCCCGGTCGTCAGCGTCACCTGGGACTGGTGGCCGAGTGCCGACGACGCGGTGATCCCGGCCGCGACCAGGGCCAGGCCCAGGTGCACGACCAGGCCCGCGTGCCGCCGCCGGGACCGCAGCAGCGCGCGCAGTGTGCCGCCGGGCCGCCCAGCAGACACGCCGTTGCTGATCTCCTGGCCGTTGGTCACCAGCACCAGCGCGGCCAGGCCGAACCCGGCGACCGCGTAGACCGAGGCCACGCCCGCCGCCGCGGTGGCGATCATGACGGCGGCGGCCGCGGCGGCCGGGACCCGCAGCCGGCGCAGCGCCCGCGCCCGGCTGGTGGCCCGCCAGGGCAGCAGCGGCGCGGTCCCGGCCAGCAGCAGGATCAGCAGGAACACCGGCGTGATCGAGCTGCGGAAGTACGGGCCGCCGACGGTCACCTGCTGCCCGGTTACCGCCTCGACGATCAGCGGGAACACGGTGCCCAGCAGGATGATCGCGGTCGCCGCCAGCAGCAGCATGTTGTTCGCGACGAACGCGCCTTCCCGCGACACCGCCGACGTCAGCGTGGCCGGCGAGCGCAGCGTGGGCAGCCGCCACGCGACCAGGCCGAACCCGGTCAGCAGGACCAGGGCCAGGAAGGCCAGGTAGGCCGGGCCGACCGAGGTCTGCGCGAACGCGTGCACCGAGGACAGCACGTTGCCGCGGGTCAGGAACGTGCCGAAGGTCATCAGCGCGAACGCCCCGATGACCAGGGCGATGTTCCACAGCCTGGCCATGCCGCGGCGCTCCTGCAGCATGACCGAGTGCAGGAACGCGGTGGACATCAGCCACGGCAGCAGGGCGACGTTCTCCACCGGGTCCCAGGCCCAGTACCCGCCCCAGCCGAGTACGGAGTACGACCACAGCGCGCCCAGCAGCAGCCCGATGGTCAGGAAGCACCAGACCACCAGCGTCCACCGGCGGATCAGCGAGACCCACTGGTCCAAGCCCTGCCCGGCGAGCAGCGACGCGATGCCGAACGCGAACGGCACGGTGAAGCCAATGAACCCGAGGTACAGGAACGGCGGGTGCACGGCCATCAGCGGGTGGTTCTGCAGCAGCGGCGCCGGTCCGCGGCCGTCGGCCGGGGGACTGGCCAGGCCGGCGAACGGCCGCGCCGGGCCGTTGATCAGGATCAGGTAGAACACCTGCACGGCGTACAGCACGCCCATGGCGTACGGGAACGTGGGCGGCCGGTCGTCGCGCCCGAACCGGATCGCCACCGCGGCGAGATAGCCGGCCAGGATCAGGTTCCACAGCAGCAGCGAGCCGTCATCCGCGGCCCACAGCGACAGGGCCTTGAAGAACACCGGGGTCTCGCGCGCGGAGTTCTCCGCCACGTAGCGGAGTGCGAAATCGCTGGTCAGCAGCGCGATCAGCATCGTGACGTTGGCCGCGGCCACGACCGCGAGCAGGCCGAACGCGACCCGCCGGGCGGTCTCGACCAGCCCGGGCCGGCCGGTCTTCGCCCCCACGGCGGCGGCCACCAGGCCGAAGCCGGCCACCGCGAGCCCGAACAGCAGCAGGCAGGTGCCAAGCTGGCTCATGGTCAGCCCCCGGCGGAGAGGTCAGCCCGGTGCGGCGGGGACTGCCCGGGATTCGGCGGGGTGTAGTCGCCGTTGTGCTGGACCAGCAGGTTGTCGGCGTGGAACCGGCCGTCGGCGCCGAGCGCGCCCTCGAGCACCACGCCCTGGCCCGCCCTGAACAGCTCAGGCACCGGGCCGGTGTCGGTGACCCGCATCGAGTCGGTGCCGTCGGTCACGGTGAACGTGAGCACGCTCCCGTCCCGGTGCACGCTGCCCGGCACGACGTAGCCGCCGAGCCGGATCCGCTGGCCGGCCTGGGCCTTGTGGTGCGCGACCACGTCGGCCGGGGTCAGGTAGTACACGAAGTTGCCGGTCAGCCCGCGGACCGCGATCCAGGCCAGGGCGGCTACGACGATCGCCAGGCAGGCCGCCACCCGGAAGCGGGGGCCATGCCACCCGCGGGCGCGTACACCTTCTTCCTGAGTACCCGGAAGCTGCAGAAGCTCCTGGCTCACGGCTGGCGCCGCCCGTCACGGGCGCGCCTGGCCACCGCGGACACGTACTGCCGGGCGCGGCGGGTCCGCACCGCCAGGCGCCAGCGGTAACCGGCCAGCATGAGCAGCGTTGCGGTGTAGCCGGCGGCTACGTATCCGACGTCATGCATGGCTCTCGCTCGCGGAAGTCGCAGGGGCAGGGCCGGGGCCAGCGGGAAGCCCGGCGGGCAGGCCGCCGGCTGGCGGACCGGCGGCCTGCGGGCCGGCCGTCACGGGCCGCGGGGCACGAGCCCGCGGCACGGACGGCTGGGAGACGGGCACCCCGGCGCGGTCCTCGAGCCGTCCGGCCCGCAGCCGGACGGCCATCAGGTAGCCGTAGGCCAGGGAGAACGTGACGAACCCGAGGAGCAGCGTGGCCAGCATGCTGCCCGCGATGGTCGGCGCGCCCAGGCGCAGCACGGTGGCCTGCTGGTGCAGTGACCGCCACCAGACCACGGACATGTGCACGATCGGCACGTCGATGAAGCCGACCACCCCGACCACGGCGGACCACTTGGCCCGCCGGGCCGGGCTGTCGGCCACCCGGCGCAGTGACAGGTAGCCGGCGTAGATCAGCAGCAGTACGGCCGTGGTGGTGAGCCGCGGGTCCCAGGTCCACCAGGTGCCCCATACCGGCCGGCCCCACAGCGAGCCGAGCAGGATCGTCAGCGCGCAGAACTGCACGCCGATCTCGGCCGACGCGGCGGCGATCCGGTCCCACCGGATGCGCCCGGTCTTCAGGTAGGCGCAGCTGGCCAGGAACACGATCCCGAAGGCGAAGAACGTCACCCAGGCGGCCGGGACGTGCACGTACATCAGGCGCTGCACGTCGCCCTGGGTGGCGTCCGGCGGGACCACGAGCAGCCCGATCGCCACCGTCGCCACCAGGCCGGCGAGCGTCGCGGCGCCCAGCACCCGCTGGGCCCTGATGCTTCCGGCCAGGGTGAGCAGCCGGTACAGGTACCTCATCGGACTTCTCCGCCCTCTCTGCCTAGATCGAGCCGCCTAGATCGAGCGCAGGTACTGCACCAGGTCGTTCATCTGGGCCTTGGTCAGGTGCAGGTGGAAGAAGCTGTTGTAGTGCTTCACCACGGCGAGCAGGGTCCTGAACCGGCCGTCGTGGTAGAAGCCGCCCTTGGTGTGCGTCCACAGCCCGGCCAGCGGGGTGGTCCGGTACATGTGCGTCGGCGAGCGGTTGGCCTCGAAGTTGTCGATGCCGATCTGCTGCCCGGTGTGCAGGTTCTGGCCGGGCTCGGTGAAGATCGGCGGCACGTGGCAGGTCGAGCACTCGGCCTGGCCGTTGAACAGCTTCTTGCCCGCGGCGGCCATCCTGGCGTTGAACGAGCCCCTGGGCGGCGTGGGCGCCTTCAGCGACAGTTCGTAGGCCTGCAGGCCGGGCAGCTTCGGCGTGACCAGGTCGTGCCTGACCCGGATGTGGCCGAAGTGGTTCTCCGCGGCGATCGGGAACTGCGCGGCGTTGTCCAGGCGCGGGTCGAAGAAGTCGCCCTGCCCGTGCATCTCCAGCACCGCGACGAACGCGTTCCAGTACGGGATCGAGCCCCAGCCGGTCCAGGTGTGCAGGTTGACGCCGGCCAGCCCGAACGCGGGCGGGATCAGCGTGGCGCCGGAGCGGCCACCTGGCTGGAAGGCCTTGCCGTCCAGGAACAGCTCGGCGTCGAACTTGCCGGGACCCCAGGCGCTGAGCACCTTGTGCACCGTGGCCACGTTGGTGTGCAGCAGGTTCGCGACCGGCTGCAGGTTCGGGGCCAGGCCGATGATCGCGCCGACGTTCAGGTCACGGTTGGCCCAGCCATCCAGGCGGTGGCCGATGCCGGGGGCGAAGGAGTTGTCCACGGTCGAGTGGCACAGGGCGCACTCGATGCCGACCGAGGTCAGCTTGCCGCTGTTGCCGAACACGCCCTTGACGCCGACCACGGCGTTGAGCTTCAGCAGGGCCAGTGTGGTGGCCGGGTCGTTCAGGTTGACCTTGCCCTCCTTGAGGGCCTGCTTGACGGACGCGGGCAGGGCGTCCACGTCAACCTTCAGGCCCACCGCGAGGGCGGTCTTGGGGCTGACGCCGGGGCCCACGCCGCCGTTCTTCTGGCCGGCGATGGCCTGGTTCAGGTGCAGGACACCGCCCCAGAAGGCCTGGTCGTTGAAGGTGTCGAAGCGGAACGTGTGCTTGCCCTGGCTCACCAGGCGGGCCGCGGCCGCCGGGGCAGGGTTCGCGGCGGCCGCGTTCCTGGCGCTGGCCTGCGGGGTGCTGCCCACCACACCGGTCACCGCCATCGCGACAAGCGCGCTGGCCACGCTGAACGCGAGCGCCATCGCCCACCTGCCGCTGCGTGGCATCGTCAGCGGGGACCGCCACCTGGTCGTCCTGCGATCGCCGGTACTGCTGCTGGAATCGGGCGAAGGCGCCATGTCAGTTACCTTCTATCACCAATAATAATTTCCTTTAGAGCAGGATGGTCCTGCTGGGGCGGGGATGTCAATGGCTTCGGGCCCCTGCCGGGCGAGCCGCTCAGTCTTCGAGCAGGTGGCCGAAGACGAGGTAGCCGGCCGCGAGGAAGGCCGCGTCGAACGCGACCAGCAGGCTCAGCCACCCGCCGATCCCGTCGGTGCTTCCCTGGGCCAGCGTGGCGGTCGCCTTGGTGGCCGCGATGATCACCGGGCTGACCAGGGGGAGGACGAGGAGCGGCAGGGCCGCCTGGCGGCTGCGGCTGCGCACCGCGAGCAGGCCCAGCAGGCTGCCCAGCGTGCTCAGCCCGGCCACGCCGAGTACGGCGGTCAGCAGCAGCAGGCCCGGCGCGCGGCCGACCGGCAGCCCGAACAGGACGACGACCAGGCCGGCCGTGACCAGCAGCAGGATAATCAGCTGGATGAACGCGGCCGCGGCCTTGCCCAGGAACACCGCGCCCTTGTCGGCCGGGGAGAGCAGGAGGCCCTCCAGCGCGCCGTTGGCCGCTTCGGCCTGGTACGACCGGTGGCAGAGCTCGACCGAGGCGAACAGCGCGGCGAGCCACAGCAGCCCGGCCGCGACCTGGCTGAGCAGCAGCTGGTCCGGCCCGAGCGCGAAGCCGAACGCGAGCAGCATGGTGACCGCGAACGGCAGGACCGTGCTCACCGTGGACCGGCTGCGGAGCTCGGTCCGCAGGTCCTTGGCGGCGATCGCCTGGGCGACCCGCAGGCTCATGACGGCGCGGCCGCCCGGGCGTGGGCGGCGCCCGTGGCCGCGGGCGTGCGCAGCGGCGGGGCGGCCAGCTGGCCGCCGTCCATGGTGACCACGCGGTCCACCAGGTGCGCGGGCGGGGCTTCGTGGCTGGCCACGATCACCGTCTGGCCGGTGACCCGGGCTTGCGCGAGCAGGTCGTCGACCACGATCCGGGCCTCGCTGTCCAGCCCGGCGTACGGCTCGTCGAGCAGGGTCAGCGCCGGGGCGCGCATCAGGCAGCGGGCCAGGGCCAGCCGCTGGCGCATGCCCTGGGAGAAGCTGGCCGTGCGGACCGCGGCCACATCCTGGAGCCCGACCTGCTCCAGCGCGGGCTGCGCCCGGCGCGGGTCGAGGCCGTACAGGCGGCAGGCGAAGCGCAGGTTCTCGGCCGCGGTCAGGTCGGCGTACAGCCGGGTGTCGTGGCTGAGCAGGTCGCTGCGGGCCCGGATACCGGCCCGGCCCGCCTGCAGGTCGAAGCCGAGCACGGTGCCGCCGCCATAGGTAGGGGATATGGCCGTGGCGACCAGCCGCAGCAGCGTGGTCTTGCCCGAGCCGTTCCAGCCGCGCAGCCACACTGTCTCGCCGCCGGGGATCTCCAGGTTGACGTTGCTGACCGCGGCCAGGCCGTCGAACAGCCTGGTCACCCGGGCCAGCCGGACGGCGTCCTGGCCGGCCGTCACCGGGCCGCCCACGGCGTGTGAGGTTCGGGCACGGCCGCCACCACCCGGAGTCTATAGGAAAGAACTATTTACGATAGAGACGGTATGCCCGCCGCTTCCTGCCGGTCAAGCCCGGGCCGGCGTGGGCCAGACATGCGCAAACTGAGTCGCGCCCGGGAGGCGTCGGAGCCTAGCCTCGCAACTATGCGGAGCCCGCCAGTGGATCTGGCGCGGGGGGACTTAGCTGCCGCGCTCGCCGGAGGGTGGGGTCTGCGCGGGGCGGCGCTGGCCTATGTGCCGCAGGGCGGCGGCAGTCATCACTGGAAGCTGGTCTGCGACGACGGCCGGCCCTGGTTCGTGACGGTCGACGATCTCGACGGCAAGGACTGGCTGGGCAGCGACAGGGAGACGGTGTTCGGCGGGCTCGGCGTGGCCCTGGCGACGGCCGCCGCGCTCCGCGATGCCGCCGGGCTGGATTTCGTGCTGGCCCCGGTGGCCGCCCGGGACGGCGAACTGCTGCACCGCCTCTGCGACCGGTACGCGGTCGCGGTCTACCCGTTCGTAGCCGGGCATTCCTTCGCGTTCGGCCCGTACCCGGAAGCGCTGCGCCGCGCGGTGCTGGACCTGATCGCGGCGCTGCACCGGGCCACTCCGCAGGTGCGGGACCGGGCGCCGCGCCACATGCTCCACATCGCGGGCTGGCCCGACCTGGACGCGTTCCTGGCGGAGCCGGGCCGCGCGTGGGACGGGGGGCCGTTCGCCGCGGGCGCGCACGGCCTGCTGCTGGCCCACGCCGCGGACCTGGCCTGGCTCACCGCGGCGTTCGGCCGGCTGGCCGGGGCCACCGCGGCCGCCCGGGCCATCGAACCGGTCATTACGCACGGCGAGCCGCACCCGGCCAACCTGCTGTCCGCGGGCGGGAGCCTGCTGCTGATCGACTGGGACACGGTCGGCCTGGCGCCGCCGGAACGCGACCTCTCGCTGATCATCGGCGAGGCGGGGGAGGGCGCGGACCGGTATCAGGAAGTGGCCGGCCGGGCCTGCGACCCTTCCGTGCTGACCCTGTACCGGGCCCGCTGGTATCTCGACGACCTGGCCAGCGCGGTCCGGCTGTTCCGGCGGCCGCACAGCGGCACGCAGGACGCCGAGCGCTGGTTTGACGGCCTGGCCCCGCGGCTGGCCCGGCTGCCGGAGTGGCTGGGCCGGCTGGGCTGACCCGGGTCCGGTTCTGCCCGGCTCCCGCCCGGACCGGACCGGGCGGGGCGGACCGGCGCGGGTTATGTTCTCCGGGAAGGGCCGCGGGCGGCCTGGTCCGGGGCGAGCCGGCCGGGCGCCGTGCCCGGCAGGCGCAACGGGGCGCCAGGTAAGGAGCGGGCGGATGAACGGCACGGGTCTGATCCGCCAGCCGAGCAGCCGGCTGGCCGAGGGAATCGTCACGCACATCAGCCGCAGCCCGGTCAGCCTGGACCGGGCCCTGGTGCAGCACGCGGCGTACGCCGACGCGCTGGCCGCCAGCGGCTGGAAGGTCCAGCACGCACCCCCGGCCGACGACTGCCCGGACTCGGTGTTCATCGAGGACACCGTGGTGGTCTGCGACGGCCTGGCGGTGCTGACCCACCCGGGCGCGCCGGCCCGCCGCCCCGAGGTCGACGGGGCCTTCGAAGCCGTCCGGGCGCTGGGCCTGCGCACCGCCAGGATCGAGGCCCCCGGCACCCTGGACGGCGGCGACGTGCTCCAGGCCGGCCGCACCGTGTACGTCGGCCGCGGCGGCCGGACCAACGGCGAGGGCATCCGCCAGCTGCGGGCGCTGCTGGACCCGCTCGGGCGCACCGTGGTCGCTGTCCCGCTGGGCACCGTGCTGCACCTGAAGTCCGCGGTGACCGCCTTGCCGGACGGCACGTTCCTGGTGCTGCCCGAGCTGGTCCCGGCCAGCCTCTTCCCGGCCATCCGGCCGGTCACCGAGGAGGCCGGCTGCCACGTCGTCCCGCTCGGCGGCGACCGCATCCTGATCGCCGCCTCCGCCCCGCGCACCGCGGACTACCTGGCCGACCTCGGCTTCACCCCGGTCGTCGTCAACATCAGCGAGTTCGAGAAGCTCGAAGGCTGCGTCACCTGCCTGAGCGTCCTGCTCCCCGATAACGGCATCTAGCCCCGCCCGCCCCGCGGCTTATCCGATCGATGTTACGTCGATCGCTTCAGGGGGCGGGCAGGGGCCGCGGAGCCAGGCCCGGGTGACGGCGCCGATCTGAACGGATGGACGGTACCGGCCGGCGGGGTGGGGCAGCGGTCAGGTCTGCAGGCGGATGCCGAGGATGGTCTCGGTGACAACGGCGACCAGCGCCTGGCTGTAGGTGTACTCGATGGTGCCGCGGATCGCGGCCTGCACGCTGAGGCCGTCGACCAGGCTGAAGATCTGGCCGGCGGCGACGGCCGGATCGGCGGTGGTGAACTGGCCGCGGTCGGCGCCGGCCGCGATGATCACGGTGAGCCGGTCGATGTCCTTGGCCATCTGGGCGGTGACCGCATCGCGGAGCGCGGGCCGGTGCCTGCTGGCCTGCCAGGCGTCCAGCCAGAGCAGGCTGAGCGGGTCGTGGTCGGGGCGCAGCCAGGTGGCGAGCAGATGGCGGATCTGGCCGGGCGCGTCCGGGATGGCCTCGGCCTCGCCGAAGACCTCGTCGGACTCGGCTGCCGCGGCGAGCGCGAACGCGGCCGCGACGAGCTGGTCGGCAGTGAAGTAGTGGTCGACCAGGCCGGCGCGCACGCCGACGGCCGCGGCGACCCGCTTGGCGGTGACCTTGTCCAGGCCGTCGCGCACCGCGATCGCCGCGGCGGCCTCGATCACCTCGGCCCGTCGCTGGGCGGGGGCCTTTCGCCGGGCGGCCGGCTGCGGCGGCCGGGCCGCGGGCGGGGGGCTTGACGTCACGGCACCCATGATATTGGGTGAGACACCAATAGGTTTGTTGGTTCCGAGCCCAATTGTGGTCAAGATGAGGCAAAAGATCTGCGCCTCCGTGCGCATCAGGGCGAAATCCGGGCGCTCCGCATCAGCGAGGAGCAACGGGGGGCCGCTAGCGGTGCGGCTAGCGCCTCGCTAACGGGGGCCGCTCACAGTGGGAGCGACCGGGGCGCAGGGGCCGGGGGTGACCCGGCCACCAGGCGGGGGGCAACGCCATACCCCGCGGGCGGTGGGCAACAGGACGGACATGGCGGTATGAGTACTCAGGCACCCAGATACGAACTGACCGGCGCGGCGGCGGCCGAGGCGGCCTTCGTCCGCCGGTATCCCGGGTTCGACCCGGACGGCGCGTTCGCGCGGCTGCGGCGGACCGAGTACGGCCGCCTGGACCGTACCGGCCACGTGTACCTCGACTACACCGGCGGCGGGCTGCACGCGGACGGCCAGATCGAGGCGCACGCCGCGCTGCTGCACAACCGGGTTCTGGGCAACCCGCACTCGGGCAACCCGGCCTCGCTGGCCTCGTCGCAGCTGGTCGAGCAGGCCCGGCAGGCGGTCTGCGACTTCCTCCGCGCCCCGCGGGAGGAGTACCTGTGCGTGTTCACCGCCAACGCCAGCGCGGCGCTGCGGCTGGTCGGCGAGGCCTACCCGTTCGCGCCCGGCGGCCGGTTCGCGCTCACCGTGGACAACCACAACTCGGTCAACGGCATCCGGGAGTTCGCCCGGCGGGCCGGCGCGCGGGTCTGCTACGTGCCGGTGACCGCGCCCGAGCTGCGCGTCGACCGCGCGGCGATGAGCGGCGTGCTGCGGGCCGGCGCGGCGGGCGGCCACGCGGGGGCCCGCAACCTGCTGGCCTTCCCGGCCCAGTCGAACTTCTCCGGCGTGCAGCACGACCTCGGCCTGATCGCCGAGGCGCACCAGGCCGGCTGGGACGTGCTGCTCGACGCCGCGGCCTACGCGCCGACGAACCCGGTCGACATCGGCCGGATCGCGCCGGATTTCGCCGCGTTCTCGTTCTACAAGATCACCGGCTACCCGACCGGGGCCGGCTGCCTGCTGATCCGGCGGGACCGGGCCGGCCTGCTGCACCGGCCCTGGTTCGCGGGCGGCACGGTGACGATCGCCTCGGTCCGGGGCGACGGTCACTACCTGGAGCCCGGCGAGGCCGCCTTCGAGGACGGCACCGTCGACTACCTCAACCTGCCCGCGGTCACGGCCGGCCTCCGGCACATCCAGCGGGTGGGCCAGGCCGCGATCCAGCACCGGGTGCACTCCCTGACCGGGTGGCTGCTGGACGCGCTCGCCGGCCTGCGGCACGCCAGCGGCCCGCCGCTGGCCGAGATCCTCGGGCCGGTCAGCACCCGGCAGCGCGGCGGGACCATCACGTTCCGGCTGCGCGACCGGGACGGGATCACGATCGACGACCGCCTGATCGAGGAACTGGCCGGCCAGGCCGGGATCTCGCTGCGGACCGGCTGCTTCTGCAACCCGGGTGCGGGCGAGGTCGCGCTGGGCCTGTCCGCCTGCCAGCTCCGGCCCTGGTTCGGCCGGGACCGGCCGGTCACCGAGGCCGAGCTGAGGGACGGGATGCGCGCCCAGTACGGCGTGCTGCCCTCGGCTACCCGTATCTCCGTCGGCGTGGCCAGCAACTTCGCCGACGCCTACCGCTTCATGTGCTTCATCCAGCGCTTCGCCGGCCGCACGGCGGACTGCCTCGCGGCCGGCGCCGGGCACCCGCGGCGCCCAGCCGGGCACCGGCCGGCGGTGCCCGCACCCGTCTGAGCTACGCCTGCAGGAGGGCAGCATGCCAAACCCGATCAGCCTCCCGGCCATGGTCAACGAGCACCAGGTCCGCGCCGCGGCCGGCGTCACGATGGTGGCCGGCGCCGTCGCCTTCAGCTTCGCCTACTTCCAGAAGGTGTACTGGCCCCTGCAGGCCGTCTCGGTACTGTTCGCGGCCGAGTTCGCGATCCGGGTGACCGCGGGCCTGGCCTGGAGCCCGGTCGGCGCCCTGGCCGGCCTGCTCACCGGGCGCCGCGTGCCGGACTGGGTGTCGGCCCGGCCCAAGCGGTTCGCCTGGACGCTGGGCCTGGCCATGTCGGGGGCCATGGCGATCATCACGAACAGCGGCATCCGCGGCTGGCTGCCGCGGTCGATCTGCCTGGTCTGCCTGGCCCTGATGTGGCTCGAGTCCGTGCTCGGCCTGTGCCTGGGCTGCGAGATCCACCGGCTGCTGGTCCGCCGCGGCTGGGCCCGCACCGACCCGGCGGTCACCTGCGCGTACGGCGCCTGCGAGCTCGCCGTCCCGCACGCCCACGGAGCCAGCGCCGCGGCCGGCGACGAGCGGACCAGGGAGGCCACGCTATGAGCATCAGCACGGGGAGCATCAGCACGGGCACCAGCACGGCGCCGGCCATCGCCAGCGCGTGGCCGGACCCGGAGGTGCCGGGCCTCTCGCTGCCGGACGCCCTGCTCGGCGTCGCGGCCGAGCGGCCCGGGCAGGCGGCCGTCACCGACGCCGCGTCAGGCCGGACGCTCAGCTACGGCGAGCTGGCCAGCGCGGTGCGCCGGGTGGCGGCCGGGCTGGCCGCGCACGGGCTGCGCCCGGGCGACACGTTCGCGATCCTCGCGCCGAACTCGCCCGAGTGGCTGATCGCGTGCTTCGGCGCGATGGCCGCGGGCGGCGTGGTCACCGGGCTGAACCCGATGTGCACCCCGGGTGAGGTGGCCGCCCAGCTGGCCGACTCCGGGGCCAGGTTCCTGCTGGCCGGCCCGGCGGTCCTGCCCACCGCCCGCGCGGCCGCGGAGCAGGTGGCGGCCCGCGGCGCGGATAACCGTAATCCGGTCATCGTGACGTACGCCAAGGAGCCGGGAAAGCTGGACTTCCCGGCCCTGCAGGCACACGGGGAAAGGCTGCCGCACGGGCCGGTGGACCCGGCGGCGCTCGCGCTGCTGCCGTATTCCAGCGGGACGACGGGGCGGGCCAAGGGCGTCATGCTCAGCCACCGCGCCGTCCTCACCAACCTGGTGCAGTCGCTCACCCTGATGCCCACCGGGCCCGCCGCGCGGGTGCTCGCGGTCGCGCCGTTCTTCCATGCGGTCGGGCTGGTCGTGCTCGCCGGGCGTGCGCTGCTCGGCGGAGCGACGCTGGTCACGCTGCCGCGGTTCGAGGTGACCTCGTTCCTGGCCGCTATGGCGGATCACCGGATCACCCAGACCGTGGTCGTGCCGCCGATCGCGGCGGCGCTGGCCAGGCACCCCGCGGTGAGCGAGTACGACCTGTCGTCGCTGGAGTGGCTGGGCTGCGGGGCCGCGCCGCTGGACGCCGGGATGCAGCAGGCCTGCGCGGCACGGATCGGCTGCCCGGTCGGCCAGGGCTACGGGATGACCGAGGTCACCGCCGGCCTGGCGCTGTGGCCGGAAGGCACCGAGGTGGTGCCCGGGTCGTCAGGCCGGCTGCTGCCCGGGGCGCGCGCCCGGATCGTCCATCCGGACCGGCAGGCGGACGTGGCGCCGGGGGAGACCGGGGAGCTCTGGGTCCGCACGCCGTCGGTGATGGACGGCTACCTCGGCAACCCGGCGGCGACCGCGGCGACGATCGATTCCGCGGGCTGGCTGCACACCGGGGACATCGCCCGGTTCTCGGCCGAAGGGGACCTGTTCATCACGGACCGGGTCAAGGAGCTCATCAAGGTCAACGGGTTCCAGGTCGCCCCGGCCGAGCTGGAGGCCGTGCTGTGCGGCCATCCGCGGGTGGCCGCGGCCGCGGTGGTGCCGGTTCCTGACGAGCGGGCGGGCGAGCGGCCGCGGGCGTTCGTGGTGCTCGCCGAGGGGAGTCCGGCCGGTGCGGGCACCGCGGCGGAGCTGATCGGGTACGTGGCCGAGCGGGTCGCGCCGTACAAGCGGATCACCGAGGTGGAGTTCACCGATGCGATCCCGGTGTCCCCGTCGGGGAAGATCCTGCGGCGGCTGCTGCGGGACAGCTGACGGCGGCAGCCGTTGACCGCCTGGCCGGGTGGTCAGGCGGTCAGGGGGCGGCGGGCCGGATGGCTACAGCCCGCCGAGCAGGTCGCGCAGGGCCTCGGTGTAGGTGCCGAGGGCCGCGCGGCCCTGGCGGGTCAGCGTCACCGTGGTCTTCGGCGCAGCGCCGTTGCTGCCCGCTTGGTCTGGGCGCGGGGAGGCCCCGTGGCGCGCGGCAGTGGGGAGACCTTCCCTTGCCGGCCGGCGGCCCGCGGCCGACTCTGGGGCCAGGACGCGGAACCGGGCAGCCGACCCGGACCGAGCAGGCGCGGAGGCTTCCATGACCCGGCTGAATGTGATCGATGCGAGGTGCGAGGCGCTGTTCGCCTCCGGGTTGCAGCGCTCGGACGAGCCCACCGCGCAAGAGGTCGCCGCGGCGATCAGCCGCGCCGTGCGGGAGCTGGGCACCCGCGGCTGTGCCGCGCGGATGGCCCAGGAGTTCGGCGACCACCCCGAGACGGCCTGCGAGCGCATGCGCTGGGCCCGGCAGGTCGTCGCCGGCCTGCACGCGGCCCGTCCGGCCCCCGCGACCATCCGCCACGCCGCCTAGCCCGCGTCGGCATCACTGCCTCCCGTGATAACACGCCGGTGCTGCTCCCCTGAGCCGGAGAGACGCCTGTCCTGGTTAGGGCCGCCAGCACCGTGAGCGCCTAGAGCGCGAGCATCGCCGCGGCGACCTCATCGGCGGCCGCATCCGGGATCGCCGTCGCGGCGTGTTCGAGCACGAGCAGCCGCGCACCGGGGATCTCGCGCGCGAGCGCTTCGCCGTTGCCGACAGGAAAGAACGGGTCGCGGCGGCCGTGCACCACCAGCGCCGGGATCGCCAGCCCGGGCAGGCGCTCGCGCCAGCGCGGCGTGCAGTCGAGCTTGGCGAACACCAGGCCCAGCTGGCTGGCCATCTGCACCGCGGGCTCGGTGCCCGGCGTGCGGTCCCATTTGCGGCCGGCGGTCGCGCGCGCGGCGGCGGGGTCGTCGCCGAGGATCTCCGCGCCCCGGGCGGCAAACTCCGCCACCGCGGCGCGGTCGGACCAGTCGGGCACCGGGCGCGAGAACAGCCGGCCCATCGTCGCCGTGTCATGGTCAGGCAGGTCATCGTCGACCGGGCCCGGAGCCACCGGCCGCGTTCCGGCGAGGGTGAGCGCCGAGAACGCATCCGGGTGGTCGAGCGCGGCGATCTGGGCGACCATCCCGCCGACGCCGATGCCCGCCAGGTGGGCCGGCCGGCCGTCGAGGACCCGGGCGAGCGCCGCGGCGTCGGCGGCAAGATCGCGCAGCGTGTACGCCGGAGCCTGCGGATCGATGGTGGTCGACGCGCCGGAATCGCGCAGGTCGTACCGCACGACGTGGCGCCCGCCGCGGGCGAGCGCCGCGCACAGCGTGTCGGGCCAGGAGAGCATGGTCGGGCCGCCCGTGAGCAGAACCAGCGGCGCCGCCGCGTCGCCGAAGTGCTCGACCCCGAGCATGACGCCGCCGGCCCGGGCCGTCGTCATCACGCCTCCCCCCTCGCGGCGACGCCGCCGGACGTCCGGAACGAACCGACCATCGGGCACATCGTGACCTCCAGGGCAGCGTCGCAGGCCGGTGGCGCGGAGACGGCCGCACAAGCTGCGCGTCCCCGCCGGCCGTAGGCATCGCGCCGAACGTAGGCGACTGGGGCTGGCTCTCAGAGATGGACAACTGCCGGGGCCGAAACTCATCGGAACGCTGTCCGCAGGGAACCCCCCGCGCTCCGGCGGCCGCGGAACGGCCCGGATACTGGGACTGCCGACGAAACGCAGGAGGTCGCCGATGGTCGCCACGTCCGAGCCCACCGCCAGCCAGCCGGAACCGCTCAGCGCGCTGCTGGCCCACGGCTCGCAGCGGTCGACCGCGTTCGTGACCCCGGAGGACGGCAGGACCCAGGACTACGCCCAGGTCGCCGAGGCCGTCGAGACGCTAGCGGGGAGGCTGGCCGCAGCCGGCGTCAAGCGCGGCGACCGCGTCGGCATGACCCTTCCCAACGGCCCCGAGTTCGTCCTGCTGCTGTTCGCTGCCGCTCAGCTCGGCGCGGCCGCGGCCCCGCTGAACCCGGCGTACACCCAGAGCGAGTTCACGTTCTACCTGGAGGACATCGCGCCGCGGCTGCTGCTGGTGTCCGGCACCGGCCCGCAGGCCGCGGTGGCCGCGGCGGGCCCGCTGAGCATCCCGGTGATCGAGCTCGCGATCGGCACGGACGGCCCGCCGGACCTCGTCATCGACGGCGCCCCGGTTCAGGCCGCCCCGTCGTTCGACCGCGGCGACGCTGACGACATCGCCCTGGTCCTGCACACCAGCGGCACGACCAGCCGCCCCAAGCAGGTCCCGCTCCGCCAGCGCAACCTCACCGCCTCGGCCCGGACCATCGCCGCGCACTACCAGCTGACCGCGGAAGACGTCTCGTTCTGCGTGATGCCGCTGTTCCACATCCACGGCCTGGTCGCCTCCTCGTTCGCGGCGCTGAGCACGGGCGGCACGGTGGTCGTGCCGCGCCGGTTCACCGCGCACCGGTTCTGGCCGCAGGCCCGCGACGCCGCGGCCACCTGGCTGTCCGCCGGGCCGACGCTGCACCGGATGATCCTGGACCGGGCGGACGACGGCGGTGCCCCGCCCAGCCTGCGGTTCGCCCGCTCGTGCAGCTCGCCGCTGTCGCCGGAACTGCTGGAGCGGGCCGAGGCCGCCTACGGCGTACCGATGCTGGAGGCCTACGGGATGACCGAGGCCAGCCACCAGATGTCGTCCAACCCCTTGCCGCCCGCGGCCCGCATCCCCAGCTCGGTCGGCGTGCCGACCGGCACCGAGATCGCGGTCGTCAGCCCGGCCGGGCAATTCCTCAGCGCCGGGGAAGCCGGCGAGGTCGTCATCCGCGGGCCCGGCGTGATGAACGGCTACCTGGCCAACCCGGCGGCCACCGCCGAGGCGTTCATCGACGGCTGGTTCCGCACCGGCGACCGCGGCGTGATCCGCGACGGCTACCTCTACCTGGAGGGCCGCCTGAAGGAGATGATCCTGCGCGGCGGGGAGAACATCTCGCCCGCCGAGATCGAGCAGGCGCTGCTGTCCCACGCGGCCGTCGCCGATGCGGTCTGCTTCGGGGTCGATGACGACAAGTACGGCGAGGTCCCCGCGGCAGCCGTAAAGCTCACTGCGGAAACAGAGCCGGGCGAGCTGATCAGGCACTGCCGCGCGCTGCTGGCCGCGTACAAGGTCCCGGTCACCGTGTACGTGCTGCCCGAGATCCCGCGCACGCCCACCGGGAAGGTGCAGCGGCGCCGGGTCGGGGAATCGATCGTCGGCTCGAAGGCGGCGGGATGAAGGTCGCCGTCCTCGGCGCCGGCGCGATCGGTGCGTACGTCGGGGCCTGCCTGGACCGCGGCGGGATCGACGTCACGCTGATCGCCCGCGGTGCGCACCTGGCGGCCATGCAGTCCCGCGGGGTCCGCGTGCTGTCGCCCCGCGGCGACTTCACCGCGCACCCGCGGGCGACGGACGACTGGGACGCGGCGGGCGAGGCCGACGTGGTGTTCGTCGGGCTCAAGGCCAACAGCCTGACCGCGGCCGCGCCCCGGCTGGGCCCGGTGCTCCGCCCCGGCGCGGCGGTGATCTGGGCGCAGAACGGCCTGCCCTGGTGGTACTTCCAGGACCTGGACAGCCCGTGGGGCAAGCCGCCGCTGGAGAGCGTGGACCCCGGTGGCGTGATCGCCGCCGCGATCCGGCCCGAGCACAACATCGGCTGCGTGGTCTACTGCGGCACCGAGATCGCCGAGCCCGGTGTCATCAAGCACATCGAGGGCTCCCGGTTCACGATCGGCGAGCCCGACGGGTCGGTCAGCGAGCGCTGCCAGGAAGTTTCCGCGGCACTGCGGGCCGGTGGTCTGAAGGCGCCGGTCGACCCGAACCTCCGTAACCAGATCTGGCTCAAGATGGTCGGCAACGTCGCGTTCAACCCGGTCACCGCGCTGACCCGGGCGACCCTCGGCGAGCTCGGCTCGATCCCGGAAATGCCCGACCTCCTGCGGCGCATGTTCGCCGAGTGCGCCGCGGTCGCCGGCCAGCTGGGCATCGAGTTCCCGGTGTCGCTGGACCGGCGCCTGGAAGCCGGCCTGGCGGTCGGCGACCACAAGACCTCGACGCTGCAGGATCTCGAGGCGGGCAAGCGGCTCGAGCTCGACTGCATGACCGGCGCCGTCGTCGAGCTGGCCGCCCGGATGGACCTCGACGTGCCGCACATCCGGGCCGTGCACGCCTGCGCCAAGCTGCTCGATCACCTGGCGATGGGTCGCTGACCCGCCGTCCAGGGTCCTGTCGATCAAGGATTACGGTGGGCGCGGCGCGGGTCACGCCGCCTTGGCCGGGTCCCCGCCCGCCGGGTCGTCCCTGGCCTCGCGCGGCGCCTGTGCCGCCCGCCGCTCCCGCCGGGAGATGACGCCGGCCCGCACGATCAGCAGCGCAGCGCTGACCACGATCGCGATGTCGGCCACGTTCCCGGTGAACCACCCGTGGTAGTCGATGAAGTCCACCACCCGGCCCCGGCCCGGTCCTGGCGCCCGGGCCAGCCGGTCGATCAGGTTGCCCGCGGCGCCGCCGAGCAGCAGGCCCAGCGCCACCACCAGCAGCCAGGACCGGGCCCGGAAGGCGAACCACGGGATCGTGAGCACGGCCGCGCAGGCGCACACCGTGATGAACCAGGTCTCGCCGGTCGCGAAGGAGAACGCGGCGCCCGCGTTGACCAGCAGGTGCAGATGAATGAAGCCGGTGGGCAGCGTCACGGTCCGGCCGTCCGCCAGCCCGGACAGGGCCCACTGCTTGGTCCCCTGGTCGGCGACTATGACGACGGCGGCTAGCAGCAGGACGACAAGCAGCCGCCGGGCCGGGCTGGCGGGCCCGGCGGTGCCACCCTCGCGGGGCGTCGGGCTGATGCTGGTCACTCCGGCTCCACGGGCGGGCTGGGATCGCGGTCGCGGCGGGGTCCACCGCCGGGTCCGCCCGTGGCTGGCTCGCCGCCGGGGCTGGCCATGGCTGGCTCACCGTCGGGGCTGGCCGTGGCGGGCAGGCCGAGTAGCAGGATACGCAGCAGGCCCGCGAGCCGGTCACGGTCGTCCGGGCTGAGCGCGGCCAGCAGCCGGTGCTCGGCGGCCACATGGTCGGCCAGGGTCACGTCGACGAGCTGCCGGCCGGCCGGGGTCAGCTCGATCAGCAGCCCGCGCCGGTCCTGCGGGTCAGGATGGCGCACGACCAGGCCAGCGGCTTCCAGCCGGTCCAGCCGCTTGGTGATCCCGCTCGAGGTGAGCATCACCGACGCGGCCAGGTCTGCGGGCCGCATCCGGTAGGGCTCGCCGGACCGGCGCAGCGTAGCGAGGACATCGAACAGGCCCTGCTCGAGCCCGTGCCGCGCGAATACCGGGTCCAGGCGCTGCTCGAGCTGGCGCGACAGCCGGGACACGCGGCCGATGACGCCCATCGGGCTGGTGTCCAGGTCCGGCCGCTCGCGCTGCCACTGCCGGAGGATCCGGTCAACACCGTCCTGGTCTGGCACGTTCTGGTCCGGCACGGGCGAGAGTATAGCGCGCCAGGAATAAGCTTCCTCAGACTTTGTTTCCTAGAATATAGTTTCTTGGGAAGCGACTTGGAGGAAGCCATGAAGCGCAAGCTGTCTCAGATCGCCCGCCGGATCACCGCGCGACTGCAGGAGCCGCCCGCGCCCGCGCCGCGTCTCCGCTGGTACTGAGCTCTGCCGGCCCGGCTGGCCCTAGCCCCAGCGCAGCGGCAGGGCGTCCATCCCGTAGATGCCCTCCACGCCGCCCAGCGCCGGCGGCCCGTCCAGGGCCAGGCCCGGCATCCGCGGCGCGAGGAACGTCAGCGCCTCCTCGAGCTCGGCGCGGGCCAGGTTGGAGCCCAGGCAGAAGTGCGGGCCCGCGCCGAAGGTCAGCAGCCGGTCGGCGTGATCGGCCATGATGTCGAACCGCTCGGCGTCCTGGGCCGCCCCGTCCTGGCCGGCCGGCTCGCGGTTGGCCCGCTCCGCGCAGACCGCCACGATCGTCCCGGCCGGGAACACGATGCCGCGGTACTCGACATCCTCGGTGCACAGCCGCGCGGTGAACGGCGTGATCGGCTCGAACCGGAGAACCTCGCTGACCGCCTGCGGGACCAGCTCCGGCTGGCGGGCCAGCAGCGCCCACTGGTCCGGGTGGCAGGCGAACAGCCGCAGCGCGTGGGCCAGCTGGCTCTGCGTGGTGTCGATGCCGCCGGCGATCACGTTCATGACGAGGTTCACGCACTCGGGATGGGACAGCCGGTCGCCCGCTGCCTCGGCCGCCAGGAGGGCGCTGATCAGGTCGTCGGCCGGTTCCGCGGCCCGGCGCTCGAGCAGCGCCTCGACGTAGCCGTAGCTCTCCGCGGTGGCCTGCTCGATCCGGGCGAGGTCGGTGGACAGCGAGCGGATGTCGAACTGCCGCTGCACCCAGCCGGACCACTCGTGCAGCCGGTCCGCGTCCCGCGCGGGCGCGCCGAGCACGGCGGCGATCGTCAGCGACGGGTAGGGCTTGGCGACCGCGGCGACGAACTCGGTGGCCGTGGCCGGCTCGATGCCCTGCCACAGGTCCGCCAGGAACCCGCGCATGACCGGCCGCCACTTGTCCGCCGCCCGCGGGCTGAAGGACGGCCCGACCAGCGCCCGCAGCCGCCGGTGCTGCGCGCCGGTCTGGTTCAGGATGTTGGCGTCGATCTGCTCCCGCAGCCGCCCGCCGGTCACCCCGAACAGGTCGGCGATCTCCCGGCCCGGGAACACGGTCGCCTTCGAGCGCAGGAAGAACTCGCCGCCGTCGCGGTCGAGCACCACCAGGGACAGCGGCGACCTGGCCAGCCACCCCTGCTTGCGGACCTCCGCGAGCCGCTGGTGGTAGGTCTCCCCGGTCACGTCCGGCGACAGGGGATCGAACTCAGGCAGCTCCAGCTCGGCGACGCTCGTCACGGCAGATCCTCTCGCACGCTTAGTGCACCTACCCGCCGATTCAACCCTGCCGGGCGGTCCCGCGCCACGGTGCAGCCTGAGGTTGGCCGGACTAGGCGGACACCACGCGCTCCAGCGCGGCCAGCGACTCGGCGATGTCGCGCTTCATCCGCGGGGCGAACAGCCGGATCAGCGGCGCCGTGCCGCCGTACACCTCGACCCGCTTGACCACCCGGACCCGCCCGCCGTCCAGCGGCTCCAGTTCGTGGTCGAAGGTCACCCGGCCCAGCGGGATCGGGCACTCCGTCAGCCAGCGGCGGCCGGTCTCGAGCTCGGCGATGACGAACGTGCCGCCCAGGTTGCCGCGCTGCTTGGCCCAGCCCACGGAGCCGACCTCGAACGGCCCGTCCAGCCGCGCGATCTCCTTGCTGACATCCCACTCAGGCCACCGTGTGACGTCGGTCCACACCTTCCAGACCGCGTCTGGCTCGGCCTCGAAGGTGGCCTCGCACTCGAACAGGAACATGCCGTGGCCTTCGCAGAGGGCCGGCCGTCGTCCAGCTCCGGCCGGCGGCCCGGAAAACGCGTATTACGCATACTGGCGGGATTCCGGCGTAACCGCAACGATCTCCGCCCCTAAATCCCCGCAAACCACGGAGCCCGGCGGTTCCCGCCTTACCGGCCCGCGAAGGCGCCGTCGCCGGAGCGGGGGTCGGCGGCGCCGGCCAGGAGGCCGTCGGGGGTGACACGGATCGCCTGGGCGTGCCCGAAGGTCTGGTCGCCGGGCGGGCTCTCGATGACCTGGTAGCCGCGGGCGCGCAGGCCCGGGGCCCAGGCCGGGGGGCGGTGTGCTCGACGCGGACCAGCGGCGGGTCGCCGGCCCGCCAGATGTCGAACGCCGTGGTGGGCTCGCGGCTGAGCACCCAGCGCGGCGCGGCGATGGCCGTGCCCGGGTCCTGGCCCAGGGCGCCAAATCCTTTTGGCAGACCGTAGAGAGCGCAGTACCGTGGTGTCAAGAGGCCGGCTTCCGCCAGCCCCCGCAATGCCGCGGTGCGGTGCCGCCGTATGCTCAGGCCTGTCCGAATTGCCTCTCTGACCAGGACCGATGGCAACCCGACCGACGATCCGCGACGTGGCCAAGGCGGCTGGCGTGTCCGTCACCACGGTGTCGCACGCGCTGAACGGCAAGGGCCGCGTCGATCCGGCCACCCGCGCGCTGGTCGTGCAGGTGGTGCGCGAGCTTGGCTACCGCGCCAACCGGCACGCCCGCGGGCTGCGCTCGGGGCGATCCGGGACGCTGGCCCTGCTGCTCCCGGTCCGCGCCAGCGTGCCCGCGGACGAGGCGCTGAGCCTGGACTTCTACATGCGCCTGGCCAGCGCGGCGGCGTCCGCGGCGTTCTCCCAGGACGAGGCGCTGATGCTGCTGCCGCCGGCGATCGTGCAGACCGGCCTGCGCGGCATCGAGCTGGACGGCGGCATCGTGGTCGACCCGTCCCCGCTGGACCCGCGGGTGAGCTTGCTCGCTGGCCAGGGCCTCCCGGTCGTGACGATCGAGCGGGATCTGGGGCGGCCCGACGATCCGTGGTACGTGGCCTCCGAGACCGACGCGAACACCAGGCAGGTGCTCGACCACCTGGCCGGCCAGGGCGCGCGCCGGATCGCCCTGCTGGTGCCGAAGACCGACTGGGGCTGGGCCACCGAGACGCTCACCGCCTACGACGCCTGGGTGCGCGAGCACGGCGTCCCGCGCCTGGTCGTCCCGGTGGCCATGCAGCCGGGGGAGGAGAGCGCGTTCGTGGCCGCCCGCCGGCTGCTCGCTCGCCGCACCCCGCCCGACGCGGTCTTCGTGGTGGCCGCCCGCTTCATCCGCGGTGTGCTGCGCGCCGCCCAGGCCGCCGGCCGCCAGGTCCCCGGCGAGCTCCTCATCGCGGCCGGCGTGGACAGCATCCAGGCGCGCGAAGGCGACCCGCCGGTCACTGCCCTGGACCTGCACCCCGAGCGCCAGGCCGAGGCCGCCGTCGAGATGCTCCTGACCCGCCTCGACGGCGCCGAGGTTCAGGCTCCCCGCTACATCCGCGCCACGCTCAGCCTCCGCGCCTCCACCGGCGCCTCCTGATCAGCGTTTAATCGGCCGGTCAAGCCGTCCTGGCTGACGCTATTGGCAGCGGATAACGGTCGCGGAGCAGGGCCCGGTGCGTGTAATCGACGTCGTCCTGGATGAACTGCCGGAATTCGGCGCGCAGGTCTTCAATCCGGCATCCGGGCGCTGCGTGGCCGGCGCCCGGCGGCGTGTCTCGCGGGGCTGGCACTCAGGTGCTCTGGGGGCCGAGGAAGGCCAGGGCGGTCGCGGCCAGGAGGGGGGAGTCCGAGATGTTGTAGTGGGTCAGGCCGGGGAGGATGGCCAGGGCGTGGCCGCCCTTGGGGCGGTTCTCGTTCTGCCAGCCGCCGTCGCGCAGGCCGCCGTCCAGGAGGGCGAAGACCTCGACGTAATGGGAGGGCGGCGCCATGTCGGCGTCGGCGGCCACGAACATCGTGGGCACCTGAAGGCCGCGGACATCGTCGGTGAAGTCGAAGTCCTGGGCCATGGCCTCGCCCGCCTTGTCCAGCAGCCGGGGGAAGTCCTCCGGGCGCGGGGCCACCCGCTGGTACAGCTCGTACATCGGCGTGTCCTTCATGAACCCCGCCGCCGCGGCGTTGACCTGGCCCTGCTGGGCGAGCATCTCCGGGTAGATGGCGCTGCGCCTGATGTTGGCGGACACCACGATCAGGCGGCCGACCAGGTCCGGGTGCCGGACCGCGGTCTGCAGCGCGACGCCGCCGCCCAGGGAGAAGCCCATCACGTGGGGGCGGTCCAGGCCGAGGTGGCCGATCAGCGCCGCGATGTCGTCCGCCATCAGGCGCACGTCGAGCGGCCGGTCGATGTCCGCCGTGCGGCCGTGGCCCTGCAGATCCGGGAGGATGACCTGGTACTTCTCCGCCAGCGCGGGCAGCACCGGGCCGAACGTCTCGCCGGACATCAGCCCGCCGTGCAGCAGGATCAGCGGCTGGCCGGTCCCGTGGATCTCGTAGTACAGGCTGATGCCGTTGACGTCGGCGTACTGGCCGCGGCCGGGCGTGGTCATCGCGGTGCTCCTCAGGGGTCTCAGTAGGCTCTTCTGCCGGTACAGACCGGCCGGCCTCGCCAGACTCACCGGCGGGCCGCCGGGTCTGTCGGCGGGCCGCCGTACAGTCCCTGCCGTGGCACCCATCGCGTCGTTCGAGTTCGCGGGCCCGCTGTGGCCGCACGCCGGCCCGGACGGCTGGCACTTCGTCACGCTGCCGGCCGGGATCAGCGCGGACATCAAGGGGCTGACCGCCGGGCCCCGGCGCGGCTTCGGCTCGGTGCGGGTCGCGGTCACGGTCGGCGCGACGTCCTGGCAGACGTCGATCTTCCCGTCCCGTGAGGCCGGCAGCTACGTGCTGCCGGTCAAGCGCTCCGTCCGGGTAGCCGAGGGCATCGACGTGGGAGACGAGGTCCGCGCGGTGGTGCAGATCGCCGAACCGTAGCCCGCCCGGCGCCGGCCGGCGGCGCGGCCGCCGTTCAGCCGCCGCCGGCGAGCTCGGCCAGCTGTTCCTGGCTGGCCCTGGTCACCCGCGGCACCACCCCCAGCTCCTCGACCAGCTCGGCGGCCGCGGCCATCTCGTGCACCCGGCGGGCCGCGTGCTGGTAGCTGCCCTCCTCCAGCCGCGCCGCCATGGCCTCGTCGGCGGCGGCCAGCTCCGCGGCGATGTGGCCGCGCAGCCAGTCCGCCTGCCCGGCCGCCTCGGCGGCGCGCAGCGCCTCCACCACCGCGGCCGCCATGCCCTTGTAGAACACGCTGCGCAGCAGTTTCCTGGTGGCCGCCGCGCCGGGCGGCCCGGCCAGCACCTCGGCCGACCCGCCGAAACCGCGCAGGATGGCCACCACCTGCGCCGCGGCCGGGCCGGACGCCAGCATCGGCGTGCCAAGCCCGCGGGCCAGGATCGGTGCCATGATGGCGACGTCCGCGAACGCCACCCCGGCCGCGCCGGCCGCCGCGGCCAGCCCTTGTTTGTGCCGGGCCGACGCGGTGTTCGCGTCGGCGTAGCAGGCCCCCGGCTCCAGCCCGGGCAGCGCCTGCCGCAGCGCGCCGGCCGACTCGGCCGCCGTGGTCAGGCTGAGCACCAGCCCGGCGCCCCGGCAGGCGTCCGCGTCGCCGGCCGCGGCCAGCACACCCGGCGGGGCGGGGACGGCCGGGTCGAAGCCGCGCACCCGCGCCCCGGCGGCTGCCAGGTCGGCCGCGATCCGGCCGCCCGCCTCGCCCAGGCCGAGCACGGCCACCGTCACCGGCGGCGCATCCGGCCCGGTCACGGAGCCGGTCACGGAGCCAGTCATGGGGCCACCGGGGGAGTGCCGTGGGTGTGGAAGCTGTCGATGGTCTTGAGCCCCCAGGCCTGGCCCTTGGCCCGCTCGGCCGGGGTCCACGAGATCGGCCGCCAGTCCGGGGCGAGCACCAGCCGGGCGCCGGCGTTGCACAGCTCGATCCGGTTGCCGCCCGGCTCCCAGACGTACAGGAAGAACGTCTGCTGGATCGCGTGCTTGTGCGGCCCGGTCTCGATGTGGATGCCGGCCTCGAGCATCACGTCCGCGGTGCGCAGGATGTCCTCGCGCTGGTCGGTGGCGAACGCCACATGATGCAGCCGCCCGGTGGAACCGGTCCAGTCGCTGGTGTACACCAGGTCGTAGCTCTTGTCGGCGACGTGATACCAGACCGCCGACGGGGTCCCGTCGTCGAGCACGATCTGCTCGGTCAGCTGGGCGCCCAGCACGTCAGGGAGGAACCTGGTCACCGCCGGGATGTCCGCGGCGAGGTAGTTCACATGATCGAGCCGCCGTACGCAGGCCCCGCGGCCCGGGAAGGGCGAGGCCTGGTTCTTCAGCGCCGGGCGCTGCCCCTCCGGCGCGGCCCACCACTCGGTCTCCCAGTACACGCCCATGTCGTGGCCGTCTGGATCCCGGAACCGGTACACCGGGCCCAGGCCCTGCTCGCCGTCCTCCCAGCCCACCCCGTAGCCGGCCGCCTCGATCGCGGCCACCCGGCGGGCCAGCGCCTCCGGGCTGGCCGCGCGCATCCAGGTCCGGCCGATCCCCGAGGCCGGGCCGCCCACCACGCAGACCGTGAACCGCTCGTAGTCATCCCAGGTGCGCAGCCAGACCCGGTCGCCCTCGCGGGCCACCTCGGACATGCCGAGCAGCCGGACGAAGAAGTCCACCGTCATCTCGGGCACCTGGGTGCGCAGCTCAACCGCGGAAACGTGGGCGATATCCCGGCACCGCCCGGCGGGCGGGTCCGGCTGTGCCCTGGTCATGGCCGGCTCACCTCCTGGCCCCGCGGCCGGCCCCGGCCCGGTCACGACTCACCGCCAGCGGCCGCATGCTCCGCCGGGACGTAGCGCACCCCGAGCCGGTCGAGCACCGCACGCAGCCCGTACCGGTCCAGGCCCAGCTCGCCGCGGGCGAACGCGTCCCTGGCCTCGTCCTCCCTGGCCACCCGCGCACGGCCGGCCGCGGCCACCTCGGCGGCCCGGGCGCGGGGCACGCAGACCACCCCGTCGTCGTCGGCGACGACCACGTCGCCCGGGTGCACCACGGTGCCGCCAATGGCCACCGGCACGTTCACGCAGCCCGCGCTGGCCTTGCTGGTGCCCTGGGCGCTGATGTGCGCCGACCAGACGCCGAACCCCATCGCGGTGATGGCGGCCACGTCGCGGATCCCGGTGGTGGTGACCAGGCCGGTCACCCCGCGGGCCAGCAGCGACGTGACGATCAGATCCCCGATGTACCCGTCGCGGCACGGCGACGTGGTGGTGATCACCAGCAGGTCACCCGGGCCGGCCTGCTCGA
This sequence comes from Streptosporangiaceae bacterium, assembly GCA_036375995.1. Taxonomy (GTDB): domain Bacteria; phylum Actinomycetota; class Actinomycetes; order Streptosporangiales; family Streptosporangiaceae; genus DASVBE01. Next base: position 13,325 of record DASVBE010000015.1, on the reverse strand, counting down.
TGGCCGCGTGCACCATGAGGTTGTCGCCGGGCCCGCACAGCGCGGTGACCGCCGTGCCCGCGGTGGCCGCCCCCGCCCAGGCCGGGCGCAGGTCGCAGCCGAGCAGCCCGGTCTTCCCGGCCGCCTCGTGCACTGTGGCCACGCCGAGTTTGCCCAGCTCCGCGACCGCCGCACGGTCCGCCCGGGGCGGGCCGGTCACGATCACCGGCTTCACGACAGCACCTCGCTCACCTGCGGGAACACCCGCTGGTAAGCCTCGGCGTAGCGGACCGACGCGGCGCCGCCGTTGCGCACCGCCTGAACCCCGCGCCGCTCGGCCAGCGCGCTGTAATAGCGCGCCAGGTGGCTCTGCGAGCCCATCGCGGCCATCGCCGCCTCCTTCTGGCCGAACACCTCGGTGATGTCGACCAGCACGTCGGGCCGGAACTCGCACATCTCCGGCTGGTGCGGCTCGAACCTGAACACCGGCGGGGCGCCCAGCGGCGGGTGATCCGACGGCAGGCCGGCCGCCTGGGCCACCGCACGGGCCCGGATGGCCAGGTCGGCCGCGACCGGGTGGTCGTAGTTGTACGGGTCCGCCCTCGAGTGGGTGAGGATTACCTCCGGCGCGAGCTCGCGCATCAGCCCGGCCAGCTCCAGCAGCACGTCGTCGCCGGACGGCAGCGGGTAGTCGCCCTTGTCCAGGAAGTGCATGGTCGCGCCGAGCGCCGTGCCGGCCGTTTCGGCCTCGTCCCGGCGGATCTCCTTGACCCGGTCCAGCGTCATGCCCGGCTGCTTCCACGCGCCCTGGGACTCGCCGCGCTCCCCGAACGACAGGCAGACCACGTGCGCCTCGCCGCCCGCCGCGGTGGTCAGCGCGATGTAGCCGCCCGCCCGCCAGACGAAGTCCGCCGCGTGCGCGCTGACCACCAGCAGCCGCGCCCGGGCGGAGTGACCCGCCACGCTCATTCCGTATTCCTCACGGACGGTGCGGGTGGGGACGGCGGTGCGGAGGCGGCCGGCGGCGCGCCGGCCAGCAGGCGGCTGTTCGTGACGATCATCGTCGTGATCTCCTCGTCGGTGAAGCCCGCACCGTGCAGGGCGTCCGCCATCAGCGCGAGCCCGTCCTCGACCGGGGGGTTGGCGGGCTGGCCGAGGTCGGTGGTGATGATGGTCTGCCCGGGCCCGGTGGCCCGGATGTTGCCCACCATCCGGGGCCAGTCGTACTTGCCGGTGTACGGCGTGGTGAAACAGCGCTCGAGGAACGCGCCCTGCCCGGCCAGCGCGACCTGGTCGTCCAGCGCCATGTCCTGCTGCGGGAACTCCGGGTGGGTGACGATCACGTGCCGCACCCCGGCGGCCAGTGCGGCCTGCGCCGCGGCCCGGGCCTCCCGGGCGCTCAGGTGCCCGGTGGCCACCACGAGCTGGTGCCGGGCGGCCAGCCGGAGCACCTCGGCGGTGGCGGGCAGCGGCTGGCCCGCGTCGTCGAGCACCGGCACCGGGTCCACCGTGATGCCCTGCTCGTCAAGGTCGCGCTGGAGGGCCAGCCACATCGGCGGGGTCGCGCCGGGAGGCAGATCCGCGTGCCGCTCGCGGTGGTTGGCCGCGTCCAGCGTGGGCAGCCACACGATCCGCGCGCCCTCCCGCGCGGCGATCTCCACCGCCAGCGGGTTCATGCCGCCGACCGCGGCGTTAAGCGTCAGCGTGCCGATCACCGTGACCGCGCCGTCCATGGCCTCGTTGAGCACCGCGGCGCGCTCCGCGGTCGGCACGTAGTGCGACTTCAGCGCGAAGCCCGCCAGGCCCGTGTCGCGGAACCTCCGGGCCAGCGCCAGGTCGGTGATCCGGCGCTGCATCACGTCCGGCGCGATGTGCACGTGCAGGTCGAAGGCGCCGTGGACGAGCTGCCTCGCCCACGGCGTGGGCGTCAGGCTGGACAGCATGCCCGGGGCGCCCGGGCGGCCCTGGCTACTTCCGGCCGTCATCGGTCATCCGCGGCTCCCGTGCTGATGGCTTCCAGGACCAGATGCTGGTCCAGGCCGGGCGCGGTCAGCTCGGCGGTGATCCGCCCGTGGTAGAAGATTAGGATCCGGTCACACCGCGAGGCACCCCGAGGGGCGGCGGGCGCAGGCCGGGGATCGGTCAGCGGTTAGCCGGGGAACGGCCCGGCCCGGGTGAGCAGGCCCGGCACCGGTGTGCCCAGGGCGCCGGCCAGGAGGTTCGCGGCGGGCTCCAGGGCCGGCAGGGACATGCCGGTCTGCACGCCGGAGCGGTGCAGCAGGTAGAGCAGGTCCTCGGTGGCGATGTTGCCGGTCGCGGCGGGCGCGAACGGGCAGCCGCCGATGCCGCCCGCGCTGGCGTCGAGCGCCGCGGCGCCCCGCTCGACCGCGGTGATCGCGTTCGCGTAGCCGGTGTTGCGGGTGTTGTGGAAGTGCCAGCGGAGCGGGATGCCCGGGGCGGCGTCCGCGGCCACGTCGGCCAGCGCGCGGACCCCGGCCGGCACGCCGACGCCGATCGTGTCGGCCAGCGCCACCTCGTCGGGCTGCGCCTGCGCGCACTGGCCGAGCACGGCGGCGACCCGCTCGGGCGCGACCTCGCCCTCGAATGGGCAGCCGAATGCGGCGGCGATCGTCACCGTGGTGCGCAGCCCGGCTTCCCTGGCCCTCGCCGCCATCCGCTCCCACGCCGCGATCGCCCCGGCGGTGCTGACGCCCTGGTTGCGCTCGCTGAACCGGTTCGTGGCCACGACCACCACATTGACCTCGTCCATCCCGGCACGGATGGCCCGGTCCAGGCCGCGCTCGTTGAGCACCAGCCCGATCCAGGAGACCCGGCCGCGCGGCAGCCGGGCGCACAGCGCCTCGCTGTCGGCCAGCTGGGGCACCCGGGCCGGGTTGACGAAGCTGGTCACCTCGATCCGCCGCACGCCGGTCGCGGCCAGCGCGGTAACCAGCTCGAGCTTGGCCTCGGTGGGCAGGATCGCGCGCTCGTTCTGCAGCCCGTCCCGCGGGGCAACTTCGACCACCTGCACGGATTGCATGCAAGTTATCGTGGCACGCTCACGGCGCTGCGGCCAGAAGGAGGATTACGCTGATTCTGGAGCCGGGTCTTGCGCTCCCGGGTGGGCCGCCGCCAAGATTGCATGCAATCTGGACCCGAGTCCCGTAGCCCCAGGGAGCGCCGTGCGACAGGCTGCTGAGCAGGCCGCTGACGTCATCCGGGAGAGCATCCTGGCCGGGCGGATCCCGGCCGGCGCCCGGATCGGCGAGGTCGACCTGGCCCGGCAGCTGTCGGTGAGCCGGACCCCGGTCCGCGAGGCGCTGTCCCGGCTGGCCGCCGAGGGGCTGGTCGAGCTGAGCCCGAACCGCGGCGCCCGGGTGACCTCGTGGAGCACCGCCGAGCTGCGGGAGATCTTCGAGGTCCGGCTCCGGCTCGAGCCGTACGCGGTCCGCCAGGCGGTGCCCCGGCTGACCGGCGCTCAGGTGGACGAGCTGTCCGCGCTGGCCGGGCAGATGCGCGCGGTGGGCCGGCCCGGCGACGGCCAGGACCTGGCCGCGATCGTCGAGCTGAACCGCCAGTTCCACGGGCTGTTCGTGGCCGAGGCGCGGAACCCGCAGCTGGCCTCCTCGCTCACCACGGTCACCCACGCGGCCGTGGTCCGGCAGAACTTCCAGCACTACAGCCCCGGCGCGCTGGCCCGCAGCCTGGCCCACCACGTGGAGATGGTCGAGGCGGCCCGGGCCCGGGAGCCGGAGTGGGCCGAGGCGGTCATGCGCAGCCACCTGTACAACGCCCGGGCGACCATGCTCGGCGATTCCGCGGAGGTGACGCCGTGAGCGAGCTACCACTGGGTGACCTGCGCGTGGTCGAGCTCGGCCAGCTGCTGGCCGGCCCGTTCTGCGGCCAGCTGCTCGGCGACTTCGGCGCCGAGGTGATCAAGGTGGAGGACCCCGGCCGGGGCGACCCGATGCGCGAATGGGGCCGGGAGAAGCCGCACGGCAAGTCGCTGTGGTGGCCGGTGGTGGCCAGGAACAAGCTGTCGGTCACCTGCAACCTGCGCGCCCCCGAGGGCCAGGACCTGCTGCGCCGCCTGCTCGGCACGGCCGACGTGCTGGTGGAGAACTTCCGGCCGGGCACGCTGGAGCGCTGGGGGCTCGGCCCGCACCAGCTGTGGCAGGACAACCCGCGGCTGGTGATCACCCGGGTGTCCGGCTACGGGCAGACCGGGCCGTACTCGGCGCGGGCCGGGTTCGGCTCGATCGGCGAGGCGATGGGCGGCATCCGGTACGTGATGGGCACCCCCGGCGAGGTCCCGGTGCGGGCCGGGATCTCGATCGGCGACTCGCTCGCGGCCACCTTCGCCTGCCTGGGCACGCTGGTCGCGCTGCACTACCGGGAGCGCTCAGGCCGCGGTCAGGTCGTGGATTCAGCGATCTACGAGGCCGTGCTCGGCATGATGGAGTCGCTGATCCCGGAGTGGGCGGTGGCCGGTTACCAGCGCGAGCGGACCGGCGCGGTGCTGCCCAACGTGGCGCCCAGCAACGTCTACCCGACCGGCGACGGCGACCTGGTGCTGATCGCGGCCAACCAGGACACCGTGTTCGGCCGGCTGGCCGGCGCAATGGGCCAGCCGGGGCTGGCCACGGACCCGCGGTTCGCCACCCACGGGGCCCGCGGCGCGGCCATGACCGAGCTGGACAACCTCATCGCGGAATGGACTGGCACGCTGGCCGCGGATGACCTGCTGGCCCGGCTGCACGAAGCCGGCGTCCCGGCCGGGCGGATCTTCCGGGCCAGGGACATGCTGGCCGACCCGCACTTCGCCGCGCGGGAGGCGATCGTCAGCGTCCCGCACCCCGATTTCGGGCCGCTGCCGATGCAGAACGTCGTGCCCAAGCTGTCCGTCACCCCCGGTGCGGTCCGGTCCGCAGGACCCGCGCTGGGCGAGCACAACGACCACGTCTGGGGCAGCCTGCTCGGGCTCGGCCCGGACGAGCGAGCCAGGCTGCGCGAAGCCGCCATCATCTGACCAGACAGGAGCACCGCATGAGCTATCGCCTGGGGGTAGACGTCGGCGGCACCTTCACCGACGTGCTGCTCGTCGACGAGCAAGCTGGATCGACCTGGCGGGCCAAGACGTCCTCCACGCCGCAGGACCAGTCGGCCGGGGTACGGCACGGCATCGACCTGGTCTGCGCGCAGGCCGGGGTGGATCGCGGCGCGATCGCCCACCTGCTGCACGGCACGACCGTGGCCACCAACGCGATCCTGGAGGGCAAGGGCGCGAAGGTCGGGCTGGTCACCACCGAGGGCTTCCGGCAGGTGCTGCAGATCGCCCGGTCGTTCGTGCCGGGCGGTCTGGCCGGGTGGATCATCTGGCCCAAGCCGGAGCCGCTGGCCGCGCTGGAGAACACTATCGAGATACCGGAGCGGATCGGCAGCGACGGCACGGTCGTGCGCGAGCTGGACGAGGACGCGGCCCGGGCCGGCCTGCGGCAGCTGCGCGCGGCCGGGATCGAGGCGCTGGCCGTCTCGCTGATCAACGCGTTCGCCAACGACCAGCACGAACGCCGGCTGGCCGAGCTGGCCGCCGAGGAGCTGCCCGGCGTGCCGGTGTCGCTGTCCTGCGTCGTGCTGCCCGAGCTGCGCGAGTACGAGCGGGCGCTGACCACCGTGGCCAACGGCTACGTCCAGCCGCAGGTGGCCAGGTACCTGGCCAACCTCAGCGACCAGCTCGGCACGGACGGGGTCCGCGCGGCGCTGTCGGTGCTGCGCAGCGACGGCGGCCTGGCCGCAGCCCCGGCCGCCATCGGCGCCCCGGTCACGATGCTGCTGTCCGGCCCGGCCGGCGGGGTGGCCGGCGCTGTCTGGGTGGCCGAGCAGTCCGGTCACCACGACCTGCTGACCTTCGACATGGGCGGGACGTCCACCGACGTCGCCCTGGTCCAGGGCCTGCGGCCGCGGATCGGCCGGGAGACCAAGGTCGGCGACCTGACCGTCCGGGCGGCCGCGGTGGACGTGCGCACGGTCGGCGCGGGCGGCGGGTCGATCGCGCACGTGCCCGAGCTGACCCGGGCGCTGCGGGTCGGCCCGCAGTCGGCGGGCGCCGACCCGGGCCCGGTCGCGTACGGCAAGGGCGGCAGCGAGCCCACCGTCACCGACGCCAACCTGGTGCTCGGCTACCTGCCCACGTCGCTGGCGGGCGGCGAGATCACCCTGGACACCGAGGCGGCGCGGGCCGCCATGCAGAAGATCGCCGACGCGATGGGCCTGCCGACCGCGGAGGCGGCCGCGGCGGGCATCGTCGACATCGTCAACGAGAACATGCTCGGCGGGCTGCGGCTGGTCAGCGTCCAGCAGGGGTTCGACCCGCGGGACTTCGCGCTCGTCGCGTTCGGCGGGGCCGGCCCGCTGCACGCCAACGCGCTGGGCAAGCTGACCGGCGCCTGGCCGGTGATCGTACCGCCGTCGCCCGGCGTGCTGTGCGCGCTCGGCGACGCGACGACCTCGGCCCGGGACGAGTCGGCCCGCACCTGCCTGCGCCGGTTCGCCGACCTGACCGGCGCCGAGCTGGCCGGGATCCTGCGCGACCTGTCCGCGGCCGCGTCGGAGCGGCTGGTGCAGCAGGGTATCCCTGCGGCTGACCAGGAAACCGCCTACCAGGTGGACGTGCGGTACTTCGGCCAGGGCTTCGACATCCCGCTCGACGTCGACCCGGCCCGGCTGGACGACCCGGACGGCGCGCTGGCCGCCATCGCCGGGCAGTTCGACGCCGAGCACGAGCGGCTGTTCTCGTTCGTGCTCGGCAGCACCGACCACGAGCTGGTGAACGCCCGGGCCTCGGTCAGCGGGCCGCGGCCCCGGGTGTCGCCCACGGTGCTCGGGCCCGGCACCGGGGACCCGGTCGCGGCCAGGACCGGGTACTCGCGGATCTACGTGGACGGCGGCTGGCAGGACGCGGCCCGGTACGACCGGGCCCTGCTGCGGGCCGGCGACGTGATCGACGGGCCCGCGATCGTCACCGAGATGGACTCGACCACGCTGATCCTGCCCGGCCACGCCGCCACCGCCGATCCGTGCGGCAGCCTGCTGATCCGCCCGGCGAAGGAGAGCTGACCATGGCCCGCATCGTGCAGACCACCACGGACGCGGTGGACCGGGTCGACGTCGACCCGGTCACCCTGGACCTGATCGAGAACGGGCTGCGCAACGCCCGGTACGAGATGGACGAGGTGCTGTTCCGCACCGCGCTGTCGCCCGGCATCCGCGAGCAGCACGACGAGTTCCCGCTGATCGCCGACCCGGGCGGGAAGATGGTCGTGGGCCAGTTCGGGCTGTCCATCCCGGACTTCCTCGACGGGTTCGAGGGCGACATCGGCGAGGGCGACGTGCTGCTCACCTCCGACCCGTACTCCTGCGGCGCGGCGATCAGCCACGCCAACGACTGGATGGTCGTGATGCCGGTGTACTTCGAGGGCCGCCTGGTCGGCTGGGCCTCGATGTTCGGCCACATGACCGACGTGGGCGGCAAGACGCCCAGTTCGATGCCCACCGACGCGCGGACCATCTACGAGGAGGGCGTGGTCATCCCGCCGTTCAAGCTGTACGCGGCGGGGCAGCGGAACGAGGACGCGCTGCGCATCATCCTGAACCAGGTCCGGGTGCCGGACTGGAACCGGGCCGACCTGAACGGCCTGGTGGCAGCGTGCCGGACGGCGTCCCGCCGGGTGCAGGAGATGTGCGCCCGGTTCGGCGTGGCGACCTATCTGTCCGCGCTGGACGAGCTGCTGGACCGCAACTACCGGGCGATGAAGACGCTGCTGCACGTGGTGTTCGAGGAGGGCAGGACGCTCTCGTTCACCGACTACGTGTGCGACGACGGTGTCGGGTACGGGCCGTACGAGCTGAAGCTGTCGCTCACCCGGACCGGCGACAAGGTGCACCTGGACTTCACCGGCTCGTCGCCGCAGGCGGTGGGCCCGGTGAACTACTACCTGAACGAGAACCTGGCCCGGATGTTCTTCGGCATCTACATGATCACCGTGGCCGACCCGCAGATCCTCTGGAACGACGGCTTCTACCCGCTGGTGGACGTCACGATCCCGGACGGCTCGTACTGGAAGCCACGGCACCCGGCCGCGCTGAACGCCCGCAACCACGGCATCGGCCGGGTCTTCGACCTGTTCGGCGGCCTGCTCGGGCAGACCAACCCGGCGCTGCTCAACGCCGCCGGGTTCTCGTCCTCGCCGCACTTCATGTACTCCGGCAACTACAGCCAGGGCGAGCGCAAGGGCGAGTGGTTCCAGCTGTACTCGATCGGCTTCGGCGGCATCCCGGGCCGGCCGCTCGGCGACGGGCCGGACGGGCACTCGCTGTGGCCGAGCTTCGTGAACATCCCCTGCGAGTTCCTCGAGTCGTACTACCCGCTGCGGATCGAGCGGTGGGAGACCGTGGCCGACACTGGCGGCGCCGGCCTGCACCGGGGCGGCAACGGCGTGGACGTCGCCTACCGGTTCCTCGAGCCCGGGACCATCGCCATCCACGACGACCGCTGGCTGACCTACCCGTGGGGGGTCAACGGCGGGCGGCCAGGGGCCCGCGGCCGCAAGTGGGTGGACCGGGCCGACGGGACCCGCGAGGTGCTGCCCAGCAAGTGCCACAACGTGCCGGTCGCGCCCGGGGACGTGCTGCACTTCGTCACCTGGGGCGGCGGTGGCTGGGGTGACCCGCTGGAGCGCGACCCGGCGCTGGTCGCCACCGAGGTGCGGCGCGGCCTGATCACCGCCGCGGGCGCGGCCCGGTACGGGGTCGTGCTGGCCGCGGACGGCGGCGCGGACGCGGCGGAGACCGCCGCGCTGCGCGACCGGATGCGCGCGGGCCGTCCGGCCGAGCTGCCGGTGTTCGACATGGGCCCGCCGCTGCCCGAGCTGCTGGCCCGCTGCCAGGAGGAGACCGGGCTGCCCGCGCCGCAGCGGCCGGCCTGGGCATGACCGGCGGCACGGGCCCGGCGGGCGGTACCAGCGGGGAGACGTTCGGCGGGTCGCTCGGCTGGGGGCAGCGCCCGGCGCTGCTGCTGATCGACATGATGCGGGCCTACTTCACCCCGGGCTCCCCGTTCGACCTGGGCTCGGACGCCGCGGTGCAGGGGTGCGCGCAGCTGCTGGCGGCGGCCCGCGCGGCGGGCCGCCCGGTGCTGCACACGGTCGTCCGCTACCGGCCCGGGGCCCGCGACGGCGGCCTGTTCGTGCAGAAGGTGGCCGCGCTGCGGGTACTGGCGGAGGACGCGCCCGGCGATCTCGGCGAGCTGATGCCCGAGCTGGAGCCCCGGCCGGACGAGGTCGTGGTGGTCAAGCAGTATGCGTCGGCGTTCTTCGGCACGTCGCTGGCCGCCACGCTGACCGCCGCCGGGGTGGACACCCTGGTCATCGCCGGGGTGTCGACCTCGGGGTGCGTGCGGGCCAGCGCCACCGACGCCATGCAGCACGGGTTCCGGCCGATCGTGGTCGGCGAGGCGTGCGGCGACCGGACCCCGGCCATCCACCAGGCCAACCTGGCCGACCTCCAGGCCAAGTACGCCGACCTGGCCACGGTCGGTGAGGCCGTGGCCAGGCTGGCGGCGACCGCCCCGGAATGATCATTCCGCTTCTGTTAGGCTCCGTAGCGGAATAGAGATTCCGGTTCCGGGGAGGTCCCATGGCGGAGGGCAGCGTGACCAGGGCGCGCCCGGCGGTGACGTTCGGCGTGCTGGCCCTCGGAGTCGCGGCGTTCGCCCTGCTCCAGTCGCTGGTGATCCCGGTGCTGACCACCGTGCAGCACCAGCTGCACACCACGCAGGCCGCGGTCACCTGGGTACTGACCGCGTACCTGCTTTCGGCCTCGGTGATGACCCCGATCCTGGGCCGGGTCGGCGACATGGCCGGCAAGAAACGGGTGTTCGTGCTCACGCTGGCCGCGCTGGCGGCGGGCTCGCTGCTGGCCGCGGTGGCCTCCTCGATCACCGTGATGATCATCGCCCGGGTGATCCAGGGCGTCGGCGGCGGCATGGTGCCGGTGGCGTTCGGCATCATCAGGGACGAGTTCCCGGTCAGCAAGGTGGCCGGCGCGGTGGGCGCGCTGGCCTCGCTGACCGCGGTCGGGGCGGGCCTGGGCATTGTGATCGCCGGCCCGATCGTCGACGCGCTGGGCTACTACTGGCTGTTCTGGCTGCCGCTGATCCTCACCGTGGCCGCCGCCGTGGCGGCCACGATCCTGGTCCCCGAGTCGCCGGTGCGCAGCCCGGGCCGGATCAGCTGGCTGCCCGCGGTGCTGCTGTCCGCCTGGCTGGTCGCGCTGCTGGTGGCGCTGAGCCAGGCCCCGTCGTGGGGCTGGGGGTCCAGCCGGGTGATGGGCCTGCTGGCCGCGGCGGTCGTGCTGGCCGGCGCCTGGGTCGCCGCCGAGCTGCGCGCGGCCACCCCGCTGATCGACATGAAGATGATGCGGCTCACCGCGGTCTGGACGAACAACCTGGTCAGCCTGCTGCTCGGGGTGGGCATGTACGCCACATTCGCGTTCCTGCCCGAGTTCGTGCAGACCCCGTCGGCGGCCGGGTACGGGTTCGGCGCCAGCATCACCCAGTCCGGGCTGATGCTGCTGCCCTCGGCGATCACGATGTTCGCGGTCGGCATGGTCGCCGGGCGGCTGGCCCGCGCTCTCGGCGGCAAGACCCTGGTCGTCACGGGCTGCCTGATCGGCTCCGCCGCGATGGCCATGCTCGCGTTCGCGCACCAGCACCAGTGGCAGATCTACGTCTCCAACGCGCTGATGGGGATCGGTTTCGGGCTGGCCTTCTCGGCCATGTCCGCGCTGATCGTGGTGGCCGTGCCGCCGTCGCAGACCGGGGTGGCCAGCGGCATGAACGCGAACATCCGCACGATCGGCGGCAGCATCGGCTCCGCGGTGATGGCCAGCATCGTCACCTCGCAGCTGGCCCCCACCGGCCTGCCCCGGGAGGCCGGCTACACCGCCGGGTTCGCGGTGATGGCGGCCGGGCTGGTCTTCGCGGCGCTCGCCGGGCTCCTCATCCCCGCGGCGAAACGGCAGCTCAGTACGGCCGGCCGGGAGACTGCGCCGTCCGGGTCCGAGCTGGCCCTGGCGGCCGGCGCCGAAGACGGCTGACCGTGCGCATCGACGCCCAGCGCAATCACGGGCGCATCCTGGAGGCGGCCAGGGAGGTGCTCGGCGAGTCCGGCGCGCACGCCAGCATGGAGGAGATCGCGGCCCGTGCCGGGGTCGGCGTCGGTACCGTGTACCGCCGGTTCGCCAGCAAGGACGCGCTGATCGACGAGCTCCTCCGGCTCGCGCTCGGTGAGCTGACCGCGGCCTGCGAGCTGGCCCTGGCCCGGCCCGACGGGCACGGCCTCGAGGACCTGCTGCGGACCTTCGGCCAGTCGTTCGCGGACCACTCCCGGTACGCCAGCCTGCTGCTCGAGCGCCCGGCCGACCCGGCCGCGTCGGCCCGGATCCGGGTCGCGATCGGCGAGCTGACCGCCCGCGCGGTGGCGGCCGGCACGGTCGGGCCCCAGGCCCGCCTCGACGACGTGATGGCCCTGATCGCCGCCCTGCGCGGGATAATTCAGGCGCCGTCCGCCGCCCCGGTGGACTGGCCGCGGTTCCTGACCATCCACCTGGCCGGCCTGCGGGCGGCCGGCTAGCTGTGGTCTCCCGAGCAGAAATGGATTTGTCGTTATGCCGGTGCTTGCTGACAAGGCCAGGCAGTTCCGTGCGCTTCATGAAGCTGGCAGACCGCTGCTTCTTCCCAATGCCTGGGATGTGGCTTCGGCGCGGGTGATCGCGGACGCCGGTGCCGCCGCGATCGCCACGACGAGTGCCGGTGTCGCGTGGTCGCTCGGGTTCGGCGACGGCGGCCACCTGGACCGGCAGCGGGCCCTCCAGGTGATCGCCAGGATCGCCGCGGCCGTCGAGGTGCCGGTGACGGCCGACATCGAGGGCGGATTCGCAGACGAGCCCGAAGGGGTCGCCGAGACCATCGCGGGGGTGCTCGAGGCCGGGGCCGTGGGAGTCAACCTGGAAGATTCCCTGCGTCCTGTCGCCCGGCAGGCCGAGCGGATCGCCGCCGCCCGCGGCGCGGCGGACGCGGTGGGGGTGCCGCTGTTCCTGAACGCACGCATCGACACGCACCGGCTGCCGGGCCCGGACGGTGCGATGTGGCTGGACGAGACGCTGACCCGCGCCGCTGCATACGTGGACGCCGGCGCGGACGGAGTGTTCGTGCTCGGTGCCCTGGACGCGGCGTCAATCACGGCACTGGCGGACGCCGTGCCCGTTCCGGTGAACGTCTTGATCGGCCCGGGCACGCTACCGGTGCCGGCTCTGGCCAAGGCGGGAGCGGCCCGTATCAGCGCCGGCTCCTCGATCGCGGAGGCGGCCTACGGTCTGGCCGCACGGGCCGCGCGTGAGCTGCTTGCCGACGGCACGGCCCAGGCACTGGCGGGCGGCCTGGACTACGCCACACTCAACACGCTGATCCTGCGTCCCGCGCCCTGACGTCAGTTTCCGTCGGGGAAGCGGCCGGGATCAGAGGTCGCTGGCCAGTTCGGCGGCGAGCAGGGCGGCCGCGTCGGCGTCCGCGGCCCGGCCCAGGGCGGCGCCGTGCCGCAGCGAGCGGAGGGTGAGCTCGCGCATCCCGGTCCGCGAGGCCAGCGTGCGCAGCGCCTCCACCCAGCCCGCCGTGCCCGGCCGGCCGTAGCGGAGGCCAAGCTCGCACTGCGCGTCCAGGATGTAGCCGTCCAGCCAGAGGTATGCGTCGGCCAGCCGGGTGGCCCGCCGCCGGGCGTCGGCCAGCAGCTCGCAGGCCCGGTCCGCGTCGCCCTCGGCCTCGGCCAGCAGGGCCAGGCCGCGGGCCGAGATCCCCTCCCAGCACGGGTCGCCGAGCTGGCAGGACCGGGCGAAGGCCTGCTGCAGGTAGCCCGCGGCACCGGCCGGGTCGGCCCGGGCCAGCTGCACCTCGCCGCGCAGGGCCTGCGGCCACGGCAGGAAGGCCAGCCAGTGGTCGCGCTCGCACAGCGCGATCGACGCGTCGAGCAGGCTGGCCGCGCCGTCCAGGTCGCCGCGGAGCAGGCTGATCCGGCCCAGCATGGACAGGCCGTAGGCTTGCCGGCGGGGCTGGCCGGTCTCCTCCGCCAGCTGGGCCGCCTGGCCGAGCAGGGCCGTGGCCTGGCGGTACGCGGCCCGGTCGCTTTCCACCGAGCCCAGGTAGGCCATGGCCGCCGTGGTCACGGCAGGCAAGCCATCCGCGAACCGGAGCGCGTCGGCCAGCCAGCGCTCGGCCCGGTCGTAGCGGCCGCGCA
>DASVBE010000333.1:0-8236 GCA_036375995.1 Streptosporangiaceae bacterium | reverse complement strand
GGAACAGCCGGCTGCGCGGCAGCAGGTACAGGTACTCGGCCCAGCCGCCGAGCAGGTACGGCGGCTGGGCGCAGTTCAGGCTGTTCCCGTAGTCCTCCAGGTGCTGGCAGAAGTAGTACGGGTAGCCGCCGGTGCAGTAGTGGCACCGGCCGCACGGCACGTTCGCCCCGGGCACGACCCGGTCACCTGGGCGGAGTGGCTCGCCCGCCGAATCCCGTACCCCTTCTCCTACGGCCACGATCGTCCCGACGTTCTCATGCCCGCAGATCAGCGGGTAGGCGATCTCCCGTTCGTGCGGGGTGCCGACGTACTGCCGGGACTCGCCGCGGTAGGTGTGCTTGTCGGTGCCGCAGATGCCGGACAGCGACATCTTCATGAGCACCGCGCCCGGACCGGGGTCGCTGACCGGGAACTCCCGCACACCTATGCGGCCCGGCGCCTCCATCACCGCGGCGCGGCTGGTCACCATCGGCGTCAGGCCCCCGGCGCGGGCGCCGCGGCCAGCGCCTGGCGCAGTCCCTCCAGGGAGGCCAGCACGCCGTCTTCCGGGGTCAGGTTCGGGTCCTCGTGCTCGATCGAGATCGTGTCCGTCAGGCCAGCCCGCTGAAGGGCCTGGACCAGGGCCACCCAGTCGGGTACCGGATGGCCGGCGCCGACCGCGCAGAAGTGCCAGGCCATGTCGGCCGGCGCGGCGCGGGGCCAGCCGAAGTCCAGGCTCCCGGTCACGGCCATCCGGGCCGGGGCGATGAGCGTGTCCTTGCCGTGCGACCAGCCGATGAAGCCGTCCAGCGCGCCGATGACCGTGACCGGGTCCATGCCCTGCCACCAGAAGTGGCTGGGGTCCAGGTTGACCAGCACGTTGTCCCCGGTGACCTCGCGCAGCAGCAGGAACGACTCGGCGTTGTAGACCGAGGTGCCCGGGTGCAGCTCCAGGCAGATCCGCACCCCGGGCGCGGCCGCGGCGGCCCAGCGGGACAGCTCCCGCCAGTACGGCGCGATCCGCTCGCGCCACTGCCAGTCCCACAGCCCTTCCATGTCGGGCAGCCAGGCGCCGCCGGCGAACACCGGCCAGGCACCGCCGCCCGGGCCGCCGGGGCAGCCGCTCATGGCCACCACCGTCGGCACCCCGAGGCTGTGCGCCAGCTCCACGGTGGCCCGCAGGTCGGCGTCGTGCTTGCCGCCCACCGCCGGGTCCGGGTGCAGCGGGTTCCCTGACACGTTGAGCGCGCCGAGGGTCACCCCGTGACCGGCCAGCTCACCGGTCAGCGCGTCACGGGCCGCGGCGCTGGCGGACAGCTCGGCGAGGCTGGCGTGCGGCGCCGGCGAGTAGCCGCCGGTGCCGAACTCGACGCGGCTGATCCCGTGCCCGGCGCACCAGGCCAGCGCCTGCGACCGGGTCAGATGCTCGAAGGCGTCCGTGAGGAGCCCGATCTGCATGGCGCTAACCCCTTCTCCTGGCCTGACGTCACTTCACCGCTCCGAGCGTCATGCCCCGGACGAAGTGCCGCTGCACGATGAACGCGAAGATCAGGATGGGCAGCGCGCCGATGATGCCGCCCGCGGCCATCGGCCCCCACTCGACCTGGATCTTGCCGATCAGCGTGGAGATGCCGACCGGCACGGTCTGCGCGGCGGGCGTGGAGGTCATGGTCAGCGCGATGAGGAAGTCGTTGTAGGTGGTGATGACCGCGAAGATGGCGGTGGCGGCCAGGCCCGAGCTGGCCAGCGGCAGGATGATCCGGCGCAGCGCGGACAGCCGGCTGTCGCCGTCCACCAGCGCCGCGTCCTCGATGTCGGTCGGGATCTCGGCCAGGAAGCTCTGCATTATCCAGATGACGAAACTGGTGTTGATCCCGGTGTACAGCAGGATCAGGCCGAGCCTGGTGTTCAGCAGGCCGAACTTGGCCAGGATGATGTAGAAGGGCACCACCAGCAGGATCGGCGGCACCATCCGGACCAGCAGCGCGGCGAACAGGGCCTGGCTGTTCAGCCCGCCCGGCAGCTTGAAGCGGGCCAGCGCGTACGCCGCGGGCGTGCCGATCAGCAGGCTGGCCAGCACCGACGCGCCCACGATCAGGATGCTGTTCACCAGGTACGCGCCAAAGTGGTACTGGGTGAACAGCGCGGTGTAGTTGCTCAGCGTGGGCTGCTTGGGCAGGGACGGCCCGCCGAAGATGTCCACCTGCCGCTTCAGCGAGACCGACAGCATCCACAGGAACGGGAACAGGGAGCCGAAGATCACCAGGACGATCGCCGCCCACCGCGCGTACCGGCCCGCCCGCTTCACTGGGCCACCCTCTTGGCCGCCCGCCGCATCAGCGACAGTGCGACCAGCACCAGCAGGAGGGCGAACGCGAGCAGCGCGATCAGCATCGCGGCGCCGTGGCCGTAGTCGGTGAAGTTGAACGCCGTGTTGTACGCGTAAATGCTGATCAGCTGGGTGGCGGTGCCCGGCCCGCCGCGGGTGAGCACGAAGATCTGGTCGAACGTGCCGACCGCGTCGATCAGCCGGAGCACCACCCCGACGGCCAGCACCGGCAGCAGCAGCGGCAGCGTGTGGTTGAAGAACAGCCGGACCGGGCCGGCCCCGTCCACCGCCGCGGCCTCCAGCGGCTCCTGCGGGATCGACTGCAGCCCGGCCAGGCAGATCAGGAACAGCAGCGGCGTCCACTCCCATACATCGACCAGGACCAGCCCGAAGAACGCCGAGCCCTCATGCGAGAGCACGTTCGGCGCGCCCAGGCCCAGCGAGGTGAACAGCGGGTTCACGAACCCTGTCTCGGACTCGTAGATGAGCCGCCAGATCACCCCGACCACCACCGGGGCCACGGTCATCGGCGCGAGGATGGACATCCGGATCCACCGGGCGCCGCGCACGACGTTGGCCACCAGCAGCGCAAGGCCCAGCCCGAGCACGGTCTCCACGGTCACGGCGATCAGGACGAACTTGAGCGTCACCTCCATCGCCTGCCAGAACACCGGGTCGTGCCAGGTGTCGGTGTAATTCTTCAGCCCGGCCCCGGCGACCGGCCGGCCGTACAGGTAGGTGGTCAGGCTGGCGTGCACGCCGGCGTAGATCGGGTAGATGGAGACCAGCCCGAGCGTGATCGCGGCCGGCAGCAGCAGCAGCCAGGGCAGGGCGCGGTCGAGCCCGGCCCGCCGCCCCGCGTCGGGACGGCGGCCGGGCTCGCTCGGGCGGACGGGCGCCGTAGTGACTGCCATCGATCAGAAGTAGATGTTCTTGTTCTGCTCCAGCACGGCCTGCATCTGGCCCTTGGCCACGTTCAGGTACTTCTGCGCGATCTGTTCGTAGCCGCCCTTCTGCTGCAGCGCCTGCACCAGGGCCAGGTTCAGCTGGGTGCCGAGGATGTCCTCGAACTTGGGCTCGTCCGGGGTGCGCGGCTTGGGCGTGGACAGCTGCACCGACTGCGCGATGGCCGGCAGCCAGCGGTACTTCTGCGCCGCCTGCGGGTCGTTCAGCGCGGTTTTGGTGACCGCCGCGTTGCCGCCCTCGCGGGCGAACTGGGTCTGGATCCGGTCGCTGGTGAACCACTCGAGGAACTTCACCGCCCCCTCCGGGTTCGGCGAGCCCGAGGCGATGCTGCAGATGAACGTGCCGATGGCCGGGCCGTTCTTGACCTGCTTGGGCGTGGTGGCCATGTTGATCTTGCCGACCACCTTGGAGTCCGACGGGTTGTCGATCTCGGTCACCGCGGTGCCGGTGTACTCGGTCAGGGCCATGCACTTGCCCTGCAGCATCAGCGAGGTTTCCTGGTCGGTGTCGAACTCGGGGGTGGACGGGGACATGTACGGCAGGAAGGTCAGCAGCCGCTCGAGCGCGGCCACGCCCTCCGGGCCGGCGAAGCCCGGCGACCAGTCGTCGTTGACGAAGTTGCCGCCGTAGGAGTTGAGCAGCGGCAGGTAGGTCTGCACCACCGGGTTGCCCTTGACCCCGCGCGCCGACCAGCCGTACAGCTGCGGCGGGTGCGCCTTCTTCTTCATCGCCGTGTAGATGTCGTCCCAGGTCTCCGGGGGCGAGCTGAAGTGGCGCGTGTCGTAGTAGAGCAGGTTGACGTCATCGATGATGACCAGCGAGTACAGCGCCGGGGTGTCGTTCTTGAAGGCCTTCAGCCGGGCCCCTTCCTTCGGCGGCCAGTAGCCCTGGTCCAGGCCCTTGGACAGGATGTCGGGGTTCACCTTGAGGCCCAGCTTGTCCAGGTTCTGCACGATGCCGCCGGCCGCGAACTCGGGCACCCAGTTGTCGTCCATCACGTAGATGTCGTAGGCGCCGGTCTTGTTCAGGCCGTCGCTCTTGCAGGCCTGATACCAGGCGTCGTAGCTGGTCTCTGAGTACTGGACCGCAGTGCCGGTCTCCTGCTGGTACTGCTTGACATACTTGTCGCGGAACGGTGCCATCGCCGGGTCCTGGAAGCTGCCGATGATGATCTTCTTGCTGCTGCCGCTGGAACTGCTGCCACCGCTGCCGCCGGACGAGCCGCAGGCGGCCAGCAGCGGGGCAGCCGCGGCGGCGGCCACGCCAAGACCAGCGCCCTTGAGCACCGAGCGCCGGGACCACTTCATAGAGGGACCGCTTCCTGAGGTCATAGCGTCTCCTTCAGAGGGCTGGCCGGGATCTCCGGCTCCGGGTCCGGCGCGCCGGTCTCCCGCAGGCCCGATTGGCTGTTGAAGAAATGCAGGTGCCGGGGGGGCACCGAGATGCCGCAGTTCTGGCCGGCCGTGACCGGAGCGCCCGCGGGCACCCGGACGTTCAGGAACTCCTCGCCCATCTTGAAGGCGACGATCATCTCGTTGCCGAGCGGCTCGACCGCGAAGACCGGCAGCTGGAGCTGGCCGGGCCCGCCGTCCGGCCCGGTCAGCGTGGCCGCCTCGGGCCGGAACCCGGCCGCCGTCGCACCCCGCGGGGCCCGGTCCGGGACCGCCAGCGTGCCGGCCTCGCACCGGAACATCCCGTCGCTGACCGTGCCGGCCAGGATGTTCATCGGCGGCGAGCCGACGAACCGGGCCACGAACGTATTGGCCGGCCGGGCGTACAGCTCCAGCGGCGGGGCCAGCTGCTGGAGCAGCCCGTCCTTCAGCACCGCGATCCGGTCCGCCATCGTCATCGCCTCGACCTGGTCGTGCGTGACGTACAGGGTGGTGGTGCCGAGATCCTGCTGCAGCCGCTTGATCTCCAGCCGCATCTGCACCCGCAGCTGCGCGTCCAGGTTGGACAGCGGCTCGTCCATCAGGAACGCAGACGGGTTCCTGATGATGGCCCGGGCCAGCGCCACCCGCTGCCGCTGGCCGCCGGACAGGTGACGGGGCTTGCGGTCCAGGTAGGCGTCGAGCCCGAGGGCCACGGCGACCCGCTCCACCTCCCGGCTGATCTGGTCCTTGGGCTGCTTGCGGACCCGCAGCGGGTAGCCGATGTTGTCGCGCACCTTCAGGTGCGGGTACAGCGCGTAGCTCTGGAACACCATGGCGATGTCCCTGGCCCGCGGGGGCAGCGCGGTGACGTCGCGGTCCCCGATGAAGAACCGGCCGCTGGTGGGTATCTCCAGCCCGGCCGCGATGCGCAGCGCGGTCGTCTTACCGCAGCCGGACGGGCCCAGCAGGACCAGGAAGTCGCCGTCCGGGATGCTCAGGTCAAGCTCGGCCAGCACGCGGTTCTGGTCGAAGGCCTTGGATACCTGCTCGAAGCGGACCTCCACCGCTTAGGCCGCCCGCCTGGGGAGCCCGCGGCCGCGGCCGGCCTGGACGTCTGCTACGCGCTGGCTCACTGCGCCTCGCCGTCCTTCCCAGGGCGGTTGCTGACCCGGTGGCTGATCATGCGCCAGCAGTATCCCGACCATAATGAAAAATTGTCAATACTTATTTACATTTCATCCTGACCAGGTTAACCCTCTGCTGCCCGGGTTCGCCACCGCGGCCGGGCCGTCGTAACCCCGCCGTGACGTCGTGACGCGGCCCGGGCGTCAGTGCATCCGCAGGCTGGTGCGCAGCGAGTAGCGCGAGGCGCGGTAGACGTGCTGGCCGAACTCCACCGGCCGGTCCCGGTCGTCGAGGACCGTCCGCTCCATGGTCAGCAGCGCCGCGCCGCGCGGCTCGTCCAGCAGCCGTGCCTCGGCGGCCAGCGCGTTCTTGGCGCTCATCCGCTGGGTGGCCGAGGTCAGCGCGATGCCCGCGGCCCGCAGGATCTCATACAGCCCGTGGGTTTCCAGCGCCTCGTCGTTGAGCCGGACCAGGGCCGCGGGCAGGAAGTTGTGCATCAGCGCGATCGGCTCGCCGTCCGCGAACCTTATCCGCTCCAGGCAGATGACCAGCGAGCCATCCGGCAGCTCGAGCGCGGCCGCGACGCTCTCGCTGGCCACCGCCACCTCGTTGCGCAGCACCTTGGTGGCCGGCTGCTGACCGGCCCGGATCAGGTCGTCGTGCAGGCTGGTCAGCTGGACGTCACGGTTGAGCTTCTCCCTGGTGACCACGGTCCCGTAGCCGCGCTTGCGGGCCACCATGCCGCGCTCGGCCAGGTAGCCGAACGCGGCCCGGACCGTGGGCCGGGACAGGCCGAGCTCGCGGGCCAGCGCGACCTCGTTCTCCAGCCGGGTGCCGACTGGCAGGCTGCCCGACCGGATCTCCGCCTCCAGGTGCTGGGCCAGCTGGAAGTAGAGCGGGACCGGGCTGCTGCGGTCGATGCTGACGCCCCGGAGCTCGCTGGTCACGTTCAGACGCGGCATCCCCGGTGGCCTCCGTAGCCCTGGGCGGACCTGCCCACCCTGGCCGGACAGGTCCGTTTGTCAGTACAAAATCTTGACTAGCCTAGCTCACGAATGCGAGCATTCCTTGACCTCACAGAGGATACTTTCCGCCGCGCGCCGTCGGCCCGACCGGAGGAGACGCCAGGTGCTCGAGGGCCAGCGGGAGATGATCCTCAGAACCCGGGCCCGTACCCCCTCCGCCGTGGCGGAGGCCGCCGCCCAGCGCAAGCGCCGGCCCTGGCTGGGCCCGTCCGGCCGGCTGATGATCATCGCGGCGGACCACCCGGCCCGCGGCTCTCTCGGGGCCGGCGGCCGTCCGCTGGCCATGGCCAACCGGATCGACCTGCTCGACCGGATCCTGGTCGCGCTCGGCCGGCCGGGCGTGGACGGCGTGCTGGCCACCGCGGACGTCATGGAGGACCTGCTCCTGCTCGGCGCGCTCGACGGCAAGCTGGCCATCGGCTCGATGAACCGCGGCGGGATCACCGGGGCGGCCTTCGAGTTCGACGACCGGTTCACCGGCTACCGCGCGGCGGCGATCGCGGCGGCCGGCCTGGACGGCGGGAAGATGCTGCTCCGCATGGACCTGGCCGACCCGGCCACCGCCGCCACGCTGGCGGCCTGCGCGGGCGCGGTCAGCGAGCTGGCCGCACTCGGCGTGCCGGCCATCGTCGAGCCGTTCATCGTGCGCCGGGAGGCCGGACGCTCCCGCAACGACCTGACCCCCGACGCGGTGATCAGGTCGATCGCGATCGCGTCCGGCCTCGGCGACACCTCGGCCTATACCTGGCTGAAGATCCCCGTGGTGGACGACATGGACCGGGTCGCCGAGGCCTCGACGCTGCCCACTGTGCTGCTCGGCGGGGACTCCGGTGAGGCGCCGGACGAGATGTTCGCCCGCTGGCAGCAGGCCCTGCGGCTGCCGAACGTCCGGGGCCTGGCGGTGGGCCGGAACATCCTCTACCCGCCGGGCGACGACGTGGCCGCCGCCGTGGACACCGCGGTCAGCCTGCTGTGACGCCGGGGCACTGGCGGCCAGCGCCCCGGCGCCCAGCCGCCACTACTCCTCGTCGATCTTGCTGCCCTTGGCGCTGAGCACGTACCACTCCGCGCCGAACGCCTTCAGGCCCTGGCCCTTGGCCGAGCCGGCGGTCGCGTCGCCGGAGTAGTAGTACAGCGGGTGCCCGGCGAAGGTCACCTGTGTGCTGCCGTCCGCTCGCTTGACCGTGCCGAGCAGCGCCTGGTCAAGCCCGCTGCCCGCGGTCGGCATGCCGCTGGCCGTCACCGGGGGCCAGATTCCTGCGCATGCGCCCGTGCACGTGGGCTTGCCGCCCTTGTCTCCCTCGAACAGGTACACGGTCTTGCCGTTCGGGCCCACCAGGGCCGGGTCCCCGATGTCCTTGACCGACTTCAGCGACACCGTCGCCGCGCCGCCTTCCGGCGCGCTCGCCGGGCTGCTCGCCGCCGGCGAGGCCGTGGCC
>DASVBE010000305.1:0-10143 GCA_036375995.1 Streptosporangiaceae bacterium | reverse complement strand
GGGACGGCGGGTCGTCAGGCTGACCGCGCCCGGTCCCGCGACCCAGGCGCTGGCCGCGGCGGTCCGCACCCAGCCGATCCCGGTTCTGCTCGGCGAGCGCCGCCAGCTGCTGACCATCCAGGGCAACGGCATCCGGTTCCGTGCCGTGGCCCGGCTGGCCCGGCTCGGCCCGGCCGCTGATGGCCAGGTCGGCCTGTACGTCATCGCCCGGCCGGTCAGCGAGGTGGGCCGCCAGGTCCGCTCGTTCGTCATCGCCGAGCTGATCACCGGCGGCGTGCTTCTGGCGCTGCTCGCGCTGGGCGGCGGGGCGCTGATCGGCCGGGGTCTGGAGCCGCTGGGCCGGATGGCGCGCACCGCGGACGGGATCAGCTCGGGCCGCGATCTTGACGCCCGGATGCCGGGCGCGGGCGGGCGGACCGAGGTGGGCCGGCTGTCCGCGGCGATCAACACGATGCTGGACCGGCTGCAGCAGGCGTTCGCGGCCCGGCTGCGCTCGGAGCGCAAGGTCCGCGAGTTCGCCGCGGACGCCTCGCATGAGCTGCGCACCCCGCTGACCACCATCCGCGGGTACGCCGAGCTGTACCGGCAGGGCGCGCTCGGCCCCGACGAGCTGCCGGACGCGATGCGCCGGATCGAGCAGGAGGCCCAGCGGATGAGCACGCTGGTGGCCGAGCTGCTGGAGCTGGCCCGGCTGGACCGGCCCACGTCGCTGGACCTGGCCGAGACCGACCTGGCCGCGGTGGTCAGGGACGCGGTCGCGGACGCCGCCGCGGTCGAGCCGGGCCGTCCGGTCCGCGCCGAGGTCCCCGCGGAGCTGGTGGCCACCGTGGACGAGCGGCGGATCCGCCAGGTGCTGGCCAACCTGCTCGGCAACGTGCGGGCGCACACCCCGCCGGACACCCCCGCGGTAGTCCGGCTGGCGGCGCAGCCGGCCGGCGACGGCGGCGGCGTGCTCATCGAGGTCGCGGACCGTGGCCCCGGGATGCCGGCCGTGGACGCGGCGCGGGCGTTCGACCGGTTCCACCGGGCGTCCCGGCCAGATGGCACGCCAGGCCGGGACGGCGCGGCCGCCGCGGACCGCAGCTCGGGCAGCGGCCTTGGGCTGTCGATCGTGCAGGCGATCGCGCACGCGCACGGCGGCCAGGCCACGCTGGAGTCAGCGCCCGGGCAGGGCACCCGGGTGCTGGTCTACCTCCCGTCCCCGGCGCCTTCCTTGTCCGGCGACGGGGTGGGCAGGTTCTCGAACACGTAGTACACGGCCAGCAGCGCGTAGATCACCAGCCCGGCGGCGGCCGACCAGAACGCCGCGGCCAGCGCGCCGGCCACGTAGCCCCACAGGCCGCCGGTGAACCGCAGCCGGGCGTGCCGGGGCAGCTCCAGCCTGCCGCCGAGGGCCAGCGTGGCCTGGTGCGAGATCAGGTACAGCCACATCGACGAGAACGCGATCGAGATGGCGATCATCACCAGGCCGTAGGTCACCGTCGCAACCTTCGCCGCCCCGGGGGTGCCCTGGTTGAGGTGGTCGGCCACCAGGGCGGTGGGGAACGGCAGGGCGACCACGCCGATCAGCAGGAGCAGGTTGAGCAGGAGCAGCCAGCGGTCCACCTGGCGCAGGTGCGCGGCCATCGTGTGGTGGTTGAGCCACATGATGCCGATGGTCAGGAAGCTGATCGCGTACGCGGCGTACTGCGGCCAGGCCGACAGCAGCGCGTGGGTCAGCCCCTTCGCGTCGTCTGCGTTCGCGCCGATCGGCAGCAGATCGAAGACCAGCACGGTGATCGCGACCGCGAAGACGCCGTCGCTGAACGACTCCAGCCGCCTGTTGTTCACTGGTGCGGGCTCAGTCCGCGGCCGGCTCCGGCTCGGGCGCCCCCGCGGCGGCGGGCGCCTCCGGCCGGCGTACCGACCGGGCCAGCACCTGGGCCACGTCGATGACCTCCAGCGTCTCCTTGGCCTCGCCCGAGCTCTTCTTGGCGCTGACCGCGTCGCCGAGCATGACCATGCAGTACGGGCAGCCGGTGGAGATCGTGTCCGGGTTGGTGCCGAGCGCCTCGTCGATCCGCTCGGTGTTGATCCGCTTCCCGATCCGCTCTTCCATCCACATCCGGGCACCGCCCGCGCCGCAGCAGAAGCCGCGGTTCTTGCACCGGTGCATCTCCTGGGCCTGTACGCCCGGCACCTTCTCCATGATCTCCCGCGGCGGGGTGAACACCTTGTTGTGCCGGCCGAGGAAGCACGGGTCGTGGTAGGTGATCTTCTCGTTCACCGGGTTGACCGGGGTGAGCTTGCCCTCCGCCACCAGCCGGGCCAGCAGCTGGGTGTGGTGGATGACCTCGTAATTGCCGCCCAGCTGCGGGTACTCGTTGGCGATCGTGTTGAAGCAGTGCGGGCAGCTGGCCACGATCGTGCGGGCCCCGGCCTCGTTCAGCGTCTCGATGTTCTGCTGGGCGAGCATGCTGAACACGAATTCGTTGCCCATCCGCCGGGCCGGGTCGCCGGTGCAGGTCTCGGCCGGGCCGAGCACCGCGAACGACACGCCCGCGGTGTGCAGCAGCTCGGCGATGGCCCTGGTGGTCTTGCGGGCCCGGTCCTCGAGCGCGCCCGCGCAGCCCACCCAGAACAGGTACTGCACGTCGTCGCCGATCGGCCCGTCCACGACCGGCACCTCGAAGTCCAGGCCCTCGGCCCAGTCCAGCCGCCGGGACTCGCCCATGCCCCACGGGTCGCCCTTGTTCTCCAGGTTCTTCAGCATGGTGGACGCCTCGGCCGGGAACGCCGACTCGATCAGCACCTGGTGCCGGCGCATGTCCGTGATGTGGTCGATGTGCTCGATGTCCACCGGGCACTCCTGCACGCAGGCGCCGCAGTTGGTGCAGGACCAGAGCACGTCGGGGTGGATGACCCCGTTGGCCTTCTCGTCGCCGACCAGCGGCCGCTCGGCCTCGGCCTTGACCAGGTCGGGAAGCTGCTCCCGCTCCTCGTCCGAGCCGGCCAGCAGCCACGGGGCCTTGGCCAGGGCGTGGTCGCGCTGGTCCATGATCAGCAGCTTGGGCGACAGCGGCTTGCCGGTGGCCCAGGCCGGGCACTGCGACTGGCAGCGGCCGCACTCGGTGCAGGCGGCCATGTCCAGCAGCGACTTCCAGGGCGCGTCCTCGATCTTGCCGCGTCCGAACACGTCGGTGTCCGGGTCGGCCTCCTCGAAGTCCAGCACCTTGCCGTTGGACCGCATCGGCTCGAGCCCGCGCAGGCCACTGGGGCGGCGGGCGAACAGCACGTTCAGCGGGGCCAGGAAGATGTGCAGGTGCTTGGAGTAGACGACCAGCACCAGGAAGCCGAGCACCACGCCCAGCTGGGCGAGTATGAACACGGTCTCGATCACGTCGTTGACACCGGTGCCGAGCGGGTGCAGCCAGTGCCCGACGATCTGGGACGCGAACGCGCCATGGGAGTAGGGGAACACCCCGGTGTTGATCTGCGCCCCGCGGTAGATCAGCAGGGTGGCGATGACCAGGAAGATCATGCCCAGCACCAGCCAGGCCGCGCCGAGGTGCGAGCCGTCGAACCGGGACTTGCGGCCCTCGCGCTTGGGCTCGTGCCGCAGCCGGATCACCGCGAACGTGATCAGGCCGGCCAGCACGCCGACGGCGACCAGGTCCTCGAGGAAGCCGACGAACGCCCAGTGCCCGATCACCGGGATCGCGAACGTCCGGCTGAACAGGGCGCCGTACGCCTCGATGATTGTCAGCAGCAGGATGACGAAGCCCCAGAAGACCAGGAAGTGCGCGGCTCCCGGCACTGACCAGCGGAGCAGCTTGCGCTGCCCGAAGACCTCGGTGAGCTGCGTCTCCGCGCCCCGGCCCGGATGCTCGCGGAGCGCGGCGATCCGCTCCGGCGCGGGCTGGCCGGCCCTGGCCAGCCGGTAGAGCCACCACAGCCGCCGGCCCGCGACGGCGAACGCGGCCGCGGTGATGACCAGCCCGACGATGATGCGCACGGCCACAGGGTTTCTCCTCACGCGGCGGCGGTCCGGGCGGCGGCGGGGCCCGCGCCCCGCCGCCGGGTCGTGCCAGCGTAACCCTGCCGATCCGGGCCGCCGGGGAGGACCCGCTAAGCACGCGCTTACGTATGACGCTCACACGGAATTCGCAATCTTCGCGGATACCCTTATATCGTTCTCGATCCGCCGTCGGCCAGACCGCTGGGACGTCTTTCTCCCGCTGGCCGGGCGATGGTGGCACGGCGCGGGCCTGGGTGGGGCAGCTGTACCTGGCCGTATCCGTGCCGGTCGCGGCCATGATCGGGCTGCTGTTCATGAACAACTACTGGGCCGGCTGACCGCCCGCCCGGGAGCCGGCCAGGCCCGGTCACGGCGGTCCCGGATCCGGGGCTGAGCGATTACCCTCAGAGCAGCGGGGGCAACGCCCGCCCCGTGCACTGGCGCGGGCTGATGAGGTCTGTCCGCAAAGGTGCACGATGACCGCTCTGGCTGACGCCCAACGGGGCACGACGCCGATGTCGCGCCTGGTCGGGCGGGTCCCCGGGCTCATCCCCGGGGACTGGGCCGTGCTGCGGGTCTGGCTGATCTCCCGGGTCGCGGTGCTCGCGCTGACCTGGCCGGCCGTCGCCATCCTCCAGGGCAGCAGCAACGACACCCGGCCGTGGCTGGGCCTGTGGAACAACTGGGACGCCGACCGGCTGCAGCACATCGCCCAGTACGGGTACTTCGGCCCGCCCGGGCACGCGCTGCCGGACCAGGTCGCGCTGTTTCCCGGATACCCCCTAGCCCAGGCCCTGATGCACGTGCTGGTCCGGCAGTGGACGGTGTCCGGGCTGCTGGTCTCGCTGGTGGCCGGCGGGGTGGCCGCGGTCGCGCTGGGCCGGATCGCCGAGCTTGACTACCGGCCGGGCACCGGCGCCACCGCGGTGCTGTACATGGTCGCCTCGCCGGCCGCGTTCTTCCTGGCCGCCGGGTACACCGAGGCGCTGTTCCTGGCCTTCGCGCTGACCGCCTGGCTGGCCGCGCGGCGCGGTAGCTGGCTGGCCGCCGCGATGCTGGCCGGCGGGGCCAGCTTCATCCGGATCAACGGGGTCTTCCTGCTGGCCGCCCTGGCCGTGGCGGCGCTGCGCACCCCGGAGGGCTGGGGCACCGCGACGGATGAGGAGCGGCCCCCGGCCCGCCCGGCGCACCGGATCCAGGCGCTGGTGACCCTGCTGCCCGCGCTCATCCCGCCCGCCCTCTACGAGCTGTACCTGCAGGGGCGCACCGGGGACTGGCTGGCCTGGCAGCACGCGGAGACGGCGGGCTGGCAGCGGAAGGTCACCAACCCGGTCGACACGTTCCGCACGGCCTGGACGGCCGGGTTCGGGCACGAGTTCTCCGCGCCGATCAACTTCGTGTTCCAGCTGGAGATCGTGGCGGTGGCCGCGGGCGTGCTCACCATCATCGTGCTGGCCGTGCGCAGGCGCTGGCCGGAGACCGTGTACACGGCGCTGACCATCGGCGCGCTGGCCACCTCGATCTGGTACGAGTCGGTGCCGCGGGCGCTGCTGCTGCTGTGGCCGGTCTGGTGCGGGCTGGCGGTGGCCGCGGCCCGGCGGGCCTGGGTGGGGCAGCTGTACCTGGCTGTCTCGGTGCCGGTCGCGGTGTCGATCGGGCTGCTGTTCATGACCGGCAACTGGGCCGGCTGAGCCGGAATCATCCGGCTCGCCGGATCGTTAGATAAGCCAGAGCGCAAAGTTGAGCCGACCTGACTCAACACATTTGACTTCGGCTAACCCCGGTGCCAGACTTGCGCCAGCAAGACTCAACTTTCGGACCACAGACACACGCAAGGACATCACATGGCACGTGCGGTAGGGATCGACCTGGGGACGACCAACTCCGTCGTCGCCGTTCTTGAGGGCGGCGAGCCCGCCGTCATCGCGAACGCGGAGGGGTCGCGGACCACGCCGTCCGTGGTGGCCTTCGCCAAGAACGGCGAGGTGCTGGTCGGCGAGGTCGCCAAGCGCCAGGCGGTGACGAACGTCGACCGGACCATCCGCTCGGTCAAGCGCCAGATGGGCACTGACTGGAAGGTCACGATCGACGGCAAGAAGTTCACCGCGCAGCAGATCTCCGCGTTCGTTCTGCAGAAGCTGAAGCGGGACGCCGAGTCGTACCTGGGCGAGACCATCACCGACGCGGTGATCACCGTCCCCGCGTACTTCAGCGACGCGCAGCGGCAGGCCACCAAGGAGGCCGGCACGATCGCCGGGCTGAACGTGCTGCGGATCATCAACGAGCCCACCTCCGCGGCCCTCGCCTACCACCTGGAGAAGGAGGGCGAGGCCACCATCCTGGTCTTCGACCTGGGCGGCGGCACGTTCGACGTGTCCCTGCTCGAGGTCGGCGAGGGCGTGGTCGAGGTCAAGGCCACCAGCGGTGACAACCACCTGGGCGGCGACGACTGGGACCAGAAGATCGTGGACTGGCTGGTGCAGGACTTCAAGAACAGCTACGGCACCGACCTGTCCAAGGACAAGATGGCGCTGCAGCGGCTGCGGGAGACCGCGGAGAAGACCAAGATCGAGCTCTCCCAGGTCAACGAGTCCTCCATCAACCTGCCCTACATCACCCACTCCGAGCAGGGCCCGCTGCACCTGGACACCAAGCTGACCCGGGCCGAGTTCCAGAAGATGACCGCCGACCTGCTCGACCGGTGCAAGAGGCCGTTCCAGCAGGTGATCAAGGACGCCGGGGTCAAGCTGTCCGACATCCACCACGTGGTGCTGGTCGGCGGGTCCACCCGGATGCCCGCGGTGGTCGATCTGGTCAAGGAGCTGACCGGCGGCAAGGAGCCGAACAAGGGCGTCAACCCGGACGAGGTCGTCGCGGTCGGCGCCAGCCTGCAGGCCGGCGTGCTCAAGGGCGAGGTCAAGGACGTCCTGCTGCTGGACGTGACCCCGCTGTCGCTGGGCATCGAGACCAAGGGCGGCATCTTCACCAAGCTGATCGAGCGGAACACGACGATCCCGACCAAGCGCTCGGAGATCTTCACCACCGCCGACGACAACCAGCCGTCCGTGCAGATCCAGGTCTTCCAGGGCGAGCGTGAGATCGCCGCGTACAACAAGAAGCTCGGCATGTTCGAGCTGGCCGGCATCGCCCCGGCGCCGCGCGGCATCCCGCAGATCGAGGTCACCTTCGACATCGACGCCAACGGCATCGTCAACGTGTCCGCCAAGGACCTGGGCACCGGCAAGCAGCAGTCCGTCACGATCTCCGGCGGGTCCGCCCTGAACAAGGACGACATCGAGCGGATGATGGCGGACGCCGAGAAGTACGCGGAGGAGGACCGCCAGCGCCGCGAGGAGGCCGAGGTCCGCAACCGCGCCGAGACGCTCGCGTACACCACGGAGAAGTTCCTCGCGGAGAACTCCGACAAGGTGCCGGACGACATCAAGAGCGAGGTCGAGTCCGCCATCGCCGACGTGAAGAAGGCGCTGGAGGGCACCGACACCGAGGCCATCAAGACGGCCAGCGAGCACGCCGCGCAGGTCAGCCAGAAGATGGGCACGGCGATCTACGCCGCGTCCCAGCAGGCGGCCAGCGCGGCGGGCGAACCCGGCCCGACCAGCCAGGACACTGCCGGGTCTGACGACGACGTGGTCGAGGCCGAGATCGTCGACGACGAGAAGCCTGAGGGTGGCGCGGCCTGATGACGTCACCTGAAGAGGAGGCCAATGGCCCGGTGATCCGGGACCGGCGGCGCATCGACCCGGAGACCGGGCAGGTCCGTGACACGGGCCAGCCCGGCCAGCGCGCGGCGCCCGGCGCAGCCGGCCAGGGCGCCGGCGGGCCGGACGGCTCCAGCCAGCACGGGGGGGCTGCGCCCCAGCCGGGCAGGCACGCCGCGCCGCCGCCGGGCCCCGCCGGGCCCGGCGCCCCCGGCGGCGCGGGCCACGGCAACGGCGGGAACGGCAACGGCGGGGCCAGCGCGGCGGCGGACGCCGCAGCGGTGGCGCTGGCTGAGCGGACCGCGGACCTGCAGCGGCTGCAGGCCGAGTACGCGAACTACCGCAAGCGGGTGGAGCGCGACCGGGTCGCGGTCCGGGAGCAGGCGCTGGCCAACGTGCTCGGTGAGCTGCTGCCGGTGCTGGACGACATCGGCCGGGCCCGCGAGCACGGCGAGCTGACCGGCGGGTTCAAGTCAGTGGCCGAGTCGTTCGAGGCGGCCGTGGCCAAGCTCGGGCTGATCAGCTACGCGGAGGACGGCGATCCGTTCGACCCGAACCTGCACGAGGCACTGATGCACTCGTACTCGGCCGACGTGACCGAGCCCACCTGCGTGCGCGTCCT
Organism: Streptosporangiaceae bacterium; assembly: GCA_036375995.1. Classification (GTDB taxonomy): domain Bacteria; phylum Actinomycetota; class Actinomycetes; order Streptosporangiales; family Streptosporangiaceae; genus DASVBE01. The sequence continues at coordinate 1,805 of DASVBE010000305.1, read as the reverse complement.
GCAGCCGGGCTACCGGATCGGCGAGCGGACGCTGCGGCCCGCGCGGGTCGCGGTGGCCGAGCCCGGCGGGGACGACGGCAACGGCACGGACAGCCCGGCAGGCGGCCCGGAACCAGCAGACACGAACTGACGCGGACGAGGAGAGGCCATGAGCACCAAGGACTTCCTCGAGAAGGACTATTACAAGGTCCTGGGCGTCAGCAAGGACGCCTCCGCGGACGAGATCAAGAAGTCGTACCGGAAGCTGGCCCGCAAGCACCACCCCGACGCCAACAAGGGCAACACGGCTTCGGAGGAGAAGTTCAAGGAGATCTCCGAGGCGTACAACGTCCTGTCCGACGAGAAGCGCCGCAAGGAGTACGACGAGGCGCGGTCGCTGTTCGGCGGCGGCGTGCGGATGCCCGGGCAGGGCGGCGGCCAGGGCGGCTTCGGGTTCGACCTCGGTGACATCTTCGGCGGCCAGCCGAACAGCACCGGCGGCCGGCTCGGCGACCTGCTGGGCGGTGTGTTCGGCCACCGGGGGGGCGGCACCCAGGCCCGGCCGCGGCGCGGCGCGGACATCGAGACCGAGACGTCGCTGACCTTCGGCGACGCCATCGAGGGGGCGACCGTGTCGCTCCGGCTGGCCGGCGAGGGGCCGTGCGGGTCCTGCGCGGGCACCGGGGCCAAGGCCGGCACCGTGCCGCGGGTCTGCCCCAGCTGTGAGGGCACCGGGGCGGCCAGCCGGAACCTGGGCGGCTTCGCGCTGTCCGAGCCGTGCAAGACCTGCCGGGGCCGCGGGCTGGTGGTGGACGACCCGTGCCCGGTGTGCTCGGGCAGCGGCCGGGCGATGAGCACCAGGACCATCCAGGCGCGCATCCCGGCCGGCGTCGGCGACGGGCAGCGGATCAAGCTCAAGGGCAAGGGCGCGCCCGGCGAGCGCGGCGGCCCGGCCGGGGACCTGTACGTGCGGGTGCACGTATCCGCGCACCCGGTGTTCGGCCGCAGCGGGTACAACCTGACCGTCACCGTCCCGGTGACGTTCACCGAGGCGGCACTCGGCGCGGACATCAAGGTGCCCGTGCACAAGGCGATGCCGGTCAGCCTCCGGATCCCGGAGGGCACCCCGAACGGCCGGACCTTCCGGGTCCGCGGGAAGGGCGTCCGGCGCTCCGACGGGACCGTCGGCGACCTGCTGGTCACCGTGGATGTGCAGGTGCCCAAGCACCTGGACAGCGAGGCCAGGGACGCGCTGGAGAGCTACCGCAAGGTGACCGCGGACGGCGACCCGCGGGCCGAGTTGCTGCGGCAGGCGAGAGCGGGATGAGCACGGGAAGGGGGATGACATGACCGGGGAGTTCGAGCTGTCCGACGACACGCCGGTCTATGTCATCTCGGTCGCCGCGCAGCTGTCCGGGATGCACCCGCAGACCCTGCGGGCCTACGACCGGCTGGGCCTGGTCTCGCCCGGCCGGTCGGCGGGCCGCGGGCGCCGGTACTCGCTGCGTGACGTGCTGGTGCTGCGCGAGGTGCAGCGGCTGTCGCAGGAGGAAGGCGTCAACCTGTCCGGGATCAAGCGGATCCTGGAGCTGGAAGACGCCGAGCGGCGCAGCCGCCTCGCGCTCGCCGAGACGCACGCGGAGATCGCCCGGCTGCGGGCCGAGCTGGAGTCGACCCGGGCGGTTGCCGCCCGGCTGGCCCGGCTGCTGCGCCAGAGCGGCCGCGGCACGCTGGTCCCGGTCCGGCCGGGCGGTGCCCGCGGCCCGATCGCGGCCACGGCGGCGCCGGATCATACGAGCCCGGGTCATACAAGCACTGAGAATCAG
>DASVBE010000053.1:0-50076 GCA_036375995.1 Streptosporangiaceae bacterium | reverse complement strand
GGCGCGGCTGTGCTGATCCTGCTCACGGCGGCGGGCGAGTCCGCGGTGTCCAGGCGGCACCTCGGCCGGGCCCTCCGGGAAGGGAATGCACAGTGACCGAGACCGGCCGGACCCCCGACAGCCTGGCGCAGCTGGAGCAGGCGGCCACGGCCGGCCCCGGCACGCCCCGGCCCGGCCCGGACGCGGTGATCACCTGCGACCGGCTGGTGCGGATCTACACCGTCGAGGGCATCGAGGTCCAGGCCCTGCAGGGACTGGACCTGATGATCCGCCCCGGTGAGCTGACCGCGCTGGTGGGCGCGTCCGGCAGCGGCAAGTCCACGCTGCTGAACATCCTGTCCGGGCTGGACCGGCCGACCGCGGGCCAGGTCATCGTGGACGGGCACGACCTGCTGACGATGAAGGCCGCCGAACGGCTGGCCTACCGGCGGCGGACCGTGGGGTTCGTCTGGCAGCAGACCACCCGCAACCTGATGCCGTACCTGACCGGCGAGGAGAACGTGACCCTGCCGATGCGGCTGGCCGGCACCGGGGCGCGGCAGCGCCGGGCCCGGGCCGCCGAGCTGCTGGGCGTGCTGGGCGTGTCCCGGTGCGCGGACCGCTACCCGGCGCAGATGTCCGGCGGGGAGCAGCAGTGCGTGGCCGTCGCGGTGGCCATGGCCAACCAGCCCAGGGTCATCCTGGCCGACGAGCCCACAGGTGAGCTGGACAGCGTCACCGCCGGGCAGGTCTTCGACGCGCTGCGCACGGTCAACGCCGAGTCCGGGGTGACCGTGCTGGTGGTGACCCACGACGAGGCAGTGTCCGGCCAGGTGCGCCGGACCATCGCCATCCGGGACGGCCGGACCAGCACCGAGGTGCTGCGCGAGGCCGGCCAGGGGGCCGGCGGCGGCGTGGTGGCCGAGGAGTACGCGGTGCTGGACCGTTCCGGCCGGCTCCAGCTGCCAGCCGACTTCACCGAGACGCTGGGCATGCGCGAGCGGGTCCGGCTGGCCCTCGACACCGACCACATCGGGGTCTGGCCCACCGCCCCGGACCAGCCCGCCCCGGCCCCGTCCGAGCCGGCCGGCGCCCCGCTCGGCCCGGGGGACGGCCAGTGACCGCCACGGGCCAGCCGGTGGTCAGTGTCCGGGAGGTGACCCGGACCTACGGCAGCGGCCCGGCCTCGGTGCGGGCGCTGCGCGGCGCCAGCTTCGAGCTGTGGCCCGGCGAGCTGACCGCGCTGCAGGGCCGGTCCGGCTCGGGCAAGACCACGCTGCTGAACATCGTCGGCGGGCTGGACCGGCCGGACTCGGGCAGCGTGTGGTTCGGCGCCGACGATGTCACCGCGATGAACCGGGACGAGCTGGCCCAGCTGCGCCGGGAACGGCTGGCGTTCATCTTCCAGACCTACGCGCTGATCCCGATCCTGACCGCGGCCGAGAACGTGGCCGTGCCGATGCGCCTGGTCGGCACCGACCCGGCGGCCCGGGACGAGCGGGCCATGCTGCTGCTGCGGATGGTGGGCCTGGGCGACCATGCCGCGCAGCGGGCGCACGAGCTGTCCGGCGGCCAGCAGCAGCGGGTGGCCATCGCCCGGGCCCTGGCCAACCGGCCGCCGGTGCTGATCGCGGACGAGCCCACCGCCCAGCTCGACTCGGTCAACGCCCGGCAGATCATGAAGCTGCTGCGCGCGGTGGCCGACGCCGAGGGGGTCAGCGTGCTGGTGGCCACCCACGACCAGGAGGTGCTGGCCGCCGCCGACCGGGTGCTGCGGATCTCCGACGGCGTGGTCGCCCCAGCGGTGCCCGCGGGCTGACGGCCGGCTGGCACACTAGCGGCCATGCAGACCCTCGTCGTCGACCACCCGCTGGTCGCGCACAAGCTGACCGCGCTGCGGGACACCCGCACCGAATCGCCGGCGTTCCGGCTGCTCTGCGACGAGCTGGTAACGCTGCTGGCCTACGAGGCGACCAGGGACATCCGGGTCGAGCCGGTCTCGGTGACGACCCCGGTCGGCCCGGCCAGCGGGATGCGGATGGCGGGCCCGCAGCCGATGGTGGTGCCGGTGCTGCGGGCCGGCATCGGCATGCTCGACGGCATGTCCCGGCTGCTGCCGCAGGCTGACGTCGGGTTCGTCGGCCTGGTCCGGGACGAGGACACGCTGGTCGCGTCGACCTACGCGGCCCGGCTGCCCGCCGACCTGTCCGGCCGGGAGGCGTTCGTGCTGGACCCGATGCTAGCCACCGGCGGCTCGCTGGAGACCGTGGTCCGCATGCTGGTCGACCGGGGCGCAGCCGCGGTCACCGGGATCTGCCTGCTGGCCGCGCCGGAGGGCCTGGCCCGGCTGGAGGCCGCGTTCCCGGACGGCGGCCAGGCGGCCGTCGTCCGGGTCGTGACCGCGGCCCTGGACGACGGCCTGAACGAGCGCGGCTACATCGTGCCCGGCCTCGGCGACGCCGGCGACCGCCTGTTCGGCGCGGTGTAGCGGGGCGGCCCGGTCAGAGACCGACCGGGTGCCAGACGGTCTTGGTTTCCAGGAACGACAGCATGCGCTGCGGGCGGGGCGGGGCGGCCCAGTCCTCGTCCGCGATGAGCACCCGCTTGACGCTGCCCGCGGCCAGCCGCTCCAGCTCCGCCCGGTCCGCCGGGGCGGCCCCGGTCAGGTCGATGGCATCCACGTCGCGGTGCGCGGCCAGCACCGGGGCCAGCTCGGCGGTCAGCCCGGTCAGCAGGTTGACCACGCCGCCCGGCACGTCCGAGGTGGCCAGCACCTCGGTCAGCGTCACCGCGGGCAGCGGCCGCTGCTCGCTGGCCACCACCACCGCCGCGTTGCCGGTGGCGATCACCGGGGCCAGGACACTGACCAGGCCGAGGAGGCTGGAGCCGGCCGGGGCCAGCACGGCCACCACGCCGGTCGGCTCGGGCACGCTGAAGTTGAAGTAGGGCCCGGCCACCGGGTTCGCCGACCCGGCCACCTGGGCGACCTTGTCCGGCCAGCCCGCGTACCAGACCCACCGGTCGATCGCCGCGGCGACCGCGCGGGCCGCGGCCTTGCCGCTCGTCCCCTCGGCGTCGGCGACCTCAGCGGCGAACTGGGCGGCCCGGCCCTCCAGCATCTCGGCCACCCGGTACAGCACCTGGCCGCGGTTGTAGGCGGTCGCCGCGGTCCACTTGGCGGCCGCGGCCCGGGCCGCCACCACGGCGTCCCTGGCGTCCTTCCGCGAGGCCCGGGCGGCGTGCGCGAGCAGGTCCCCGCCGGGCGTGCGGACCGGGTAGGACCGGCCGGACTCCGACCGCGGGAACGCGCCGCCGATGAACAGCTTGTAGGTCTTCCGCACGCAGAGCCGCCCGTCCGCCGGCTTCGTATCAGGCATCGAGGTACGCGGCCAGCCCGTGCCGGCCGCCCTCCCGCCCGAAGCCGGACTCACCGTAGCCGCCGAACGGGCTGGCCGGGTCGAACCGGTTGAACGTGTTCGCCCACACCACCCCGGCCCGCAGCCGCTGGCTCATCCACAGGATGCGGCTGCCCTTCTCGGTCCACACCCCGGCAGACAGGCCGTAGGGCGTGTTGTTGGCCTTCGTCACGGCCTCCTGGGGGGTGCGGAAGGTGAGCACGGACAGCACCGGGCCGAAGATCTCCTCCCGGGCGATCCGGTGCGACTGGCTCACCCCGGTGAAGATCGTCGGCGGGAACCAGAACCCGCGGGACGGCAGCTCGCACGGCGGCGACCAGCGCTCCGCGCCCTCGGCGTCGCCGGAGTCGGACAGCTCGCGGATCCGGCCCAGCTGCTCGGCCGAGTTGATCGCGCCGATGTCGGTGTTCTTGTCCAGCGGGTCGCCGAGCCGCAGCGTGGACAGCCGGGCGCGGAGCCGGTCAAGCACCGCGTCGGCCGCCGACTCCTGCAGCAGCAGCCGCGACCCGGCGCAGCAGACCTGGCCCTGGTTGAAGAAGATGCCGTTCACGATGCCCTCGACCGCCTGGTCGACCGGCGCGTCGTCGAACACGATGTTCGCGGCCTTGCCGCCGAGTTCCAGGGTCAGCCGCTTGCCGGTGCCGGCCACCGCCCGGCTGATCTCCTTGCCCACCGCGGTCGACCCGGTGAACGCGACCTTGTCCAGGCCCGGGTGGGCGACCAGCGCGGCGCCGGTCTCCCCCGCGCCGGTCAGCACGTTCACCACCCCCGGCGGCAGCCCGGCCTGCTGGCACACCTCGGCCAGCAGCAGCGCGGTCAGCGGGGTGGTCTCGGCGGGCTTGAGCACGCAGGTGTTGCCCGCGGCCAGCGCCGGGGCCAGCTTCCAGGCCGCCATCAGCAGCGGGAAATTCCACGGGATGACCTGGCCCGCCACGCCCAGCGGCCGCGGGTCCGGCCCGAACCCGGCGTACTCCAGCTTGTCGGCCCAGCCCGCGTAGTAGAAGAAGTGCGCGGCGGCGAGCGGGATGTCGGTGTCCCGCGACTCCTTGATCGGCTTGCCGTTGTCCAGGCTTTCCAGCACCGCGAACTCGCGGGCCCGTTCCTGCAGCGCCCGGGCGATCCGGTACAGGTACTTGGCCCGTTCCGCGCCCGGCATCGGGCCCCAGGTCTGCTCGTAAGCGGCGCGGGCGGCGGCCACCGCGCGGTCCACGTCGGCCTGGCCGGCCAGGGCCACCTTGGCCAGCGGCGCCTCGGTGGCCGGGTTCAGCGTGATGAGCTGCTTGCCGTCCGCGGCCGGGGCGGACTCGCCGTCGATGAAGAGCCCGTATTCGGACGCGATCGACACGATCTCCGTCGACTCCGGGGCAGCAGCGTAATCCCATCTGCCCTGGGGCGCGGTCATCCCGGCGGGGACCGCCGGGGCCGGCGCCTGGCCCCTGCCGGGCGGTGCCGCCTTGGCCGGCGCGGCCCGTCCGCTTGCCTTGGCTGCCATCAGTCCACCGTGAAGTCGTCGGGATCGGCGTACACGCCGGTCAGCTGCTTGGCCCGCTGCATCAGAAGGTCGTTGAGCAGGCTGGACGCGCCGATCCGGAACAGATCGGGGGTGAGCCAGTCCGCGCCCGCGGTCTCGTTGACCAGCACCAGGTAGCGGACCGCGTCCTTGGCCGTGCGGATGCCGCCGGCCACCTTGACCCCGACCCGGTGCCCGGTCATCTGCGCGTAGTCGCGCACCGCGGTCAGCATGACCAGCGCCACCGGGGGGGTCGAGGCGGGGCTGACCTTGCCGGTGGAGGTCTTGATGAAGTCCGCGCCGGCCAGCATGGCCAGCCACGAGGCCCGGGCCACGTTGTCCAGCGTGACCAGCTCGCCGGTCTCCAGGATCACCTTCAGGTGCGCGTCCCCGCAGGCTTCCCTGACCGCCACGATCTCCTCGTACACCTGCCCGTACCGGCCGGCCAGGAACGCGCCGCGGTCGATGACCATGTCCACCTCGGTGGCCCCGGCGGCGACCGCGTCCGCGGTGTCGGCCAGCTTGACCGCCAGCGAGGCGCGGCCGGACGGGAAAGCGGTGGCCACCGAGGCCACCCCGACCGTGCTGCCGGCCAGCTCGGCCACGGCGACGGCCACCAGGTCCGGGTAGACGCACACCGCGGCCACCGGCGGCACCGCCGGATCGGCCGGGTCGGGCCGCCGGGCCTTGGCGCACATGGCCCTGACCTTGCCCGGGGTGTCGGCCCCCTCCAGCGTGGTCAGGTCGATCATGCGGACGGCCGCGTCCAGCGCCCACAGCTTGGCGTCCTTCTTGATCGACCGGGTGGCCAGCGCGGCGGCCCTGGCCACCGCGCCCACCTCGTCGACCCCGTCCAGGCCGTGCAGCACACGGCGCAGCGCGGTGCCGGACATCGCGCCGCCGGCCGGCCAGCCGCGGAGCCCGCCGGGCCCGTCCGCGGCCTGCTCGATTGCCTGCTCTATCGCCACGTCCCGACGTTACCTCGACGTCTGAAGGACCGCGCCGCTGGCCGCCCTGGCCACCGCGAAGCCCGGCTTGATGATCGTGTTGATGATCGCCAGCCGCTCGTCGAACGGCGCGAACGCGCTCTTCATAGCGTTGATCGTGAGCCACTCCACGTCGGACCAGCCGTACCCGAACGCCTCGGACAGCGCGGCGAACTCGGAGGACAGCGTGACGCCGCTCATCAGCCGGTTGTCGGTGTTCACCGTGACCCGGAAGGACAGCTGGCGCAGCAGCCGGATCGGGTGCGCCTCGATCGAGGGGGCCGCGCCGGTCTGCACGTTGGACGTCGGGCACATCTCCAGCGGGATCCGCCGGTCGCGCACGTAGCTGGCCAGCCGGCCAAGGGACAGCGTGCCCTCGGGGCCGACGCTGATGTCATCGATGATCCGCACGCCGTGGCCGAGCCGCTCGGCGCCGCACCACTGCAGCGCCTCCCAGATCGACGGCAGGCCGAACCCCTCGCCGGCGTGGATCGTGATGTGGAAGTTCTCCCTGGCCACGTACTGGAATGCGTCCAGGTGCCGGCTCGGCGGGCTGCCCGCCTCGGCGCCGGCGATGTCGAAGCCGACCACCCCCTCGTCCCGGTGCCGCACCGCAAGCTCGGCGATCTCCAGCGAGCGTGCCGCCGTGCGCATCGCGGTGAGCAGCGCGTACACGGTGATCCGCCGCCCGGCGGAGCCGCGCCGGAAGCCCTCGAGCACGGCCTCGGTCACCTGGTCCAGGCTCAGCCCGCGGCTGACGTGCAGCTCGGGCGCGAACCTGACCTCGGCGTAGGTCACCCCGTCGTCGGCCAGGTCCTCGGCGCATTCCTGGGCCACCCGGATCAGCGCGTCCCTGGTCTGCATCACCCCGACGGTGTGCCGGAACGCCTGCAGGTACAGCTCCAGGTTGCCGTGCGTGGCCGGGCCGGCCACCGCCTGGGCCAGCTCGCCGGGGTCAGTGCTGGGCAGGCCGGGGTAGCCGGTCTCGCGGGCCAGGTCAATGATGGTCGCCGGGCGCAGCCCGCCATCCAGGTGATCGTGCAGCAGGACCTTGGGCACCGCGCGCAGTTGATCAATGGTCAGGGACACCCCGTCATTATCGCCCGGCCGGCCCGGGCGCAATCGCTGACGGGGCCGCACCGCCGACGGGGCCGCACCGCCCGTCAGCGCGCGGGGCCGGCAGCCGGTGGCTCCCCGGCTGCCGGCCGGCCCGTGCGGGCCGGTAACCGGCCGGCCAGCACGTTCGCCGGGCGCACCGAGCTGCCCCGGCCCATCGCGAACGCGCCGTAAGCCAGCACCATAGCCGCGCCCATGACCGGGTAGAAGCCCCAGCCGAAGTCGCCCAGGTGCACCAGCATCCTGGCCACCAGCAGCAAGCCCACCGCCAGCGCGGTGACCAGCTCCGCGGTGGCCCAGGCCACCGGCAGGTTCGGCAGCCGCGGCGGGGCCAGGCGGCTGTAGATCAGCTCGGCCAGCAGCACGATCAGCAGCACCACCGCGGCCAGCCCGAGGTAGCCGCCCGGACCGCCGAGCACGTTGTGGTCGAACGCCGATGACGCCGTCACCGCACCCTGGACGACCCACGGGTCGGCCTCGTGATACCAGGGGAACGCCAGCATGCCGATCAGCAGCACTATGCCCGCACCCACGGTAAGCAACTCCGGGGGAGCGAAGCGCCGGATCGAAGTCATGCGCTGCCTATCTTGATGCCGGTGGCGCCGGAGGCCCTGATCGGTACCGATCCTCAGCCGGGCCGGTTTCAGCGGCGTTGCAGCGGCGTTACAGAGGCGGCCCGGCGGTGATGCGCTCCAGGATCAACGGTGCCTCCGGCGGCGGCTCCGGGCCGATGGTGATCACGCCGTCCAGCGCGGCGAGGGCCGGGCCGAACCGGCCGTCGTCGTCGGCCCGCAGCTCGAGGACGGCCTGCCCGGCCTGCACCGGCTCCCCCGGCTTGACCCGGCAGATCACCCCGGCCGAGGCGCTGACCGGGTCCTCCTTGCGGGCCCGGCCCGCGCCGAGCCGCCAGGCGGCCACGCCGACCGCGTACGCGTCGAGCCGCTGCAGCCAGCCGTCGCGGTCCGCGGCCACCGTGCGGGTGTGCGCGGCCTGCTGCAGTGGCGCGTCCGGGTCGCCGCCCTGGGCGGCGACCATCGCCCGGTAGCGGGCCAGCGCGGTGCCGTCGGACAGCGCCGCGGTCAGCGCGGCCTCGTCGCCGGGCAGCCCGGCCAGCCGGAGCATCTCCGCGGCCAGCGCCACGGTCACCGCGGTCAGGTCCGGCGGGCCCTCGCCGCGCAGGGTGGCCACCGCCTCCTCCACCTCCACCGCGTTCCCCGCGGCCCGGCCGAGCGGCGTATCCATGGCCGTGAGCAGCGCGGTGGTGGCCACCCCGGACTCGGTGCCCAGCGCCACCATGGTGCGGGCCAGCTGCCGCGCCGCCGGCCGGTCCCGCATGAACGCGCCGCTGCCGACCTTGACGTCGAGCACCAGCGCCGCGGTTCCCTCGGCGATCTTCTTGGACATGATCGAGCTGGCGATCAGCGGGATCGACTCGACCGTGCCGGTCACGTCGCGCAGCGCGTACAGCCTGCGGTCGGCCGGGGCGAGGCCCGGGCCGGCCGCGCAGATCACGCAGCCCTCGCGGCGCAGGACCGAGATCATCTCGGCCGGCGGCAGCAGCGCCCGCCAGCCGGGGATCGCCTCGAGCTTGTCCAGGGTGCCGCCGGTGTGGCCCAGGCCGCGGCCGGACAGCTGCGGCACCGCCGCGCCGAAGCAGGCCACCAGGGGCGCCAGGATCAGCGAGACCTTGTCGCCGACCCCGCCGGTGGAGTGCTTGTCCACGGTGGGCCGCCCCACCGCGGACAGGTCGAGCCGTTCCCCGGAGTCGATCATCGCCGCGGTCCAGGCGCGCAGCTCGGCCGGGTTCAGCCCGCGGAAGTAAATGGCCATCAGCAGCGCCGACATCTGCTCCTCGGCGACCTGGCCGCCGGTGTACGCGCCGATCAGCCAGCCGATGTCGTCCGCGGTCAGCTCGCCGCCGTCCCGCTTGGCCCGGATCAGCCCGGCGGCGTCAGGCATGCTGCCCCTCCGGCTGGTCCCGCCGCCCGGCCAGGTCGGTACCGGAGAACGCGTCCGGAAGCAGCTCGGCCAGCCGCCGTGGCGCGGCCCCGGCCTCGGGCCCGCCGTCGACCAGCAGGCCGGGGCCGCCGGCCTCGAGCAGCAGCTGCCGGCACCGGCCGCAGGGCACCAGCGGCGCGCCGTCCCCGGCCACCACGCTGACCGCGGTGAGCCGCCCGCCGCCGGTCGCGTGCAGCGCGGAGACCAGGCCGCATTCGGCGCACAGGGTCAGCCCGAACGATGCGTTCTCCACGTTGCAGCCGGTCACGACCCGTCCGTCGGCGGCCTGGCCGGCCGCTCCCACGTGCAGCCGCGAATACGGCGCGTACCCACGGGCGGCGGCGGCCGTGGCCGCCGCGCGCAGTGCTGGCCAGTCGATGAGCATCCGGTCCTCCGTCACGGGAAATTCAGCGGTCAGCCGATGGTGCAGGGGCCAGATTTCCCCGGCCTTGCCAGGGTCTTCCCGTAATCCTTGCGGCCCATTACGGCAGGCCGTGATCTCGATTCGGTTGCAGCCTTTTCCGCATAGCCGGCGGCGCTTCCTGCGCGGCGCCAACCCGGCTAGCATCCGGTAAATCCCAGAGGGGGCAATCGGAACTTCCCGCCCTGGTCGCGTGGGCTGCGCGCGCAAACGCGCCGTCTTACAGGGGTGGCCGCAGGCCGCCGTTGCAGAGGAGGCAACCGTGAGAGCAAGACTCGCGTGCATCGCCGGCCTGTCGGCCGTCGCATTGCTGGCCGCCGCGTGCGGCTCGAGCGGCGGAGGCGGTGGCGGCACGCCGAGCAGCAGCTCGGGCAGTTCGTCGAGCAGCGCACCCGCCGCCGCCAAGTTCAAGGCCTGCCTGGTGTCCGACACCGGCACGGTCAACGACAAGTCGTTCAACCAGTCGGCCTACCAGGGCGCGACCGAGGCGGCGGCGGTGAACCCGAACATCACCGCCCAGTTCCTGCCGTCGGCGTCACCGACCGACTACGCGCCGAACATCACCTCGTTCATCAACCAGAAGTGCGGGATCATTGTCACCGTCGGGTTCCTGATGGGCGACGCGACCCAGAAGGCGGCGCAGGCAAACCCGGACCAGAAGTTCGCGATCGTTGACTTCAGCTACGCCAAGCCGCTGGACAACGTGGACGCGCTGCTGTTCAACACGGTGGAGGACGGCTTCCAGGGCGGGTATCTGGCCGCGGCGATGAGCAAGACGCACAAGGTCGCCACCTTCGGCGGCCAGAAGCTGCCCACGGTGACCATCTACATGGACGGCTTCTGGGACGGCGTGCAGTACTACAACCAGAAGCACCACGCGAACGTGCAGGTCCTCGGCTGGAACGAGAAGACCCAGAACGGCAGCTTCACCGGCAACTTCACCGACCTGACCGCCGGCCAGCGGCTGACCACCACGTTCATCAGCGAGGGCGCGGACATCATCTTCCCGGTGGCCGGCAACGTCGGCCTGGGCGCGGCCAAGGCCGTGCAGACCGCCGACAACGCCGCGGGCACCCAGAAGGTCAACATGATGTGGGTGGACACCGACGGCTGCATCAGCGCCGCGCAGTACTGCAAGTACTTCATCACCAGCATCAACAAGGGCATCACGGTCGCCGTGAAGACCGCCGTGCTGGCCGCTCAGAAGGGCGACTTCAAGGGCGGCAACTACATCGGCACGCTGGCGAACAACGGTGTCGGGCTGGCCCCGTTCCACGACTTCGACAGCAAGATACCGGCCTCGGTCAAGGCTGAGCTGGACCAGATCAAGGCCGACATCATCAGTGGCAAGATTAAGCCTGCTACGAAGAGCCCGGCGTAAGCATCATCACCGTCCCGCGGCCCCGGGCGCCCCACGGCGCCCGGGGCCGCGGGACGGCCTGGGCCGGGGCCCAGGCCGCCGGGCCGGTGAGCCGACCGCGTTCGCAAAGGAGCTGCCGTGAAGCTTGAACTAGCCGGCATCACCAAGCGTTTCGGCAGCCTGGTGGCGAACGACCAGATTGACCTGACGGTCGAGCCCGGCGAGATCCGCGCCCTGCTGGGCGAGAACGGGGCCGGCAAGTCGACCCTGATGAACGTCCTCTACGGGCTGACCCAGCCCGACGAGGGCGAGATCCGGCTGGACGGCCAGCCGGTCACGATCCGCTCTCCCAAGGACGCCATCGGCAAGCGCATCGGCATGGTGCACCAGCACTTCATGCTCGTCCCGGTGTTCACCGTGGCCGAGAACGTGACCCTGGGCCTGGAGCGCACCAGCCGGTTCGGCCTGCTCGACCGGCGGCGGGCCCGGGCCGACGTGCGGGACCTGTCCCAGCGGTTCGGCCTGGACGTGGACCCGGACGCGGTGGTCGAGGAGCTCCCCGTCGGGGTCCAGCAGCGGGTCGAGATCATCAAGGCGCTGATGCGCGAGGCCAGCGTGCTGATCCTGGACGAGCCGACCGCGGTGCTCACCCCCAGCGAGACCCAGGACCTCTTCCGCATCATGCGCGAGCTGCGCGCCGATGGCCGGTCCATCGTGTTCATCTCGCACAAGCTCAAGGAAGTCCAGGCCATCGCCGACAAGATCACCGTGATCCGGCAGGGCAGGGTGGTCGGCGAGCGCCCGCCCAGCGCCACCGACGCCGAGCTGGCCGCCCTCATGGTCGGCCGTAGCGTGCAGCTGCGGGTCAGCAAGGACGCGGCCCGGCCCGGCGACGTGCGGCTCGCCGTGCGGGACCTGGTCGTGCCCGGCGACACGGGCCGGTCCGCGGTGGAGGGGATCTCCTTCGAGGTCCGTTCGGGGGAGATCCTCGGCGTCGCGGGCGTGCAGGGCAACGGCCAGACTGAGCTGTGCGAGGCGCTGATGGGCCTGCGCCCGTCGGCCGGCACCGTGCTGCTCGGCGACCACGACATCAGCGCCGCCTCGCCGCACGACCGGCTGCAGGCCGGCATCGGCTACATCCCGGAGGACCGCCAGGAAGACGGCCTGGTCGACGCCTTTCCGGTGGCCGACAACCTGGTCCTGGACGTCTACGACCAGCCGCCGTTCGCGAGCGGCATCGCGCTGCACCCGGACCAGATCCGGGCCACTGCCACCGCGCGGGTGCCCGAGTTCGACATCCGCACCACGTCCATCACCGCCCCGGTGTCCTCGCTGTCCGGCGGCAACCAGCAGAAGGTCATCCTGGCCCGGGAGATCGGCCGGGAACTGCGCGTGCTGCTGGCCAGCCAGCCCACCCGCGGCCTGGACGTCGGGTCGATCGAGTTCGTGCACCGGCGCCTCGTCGAGCAGCGCGACCGGGGCCTGGCCGTCCTCATCGTGTCCTCGGAACTGGACGAGATCTACGCACTCGCCGACCGGATCGCGGTCATGTACGAGGGGAAGATCACCGGGTTCCGGCCGCCGACCGTGTCGGTCGAGGAACTCGGCCTGCTGATGACGGGCGGGAGCACTGATACGGATGACGGTGACGCCGCGGCGGGCCCGGCGGCCCAGGCCGGCCCGCTGGATGCGGCAGGCGGCACCATCGGGGTCGAGAACCCGGGCAGCCCGGTCGCCGAAGCCGGTGATACCGGGCAGCCGGGCCAGGAGGAGCCGTCATGAGCGAACCGCAGGGCGCCTGGCCGGCCTCTCCCCCGATGGGCGGGGCCCCGCCCCCGGGTGAGCCGCCGGCCGGCGCTGGCCAGGCACCCTCGTTCAGCCAGGCCATCATCAGCGCGATCCTGGAAGGCAACCCGGTGGTGGTCACGATCCTGGCCATCGTCGTCGCGGTGGTGCTCGGCGGCCTGCTGATCGCCTTCAGCGACACCAACGTCCTGCACGCGTGGAGCATCTTCTTCTCCGCCCCGGGCTCGGCCATCGCCCAGGCCTGGGATGCGGCCGCGGCGGCCTACACCGCGCTGGTCGAGGGCTCCATCATCAACTTCCACACGGTCTCGGCCGCGTTCCACGGCGGGTCGGCCGGCGCGATCTTCTACCCGCTGTCGCAGACCTGCTCGAACGCCACCCCGCTGATCCTGACCGGCCTGTCGGTGGCGCTGGCCTTCCGGGCCGGGCTGTTCAACATCGGCGCCGCCGGGCAGTGGGTCGGCGGCGCGATCGTGGCCACCTACCTGGGCTTCGGGGTCAGCCTGCCGCCGGTCATCCACGTCGTCGTCTGCCTGGCCGGCGGGTTCATCGGCGGCGCGGTGACCGGCTGGCTGGTCGGCGAGCTCAAGGCCAGGACCGGGGCACACGAGGTGATCGTCACGATCATGCTCAACTACATCATGTACAACCTGCTGTCGTTCCTGCTCGGCACGCCCACCGCGCTGCAGCAGCCGGGGCAGGCCAACCTGATCAGCCCGCCGATCGCGGCCAACGCCGCGCTGCCGCACGCGGGCGGCCCGCCGCCGCAGGTCGATGTGGGCTTCCTGGTCGCGCTGGCCGCTGCGGCCGGGGTGTGGTGGCTGCTCACCCGGTCGACCATCGGGTTCCGGTTCCGCACCGTGGGCGCCAACGCGGGCGCGGCCCGCAGCGCCGGCATGAGCGTGGAGCGCACCTGGGCCGACGCGATGCTGGCGGCCGGCGGCCTGGCCGGACTGGCCGGCGCCGTGGTCATCCTCGGCCCGCTGCACACGATCACCTTCAACAGCTACGGCACCTACGGGTTCGACGGCATCACGGTGGCGCTGCTCGGCCGGGGCAGCCCGGTCGGCGTGGTGCTGGCCGCGCTGCTGTTCGGCGCCCTGCACGCGGGCGGGACCAACATGGAAGCGGCCACCCAGGTGCCCTCCGACGTGGTGCAGGTGCTGCAGGGCCTGATCGTGCTGTTCGTCGCGGCCCCGCCGCTGATCAAGGTGATGTTCCGGCTCCGCCGGACCCGCACCGCCGACCTGACCGTGTCCAAGGGGTGGAACGCATGACCGCGCTGACCGCACCCACCCTGGCCCTGCCGGTCAGCGTGACCCGCCGGTACATCGCGGCCGGGTCGTTCATGCTGTTCGGCCTGGTCGACATCCTGCTGTTCGGCCTGTTCGCCAAGCCGGGCGACGCCACCTTCGTGTTCACCGCGGGCGGCACGGCGCACGTACCCGACCTGCCGCTGCCCGCCTCGACCGTGTGCTACGTCCTGGGCGCGGCGTCGATCCTGATCGGCGTGGCCCGGGCGGTCGTCGACCCGGGCAAGGCGTGGCGCCGGGTGAGCATCGGCGTGGTCCTGGCGTTCTTCGTGATCTCGCTGCTGTGCTGGGCCTACGCGGGCAGCGCGATCCCGCTGAACGTGGTCAACCTGCTGCAGAGCACGATGAACCTGTCCATCCCGCTGGTCCTCGGCGCGCTGGCGGGCTGCATGTGCGAGCGGTCCGGCGTGATCAACATCGCGATCGAGGGCCAGCTGCTGATGGGCGCGTTCTCCGCCGCGGTGGTGGCCAGCGCGTTCGGCAGCCTGTGGCTCGGCCTGATCACCGGGTCGCTGGCCGGCGGGCTGCTCGGCCTGGTGCTGGCCTGGTTCGCGATCGCCTACCTGGTCGACCAGATCATCCTGGGCGTGGTGCTGAACGTGCTGGCCTCCGGGCTGACCGGCTACCTGAACAACCGGCTGCTGGTGCCCCGCCCGGACCTGAACACCGGCAACACCTTCAGCGCGATCAAGATCCCCGTCCTGGGCGACATCCCGATCATCGGCCCCATCTTCTTCGACTCGACGATCTTCCTGTACATCATGTACGCGCTGATCATCCTGGTGCAGGTGGGCCTGTTCCGGACCCGGTGGGGGCTGCGGGTCCGCGCCGTCGGCGAGCACCCGATCGCGGCCGCCACGGTCGGCATCCGGGTGCTGGCCACCCGGTACCGCAACGTGATCATGGGCGGCCTGATCGCGGGCATTGGCGGCGCCTACCTGACCGTCGGCTCGGTCGGCACGTTCAGCAAGGACATGTCCTCGGGCCTCGGCTACATCGCCCTGGCCGCGATGATCTTCGGCCGGTGGACGCCGCTCGGCGCGACCGCGGCGGCGCTGCTGTTCGGCTTCGCCAACTCGCTGCAGTCCACGCTGTCCACCATCAACGTGCCGATCCCGTCCTACATCCTGCTGATGGCCCCGTACGTGGCCACGATCATCGCGGTGGCCGGCCTGGTCGGCCGGGTCCGGGCGCCCGCGGCCGACGGCCAGCCGTACATCAGGGCGTGACCGTGGACCCGTACGCCACCGCGGCGGCCAGCGCCGCCCAGCTGGCCGCGCGGACCGGTCAGGACCGGCACGACGCCGCGGTGGTGCTCGGCTCCGGCTGGGCGCCCGCGGCCGACGCGATCGGCCCGGCGGCGGCCGAGGTGCCCCTGGCCGACCTGGGCGGGTTCGCCCCGCCCACGGTGCCCGGGCACACCCCGGCGGTCCGCTCGCTGGCCGTGGGCGGCCTGCGGGTGCTGGTCTTCCTGGGCCGGACGCACCTGTACGAGGGCCACCCGGTCGAGGTGATCGTGCACGGCGTGCGGACCGCGGTGGCCGCGGGCTGCCGCACGGTCGTGCTCACCAACGCGGCGGGCGGGATCAGGGCGGGCTACCAGGTCGGCCAGCCGGTGCTGATCCGCGACCACCTGAACCTGACCGCCCGGTCACCGCTGTCCGGCGCGTCGCCGGCCGACGGCTACCCGCCCCGCTTCGTGGACCTGACCGACCTGTACTCCGCCCGGCTCCGCGGCCTGGCCCGGGAGGCCGACCCCAGCCTGGCCGAGGGCGTGTACGCGGCGCTGCCGGGACCGCACTACGAGACCCCGGCCGAGATCGCGATGCTGCGGACCCTGGGCGCCGACCTGGTCGGCATGTCCACCGCCCTGGAGGCCATCGCCGCCCGCCATCTCGGCGCCGAGGTCCTCGCCGTGTCGCTGGTCACCAACCTGGCCGCGGGCCTGGGCGGGGGCGCCCTGGACCACGCCGAGGTCGTGGAGGCCGGCCGTCTGGCCGCCACCCGCATGGGCACCCTGCTGGCCACGCTCCTGCCCCGGATCGCCTAACGTGCCCGCCGGCCGGGAGGCGCTGCGGGACCGGGTTCTCGCCTGGATCGCGGATGATCCGGATCCAGGCGACCAGGACGAGCTGAGGGCACTGCTCGCGGACGGCAGCGCGGCCGCCTGGGACGAGCTGGCCGACAGGTTCGGCGGGCGGCTGGAATTCGGCACGGCCGGGCTGCGCGGCGCGATCGCGGCCGGGCCGAACCGGATGAACCGGGCCGTGGTCCGGGCCGCGACCGCGGCGCTGACCCAGTGGCTGCCCGCGCATCAGCCGGGGGCCCCCGCGGCGGGCGTGGTCATCGGGTGCGACGCCCGGCACCGGTCCGCGGACTTCGCCGCCGAGGCGGCCTCGGTGCTGGCCGGTGCGGGCATCGCGGTCCATCTCCTGCCGCCGCAGCAGCCCACACCGCTGCTCGCGTTCGCGGTACGGCACCTGCACGCCGCGGCCGGCATCATGGTCACCGCCAGCCACAACCCGCCCGCCGACAACGGCTACAAGCTGTACACCGCGGACGGCGCGCAGATCATCCCGCCCGCCGACGCCGAGATCGAGGCCACGATCCGCGGCCTCGGCCCGCTGTCCCGGATCCCGGTCGCCCCGCCGGACAGCCCGCTGATCACCCGGTACGGCGACGAGGTCGCCGCCGCGTACCTGACCGCGCTGACCACCGTCAGCCCCGCCGTCAGCCCCGACGCCGGGCCCGCCTCGGCGGCCGGCTCCCCGGCCGCCACCACTGCCCCGGTGGCGGCGACCGGGCTGCGGTTCGTCTACACGCCACTGCACGGGGTGGCGAAAGGGCTGGCGCTGCGGGCGTTCGCGCTGGCCGGTTACCCGGCGCCGTACGTGGTTCCGGCGCAGGCGGAGCCGGATCCTGACTTCCCGACCGTCGCGTTCCCCAACCCGGAGGAGCCGGGGGCGCTGGACCTGGCCCTGGCCGCGGCCAGGGAAACCGGGGCGGACCTGGTGGTGGCCAGCGACCCGGACGGGGACCGGCTGGCCCTCGCCGTGCCGGACCCGGCCGCTCCAGGTGGCTGGCGGACGCTGACCGGCGACCAGACCGGGGCCCTGCTCGGCAGTTACCTGCTGGACCGGACCGCGGACCAGCCGGATCCTGGCGCGCGCCTGGTGGTGAGCACGGTGGTGTCCGGCACGCTGCTGGCCCGGATCGCCGAGGCGGCCGGAGCGCAGTACGTGCGGACGCTGACCGGCTTCAAGTGGATCGTCCGGGGCGGCGCGGGCCACCCGGGCACCCGCTACCTGTTCGGCTACGAGGAGGCCCTCGGTTACGCGGTTGGCGACGTGGTGCGGGACAAGGATGGCATCGGGGCCGCCCTGGCCGCGCTGGGCCTGGCCGCCGCCGCCCGGGCCGCGGGCGGCTCGCTGCTGACCGTGTACGACGCACTGGAGACCGCGCACGGCGTCCACCTGACGCGGCAGGTCACGCTGCCCACCGCGGAGCCAGGACCGGTGATGGCCGGGCTGCGCGCCCGGCCGCCCGCCGCCCTCGGCGGCCAGCCGGTCCTGGCCAGCGCTGACCTGTCCGCCGGGTCGGCCGGGCTGCCGCCCGCGGACCTGCTCCGGTACGAGCTCGACGGGGCCCGGGTGGTCATCCGCCCGAGCGGCACCGAGCCCAAGATCAAGGCCTACCTGGAGGTCACCGAGCCGCCGGGCCGGCCGCTAGCGGAGGCCCGGGCGTCCGCCGCCGCGAGGATGACCCCGCTGATCGACGGCGTCCGCGCCCTGCTGGCCGAGCGGCGCTGACGCCGCCCAGGCGCGGTCAGTCGCGGTCAGGCGCCGGTGGCCAGGATGACGTCGGAGGCCTTGATCACGGCGACCACCTCGCTGCCCTCGGTGAGGCCCAGTTCCTGGGCGGCTTCGACGGTAATCGAGGCGACCAGCCGGGTGCCGTTCGCGTCCAGCACCACGTTGGCGGTGGCCTCGCCGTGCGTGATCCCGGTGACCCGGGCCCTGATCTGGTTGCGTGCGCTGAGCTTCATGGCGGCCACTTTCCCGCACCGGACGGTGATTAAGCTCGAAGGCATGACCAGCGCCGCTGAGAACAGCACTCTCACCAGCATCATCAGCGACAGCACCGCGGCCGAGGATCCCACCTGCGAGGTGGCGCACGGGCATGCACCCGCGCCCGAGACGGGGCGGGCCCTGGTCGCGGTGTTCTTCTCGCCGGTGGCCAGGTTCCTGCTGAGCTACGGCCAGGACGCCGGGTTCCGCCCGGTGCTCGCCGAGCCCGACCCGGAGCAGGCCGAGGCTGCCCGGCAGGCCGGCTTCGAGCCGCTGGCCGCGCTGCCCGCGGGCTCCGGCTGGGACGCCGACGTGGTCGTCACCGACCACCACCGGCCCGAACTCGGCCTGGTCCTGCAGCAGGCGCTGGCCTCCGGCGCCCGCTGGGTCGGCGTGATGGGCAACCCCCGGCACCCGGCGCCGCACATCCCGGCGCTGGCCGGGCTCGGCGTCCCGGAGCCGGAGATCGCCCGGGTGCACCGGCCGATCGGGCTGAATATCGGCTCACGGAACCCGGCCGAGATCGCCATCGCCACGCTGGCCGGGCTCATCGCCGACCGCAACGGCCGCCCGGGCGGCTTCGCCTTCCCGGTGCCCGCGGCCGGTTAGGGCGTGTCCTGTCGGTCTTGGTCGTCGCGAGCGGCCGCCTGCGGGATGCATCGCAAGGCGGCGGAGGAACCGCCCATAGCTCCGCGATGGGCGACCACGGCAACGCCGCGAGGCGCCCGCAGGCGGACGCGCAGCAGACCGAAGATCGGCAGGGCATGCCCTGGGGTCAGGCGGGTGACGGGGCCGGGGGAGGGCCGGTCCCGCTCAGCCGCCACGGCGGGGCCGGCCCTCCCCCCGCCCCGTCTGCCGCCCCTGGCCGGCCCAGCCTGCTGGACAAGCCCTGCCATTCCGCCGCGTACTCCGGGTGGGCGCCGATCAGCGTGGCCAGCCGCACCGGGTCGATGACCAGCACGCGGGCGCTGGTCTCCAGCCGGACGGTGACGCCGGCCAGCGGCAGCGGGCTGCCGTCCGCGCCGATCAGGCCGACGAAGTCGCCGCGGCCCAGGCCCCGGCAGCGGGCCCCGGCCCGCTCCACGGTGGCCTGGCCGTCCAGGATCACGAAGCAGCGGCGGGCCGCGGCCCGCTCGTCGGCCAGTTTGCTGCCGGCCGGCAGCCGCGCCTCGTCGCCGGCCAGCTCCAGCAGGCCGGGGCCGGCCCCGTCCGCCCCGGCCGTACCCGCCAGCGCCGTCTCCTGGCCGCCCGGCGCGGCCAGCCCGCGCGGGCGGGCGCCATGAGCGGCCGGGCCGGGAGCGGCCAGGCCGGCCCAGGCGGAGCCGCCGGACGGCAAGGTCATGCTCCTGATCTTCCGCACCGGTGTTACAAGCTGGTGACAAGATGGCGGCAACGGACGGGGGAGCGCGGTGGCTGCTGTAACACCGGCCCAGCCGGCGGGCTACTCGGGCACGCCGCTGCCGAGGAAGCTGGGCATCAAGCCCGGGGCGCGGGTCGGGCTGGCGGGCGCGCCGGACGGGTTCGGCGCGCTGCTCGAGCCGCTGCCGGACGGCGCCCGGGTCGAGGCTGGTGCCTCCGCGGCGGCGGGCGCCGCGGAGGCCGTGCTGCCTGGAACCGTGCTGCCGGGGACCGGGCCGTTCGACGTGATCGTGTTCTTTACCGTGGAGCAGGCCGAGCTGGCCGGCCGGCTGAGTGAGCTCCGGGCCCGGATGGCCCCGGCCGCCGGGCTGTGGATCGCGTGGCCCAAGCGGGCGTCCAGGGTCCCGACCGACATGACCGAGGACGTGATCAGGGAGATCGCGCTGCCGACCGGCCTGGTCGATAACAAGGTCTGCGCCATCGACCCGGTGTGGTCCGGCCTGCGGCTGGTTATCCGGCGCGAGCTCAGGTAGCGGGGCCGCCGGGGGAGCCGGGCTGCGGCGGGTAGGGCGGCTCGCCGCCCGGGGAGCCAGGCGACGGCGGGTAGGGCGGCTCGCCGCCCGGGGAGCCGGGCTGCTGCGGGTAGGGCGGGTCGCCGCCCGGCCACTGCGGCTGGGCCGGGGCCATGCCGCTTTCCACCCCGACCAGCCGGAAGTAGATCGTGGTGACGACCAGGGCCTGGAACGGGGCGATCAGTGCGCCGGCGACGACCGTGCTGATCGCGTTGGCCAGCGCCGTGGAGAGCCCGCTCAGGATCAGCGCCAGGATCAGCTGGGCGGCGAACAGGATCAGGAACGTGAGCACCAGGATCCCGAACACGTTCCAGCCGTTGCCGCGGACCAGCTGCTGGCTCCGGCCGAACGAGGAGAACACCCCGGCCCGCTCGATCACGATGGCCGGCACGATCACCGCCCAGATCGTGATCAGGAACAGGCCGGGCACGATCAGCAGGAACAGGCCGATCACGATGGCCAGGCCGGCCAGGATCGACGCGCCCGCGACCGGCCAGATGACCTGCGATGCGGCCGACACGGTCTGCCCGATGGACAGGTCGACCCGGCCGTCCCGCACGTCCTGGGCGGCTTTCACCAGTGCCGCCTGGACCAGGAAGGCCGCCACGAAGCCGATCAGCGCGCCGATGATCTGGCCGACGACATTGTTGACGAGGTAGAGCAGTCCCTCCAGGACCGCGGCGACGAGATAAATACCCGCCGCTATGGTGATCAGGTGGGCGGCGTGCGCCCGGTACGTCCGCCAGGCTTCGCCCAGTACACCCGAAAGTGGATTCATTGGCGGAGAATACCCCCTCCCGGCTGCGTGAATACAGATTCCGCGCAGCTTTGCCGACGGTGTTTCGCAACCTGCATTGCGGCGGCCGCATTGGCGTAGGAGGCTGGTGAAAAGCGCCGCAGCGCCGCGGCGCGCCCGAGGTGACCGTGATGACACCGCCCACGACGAAGTGGACGAGGCTGCGCCGCCGGCTGGCTGCCGACGGCAACCCGCTGCGCCGCCCCGCCGATAAGGCCGCGGCCTGGCTGCTGCCCGCCGCCGTGGCGGCCTTCCTGGTGCTGAGCCCGCTGGCGGTGGCGGCCGCGGACGCGCTGGTGCACGCCGGGATCTCCGCCGCCGGGCAGGCCCAGCGGTCCTGGCGGCAGGTCCCGGCCACCACGCTGGCGCCCGCGGCCGGGCCGGTCCAGCCCGCGCAGGCCGCCGACTCGTGGACGACGTGGGTGCCGGCCCGCTGGCTGGTGGCGGGCCAGCCGCAGACCGGCGAGATCCCGGTGCCGGCCGGCACCTGGGCGGGCCGGACCGTGCCGGTCTGGCTGGACTCGTCCGGCCGGGTGCAGGTCCCGCCGCCGTCCCCCGGCGAGGTCCGCAACCAGGTGCTGGCCGCGGCCGGGATGGCGCTGGCCTCGCTGGCCCTGCTGCTGGCCACGGTGGCGGTGGCGGTCTGGGGTGCGCTCACCCGGCGCCGCCTGGCCAGCTGGGACACCGCCTGGCTGGCCGAGAGCCAGCACGGCCGCCACGGTTAGGGTCTGTCTCGAAGTCCCGGGTCGATCAGGGAGCGGGCATCCCGCGCCCGGCTGGCAAGGCGGAGGAGGAGGCGCCCATGGCTCCGCGATGGGCGACGCCGGCAACGCCGCCAGGCGGGATGCGGGGGCCCGCGAGCCGGCCAGGGACTTCGAGACAGGCCCTGGCCCTCATGGGACCTGGCCGGGCTCCCCCGGGCGGCGGCCGGTGAAGACGTGCGCGGGGCGCTCGCCGGGGTAGCCGGCCTCCGGCCCGGGGCCCTCCCCCGGCTCGAATCCGGCCGCTTCGATCAGCCGCAGCCAGGCTGCCCGGCGGAACGCGCCGAGCCGGTGGGTCTCGGTGATCACCTGCTTGGTCCCGTCCGCGCCGCGCAGCACGAACTCGTAGTCCACCTGGATCCAGTCGTCGGCCGGGTCGGGATCGGTGGCGTGCTCGGAGAAGCTGGCCTGGCGGCCGGCCGCGTCGCGGCCCCCGCCGCCGTGCCCGCGGCCGGGCCGGAACGTGTCGGCCAGGTGGTCGGGCACGAACACGGCCAGCCCGCCGGGCCGGCAGTGCGCGTACGCGGTGGCCACCAGGTGGGCCAGATCGGTCTCGGTGGTCAGGTAGTCGACCGCGTCGTGGGCCAGCACCGCGTCGAACGCCCGGCCGAGCCGGATCGTGCGCATGTCGCCCTGCAGGTGCGGCAGGCCCGGGTTGAGCTCGCGGGACGCGGCCAGCATCGGCGCGGACCGGTCGACCAGGGTCAGCGCCAGCCCGGCCCGGGACAGGTGCAGCGCGACGCACCCACCGCCGCTGCCCAGATCGAGCACCTCGGCCGGGCGGCCGGGATCAGCCGACGACAACAGCAGCGCGGCCAGGTACTCCGCCTCGGCGGCGTACTCCCCCGGCGGCGAGATCAGCGGCCACCAGCTGGCCAGCTCGCCGTACAGCCGGTAGTCGTCGGGGGCGGTACTCACGCCAACCATCCTGGCCTACCGCGGTGGCGGGCCGCCCGTCCGCCGGGCCGCCCGTCCGCGATGCCTGGCCCGGGGCTGGCCGGCTGGGCCGCCCCCGGCTGACTGGCCGGACGCTGGCCGGCTGACCTGGCTCGCTGCTGGCCGGCTTACGATCGGGCGGTGACTGACCCATCCTCCAGTGACCCGCTCGGTGCCCTGCTCGCTGACTACCGGCCGCAGGACCCGGCCGAGGCCCGCGATCTCACCCGGCTCCGCGAGCTCGCGGGCGGCGACGGCAGCCCCTGGCAGCGGACCCGGCCGCTGCACACGACCGCGTCCGCGCTGGTCGTGCACCCGGCCAGCGGCCGGGTGCTGCTCCGCTGGCATCAGCGCCAGCAGGCCTGGCTCCAGGTCGGCGGGCACGGTGACCCGGGCGAGACCGACCCGCTGGCCATCGCGCTCCGGGAGGCCACGGAGGAGACCGGGCTGACGGACCTGGTGCCGTGGCCGGACGCGTACCTGCGGCACGCGGTGATCGTCAACGTCCCGCCGGGCAAGGGTGAGCCCGCGCACCAGCACGGCGACCTGCGGTTCGTGCTGGCCACGGACCACCCGGAGGAGGCCACCGCGGAGAGCAGGAACGCGCCGCTGCGCTGGCTGACGGTGGCCGGCGCGGAGACCGAGGCCGGCCCGGACAACCTGCGCGAAACGCTGCGCCGGGTCGGCCCGCTGCTGGCCGCGGGCCCGTCGGCCGGGGTGGCGCCGGTCGCGCTGGCCGATATCGACGCGGCAGCCGCAGCGCTGCAGGCCACGGCCGAGGGCCTGACCGCGGAGCAGGCCAGCGCGCCGTCGCTGCTGCCCGGCTGGTCCCGCGGCCACGTGCTGACCCACATCGCGCGCAACGCCGATGCGCTGGCCAATCTGCTGCACACGGCCCGGACCGGCGAGCCGCGGGCCGCCTACGCCAGCGCGGAGGCCAGGGTGGCCGCGATCGACGCGGGCGCCGCGCGGAGCCCGGCCGAACTGGCCGCCGACCTGGCCGGCGCCGCGTCCGGCTGGCGGGCCGAAGCCCGGGCATTGCCAGAAAGCTCCAGGTTTACGGTGGTTGCGGTGCTGGACGACGCGTTCCCAGCGGCCCAGGTTTTCACCCGGCGACTGCACGAGATCGTGCTGCACCACACGGACCTGGGCACCGGCTTCGGCCCGGCCGACTGGCCCGCCGCGTACGCGGACCTGGACCTGCCGCCGCACATGGCCGCGCAGCGGGACGACCGGCGGGCCAGCGCGGGCTGAGCCAGTCCGGGCGGGGCCAGTCCCGGCGGGGCCAGTCCCGGCCGGGTCAGGCCCGGGGGCCCATCACCCCGACGATGCGCAGCGCGGCCTCGGCGTAGCCCTCGCCGATCTCCTCCGGGGTCCGCCGGTTGCCGGGCCGGTACCAGCGGGCCACGTCCATGCACAGCGAGAGCACCGCGGTCGCGGCCGTGCCCGGGTCGGTGACCGAGAACTCGCTGGCGGCCAGGCCGTCGGCGATGATCCGCCGGACGATCTGGTCCACCTCGCGCTCCTTTTCCGTCACCTCGGCCAGGTGCTCAGGGGTCAGCGCGTCCAGGTGGTAGAGCACCACGCGGGCCGCCGCACTGTGGTGGGCGTGCCACGCGGTGATCGCCTTGACCACGGCGTACAGCCGGTCGGTGGCCCGCACCGCGGTGGCTTCCGCGGTGGCCATGACCTCCTGGGTCAGGCCCACCGCCGAGGTCGCGATCCGGTACAGCACCTCTTCCTTGGACCCGAAGTGCACGTACAGCGCGGCCGGGCTCATCCCGGCCCGGGCCGCGATGTCCCTGGTGCTGGTGCCGTGGAAGCCGCGCTCGGAGAAGGTCGCGATCGCGGCCAGGAACATCCGCCGGTAGCCCTCGGGGAACCGGTAGCGCTCGAGCAGGTGCGCCAGCAGCGCGTCATTGCCAGCGTCCAGCGCCACCTCAGTCGTCACTACCTGGGCGGGTCCGGTGTCCACGCGGTGCCCCCATTTCCCTTGCTGGGCTCAATTCTTGCCGTCATCTGCTTGTACGTCCGCGACGATGGCGCCCAGCCCACCGCTATTACCGAATCGGATTCTGCTGACGATAAGGAGCGCTACGCACCCTGGCCGATTATAGGCCGGAATCAGCGCCGGAAAGCCCCGGCAGCCGTCGTTTACGCAGCGGTAAGGATTGGCCCGGACCGCGGCGCGCGCGGCCCGGGCCCGCCGGTCAGGGCAGGATCTTGCGCCCGTCGAAGATGCCGAGCTCCTCTTCGTACAGCTCCAGGCCGACGCCGTTCGGGTCGCGGAAATACATGCTGTCGTCCGCGCCGCGGTCCGGGCCGAGGTAGTCCACGCCCGCTTCGTCGAGCTTCTTCCTGGCCGCCGCGAACTGCTCGGGGGAGATGGAAATGGCCAGATGCTGCACGGCGCCGATGGTCTCGGAGAACGGCGGGTGGTCATGCCCGGGGAAGTCGAAGAAGCCGAGCAGGTTGCCGTTGCCGATGTCGAAGAAGAAGTGGCTCGAGCCCTTGTAGTCCCGGTTCTCCACCAGCTCGACCAGCGGGAAGCCGAGGAACTCCTGGTAGAACTCGATGGTCTCCTCGACGTCACGGCAGATCAGCGCGCAGTGATGGACCCCGCGGACGGTGGTCGGCGGCCGCTGGTCCATCGGCTTGAGGTAGCGCTGGCGAAGCTCGTCCCGGTGGTCCCTGATCCTCTGAAGTTCGCTGCCCTCTGGCTGTGGCACGTTTCCTCCCTGTTCCGCCGGCGTCCGTCCCCCGGCCGGTCACCCGGCGGGGAAGCTCCCGTCCGCAGGCAGGCTAACCTGCTCGAGCCGCAGCCCGCGATGCCGCCGGGCCCAGCCGCGCAGGCCCCGGCTCAGCTCGGCCAGCGCCGAGGGCGGCACGGCGATCACCGGGCAGCACGCGTGCGCCAGGCAGTACCGGCTGACCCGGCAGGCGGCCAGCCGCCCCAGGGCGCCCCGGCGCCCGGCCCCGATCACGATCACGTCGTCGGGCTGGTTGGCCACGGTGACGAGCACGGCGCCGGGATCACCGCGGACCGCCAGCGGCTCGACCCGCAGGTCGGCGGGCACCTGGCCGAAGGCCAGTTCCAGTGAGTATTCGAGCCGCTGCGCCGCAGCGTCCTTCCAGACCTGGCGCAGGTAGGCGGACGGCCCACCGCGATCGGCGAGATCCCCGCCGGGCGGGCTCCAGGCCAGCACCGGGATGAGCTCGCAGCCGAGCGTCCGGGCCAGGTCCGCGGCGTACCTGACGGCCTGCAGGCTGCCTGGAGAGCCGTTGACGCCCGCGAATACGCGACGCACCCGAGCCACGGCAAGCCTCCATCCGACGGAGCTGCTCTCAGGTTCTAGTAAACCCCGCCGCGGCGAGTATTGCGGCCATCGGGGCCCGCTGACCGGGGAACTTTCCCGCGCCGCGGGTGACTGCCCGGAAAATTTGACTCACACTCTCAATTCCGTATATTTTAAAAATGATAGTAACTATCGATAGATGGAGACTCTCATGGCAGCTCAGGACCGGCGCCGGTGGTGGGCCCTCGGGGCACTGGCCGTCAGCGTGCTGGCGGTCGGGCTCGACCTGACCGTGCTCAACCTGGCCCTCCCCGCGCTGGCCGGCAGCCTGCACGCGGGCACCGGCGATCTGCAGTGGTTCATCGCTGCGTACAGCCTGGTGCTGGCCGCGGCCCTGCTCCCGGCCGGGCTGGCCGGCGACCGCCTGGGCCGCAGGAAGGTGCTGACCGGGGCCCTCACGCTGTTCGGCGCGGCCTCGCTGGCCTGCGCGTACGCCACCTCGTCGGGTGAGCTGATCGCGGCCAGGGCGGTCCTCGGGCTGGCCGCGGCGGCGATCCTGCCGCTGTCGCTGGCGGTGATCCCGGTCATGTTCACCCCGGCCGAGCAGCCGCGGGCGATCGCGCTGCTGGGCGGTATGACGTTCCTTGGCTACCCGGTCGGCCCGATCCTGGGCGGCTGGCTGCTCGACCACTACTGGTGGGGGTCGGTGTTCCTGGTCAACGTGCCGGTGGCAGTGATCGCGGTGGTGGCGGTGGCGGTGCTGATGCCGGAGTCGCGCAGCGAGCAGCGGCCGCGGCTGGACGTTGCGGGCATGCTGGTCTCCGCGGCCGGGCTGGCCGCGCTGACCTACGGGGTGATCAAGGCCGGCCAGGACGGCTGGGCTGACCCGGCGGCGGTGCTCACGATGGCGGCCGGGGCGGTGACGATCGGGGTGTTCGTGTGGCTCGAGCTGCGCCGGGGGCGGGCCGGGCGGCAGCCGCTGGCCGACCTGACGCTGTTCCGGTCCGCCCGGTTCGGCTGGGGCACCGCGCTGGCGACGCTGGTCTCGTTCACCCTGTTCGGCGTGCTGTTCGGGATCCCGCTGTACTTCCGTGACGTGCGCGGCCTGGACTCGCTGGGCAGCGGGCTGCGGCTGGTGCCGATGATGGCCGGCCTGGGGGTCGGGCTGGTCGCCGGGCAGAAGCTGCAGAGCCCGGGGCGGGGCGGGGCCGCGCCGCGGGTGAGCATGCGGGCGCTGATCACCGCGGGCCTGGTGATCATGGCGGCCGGGCTGGCGGCCGGCACGCAGACCACGGTGACCAGCGGCGGGGGCTTCGCCGTGGCGTGGCTCGCGGCGACCGGCCTGGGCCTGGGACTGGCCCTGCCTGCCATGCTTGGCGCCGCGCTGAGCGAGCTGTCCAAGGAGCGCAGCGGCTCGGGCTCGGCGCTGATCACCGCGGCCCGGCAGGTTGGCGCCACGCTGGGGGTGGCGATGCTGGGCACGCTGCTCAGCGCGGTGTACCGGTCCAGCCTGGTGCTCCCGCGCGGGCTGCCGGCGGCCGGGGCCGCGGCCGTGCGCAGCGGCGTGACCAGCGGGGTCGCGGTAGCGCACGCGGTGGGGTCGGATGAGCTGCTGGCTTCGGTCCGGTCCGCGTACACCAGCGGGCTGGACGCCTTGCTGTGGACCGGTGCCGGTATCGCGGTGCTGTCCGCGCTGGCGGCGGTGGTGTTCCTGCCGGGGCGGCGGGCCGGGGGCACGGCGGCGGATGCGGGGCGGCCGGGGGTGGCGGGCGGAGCTTCTGCCCGGCCGGCTGGTGCCGTGCAGGCAGAATGAGAGGATGAGCGATACCCGGCCGGCCGGTCCGCCGATGGGGCTGCGCGAGCGGAAGAAGGCGCGGACCCGCGCGGCCATCCGGACCGAGGCCATGCGGCTGTTCCGCGAGCGCGGCTACGCGGCGACCACGATCGAGCAGATCGCCGCGGCCGCGGATATCTCGCCCGCCACGTTCTTCCGGTACTACCCGACCAAGGAAGATGTGGTGCTGCAGGACGACCTCGACGTGCTGCTGCCCGAGGCGGTCGAGGCCCAGCCGCCGTCGCTGGGGCCCATCGCGGCGGTCCGGGCCGCGGTCTCGCAGGCGCTCGGCCCGATGGACCCGGCCGAGCTCGAGCGGCTCCAGGAGACGATCGCGCTGAGCGCGTCGGCGCCGGAGATCCGGGCCCGGGCCGCCGATGAGTTCACCCGGACGATCGAGGTGATGGCCGTGCCGCTGGCCCGCCGGGCCGGGCGCTCCCCCGACGACCCGGCGGTCAGGCACGTGGCTGGCGCGATGATCGGCGTGATCTGGGCGGCGACGATGGTGCCGCCGTTCACCGGCGACGCGGCCGGTCTGGTGGACCGGATCGACGCCGCCCTCGCTCATCTGGAGCAGGGCCTGGCGCTCTAGCCGGCCTGGCGCTCTAGCCCACGCGGCGCTCTAGCCCACCCGGCGCTGGGCCAGCCAGGCGGTGGCCACGCCGGCCATGATCAGGGCACCGCCGGCCGCCATCGCGGCGGACAGGTGCTCGCCCAGGAGGGCTACCGCGCCGGCCACGCCGACCACCGGCTCGAGGTAGAGCAGCAGCCCGGCCCGGGCGCTGCCGGATCTGGCCACCGCGATGCTCCAGGCGGCCAGGCCGGCCACCGTGCAGCCGAGGGCGAGGAAGGCGAGCTCGGCCCAGGCTGCGGCGGGCATTGCGGCTCGCGGGGCGGCGGCCGGTAGCAGCCAGGCGAGCGCCAGGTAGGGAATCGCGCCGGCCACGGTGGAGTACGCCGCGGCGGTGCCGCCGCCGAGCTGTCCCGCAAGCGGGCGCAGGACCAGCGTGTACGCGCCGAAGAGGGCGGTGCCGAGCAGGACCAGGCCGGTGCCGGCGAGGGCGCGGCCGGTGGCGGCGGTGGCGGCGGCGGTGACGGCCTCCGGGCCGGCCAGGACCGCGATCCCGCCGAGTGCTATCGCGGCACCGGCCCAGCACAGCGGGGGCACGGGGGTGCGCAGGAAGATGCGGCCCAGGGCGAGGATCCAGACCGGCTCGGTGGCCAGGATCAGCGCCGCGGTGGACGCGGGCACCCATTGCAGCCCGACGGTGACCGGCAGGTTGTAGCCCACCATGCAGAGCAGCCCGGCTGCGGTCAGCCGGCCCAGCTCGCCCCGCCCCAGCCGGGCGGTCTCGCCGCGGCGCATCCTGATCAGCCGGTGCGCGCACCAGGGCAGCAGCACCAGGCCGGACAGGCCGATCCGCAGGACGAGCAACGGGATCGGGGCGAGGTGCCCGACCAGAGCCCGGGTCGCCACGGGGGCCAGCCCCCACATGACCACCGCGGCCAGGCCCGCCGCCATGCCCGCGCCCTGGCCCTGGTCGTGGTTGTGGTGGTGGTCCTGGCTCTGGGCGGCGGCCGCCGGGGTGGCCGGTGCGGGGCCGGCCGACGAGGGGCTGCTTGCGGTCATGGGTCTACTGTCCTGTAATGGCATTGTGCAATTCAACACTTACATCTCGGCGGGGGCGCTGATCGCGGCCGGGCTGGTGAACGCGGCCGCGGCGGATCTGGCCAGCCTGTCCGCGGTGCTGCGCGACCACGATGTGCACCTGCCCGACGTCACCGCGGCTACGGCGCCGGCCATCCGGGCCTGGACGGGCCGGCTGCGGCCGGTGTTCGAGGCCGCCCCGGTAGATAAGGCGGGGCTGGCCGACGGACTGCTGGTCACCGCCCGGTGCCGGCCGCGGCTGGTCAGCCACCACGGCCTGGCCCCGCACCTGCACTACGCACCGCTGGAC
Organism: Streptosporangiaceae bacterium; assembly: GCA_036375995.1. Taxonomy (GTDB): domain Bacteria; phylum Actinomycetota; class Actinomycetes; order Streptosporangiales; family Streptosporangiaceae; genus DASVBE01. The sequence continues at coordinate 20,592 of DASVBE010000053.1, read as the reverse complement.
GCCGGCCTGCCCGCCCGGGTCCGGGCCCTGACCGCGTCGGGCCTGGCGCACCTGATCGCGGACAGGGCCGGGCACCGGCTGGGCTGCTGCCTTCGGGATGACTGCGGCGTCGTGTTCGTCGATGTGTCCCGCGGCGGCCGGCGCCGGTTCTGCTCGGTCCGCTGCGCGAACGCCGTCAACGTCCGCCGCCACCGCGCCCGCATCCGGTCCGCGGGTGGCGCTTCATGATCCGTCAGGGTTCTGGTTGCCGGGACGCCCAGAATCCTGACGGGTCATGCGGGCGCCGTAGCCTGAGGGGGAGCCGGACGGGCCTGCGGCCGCCGCCCGGCCGGCAGTGGCGTTCCGAACTCGGAATGTTGTGAGTTCAATTAATGTTCGGGTAGGCGACGGACTTCCCGTCCGGCCGGAGGGCCGGGCGGTCGACGACGGAGGACACGATGCCAGCGGTGACAGTGAGCGACACCCTGGTCCTGCCCCGCATCCCGGAGCCGGACCCGATGGCGGTAGCCGACCGGATGGTGCGGACGGTAACCACCGCGCCGTCGGCCTACGAGGGCGAGGGATTCCCGGTCCGCCGCGCGTTTGCCGGCGTGGAGCTGCGGGCCCTGGACCCATTCATCCACATGGACCAGATGGGCGAGGTCGACTACGCCCCGGGTGAGCCGAAGGGCACGTCCTGGCACCCGCACCGGGGCTTCGAGACCGTGACCTACATGATCGACGGCACCTTCCGGCACCAGGACTCGACCGGTGGCGGCGGCCTCATCACCAACGGTGACACCCAGTGGATGACCGCGGGCGGCGGCCTGCTGCACATCGAGGAGCCGCCCGAGGCGCTGGTGATGAGCGGCGGCCTGTTCCACGGCTTCCAGCTGTGGGTCAACCTGCCCGCGCGGCTGAAGATGACCGACCCGCGCTACCAGGACATCCGGGCCGGCCAGGTGGCCCTGCTCACCTCGCCGGACGGCGGCGCGCTGGTCCGGGTCATCGCCGGCGAGGTCGGCGGTCACGCCGGGCCCGGCAGTACCCACACCCCTATCTCGCTGCTGCACGCGACCCTGCAGCCCGGCGCTCAGCTCCGCCTGCCCTGGCGGCCCGACTTCAACGCGCTGGCCTACGTGCTGGCCGGGTCCGGCACCGTGGGCGCCGAGCAGCGCCCGGCCACGATGGGGCAGCTGGCCGTGTTCGGCCCCGGAGGGGCGCTGACCTTCCAGGCCGCCCGCACCGCCGACGGCCCGTCGCCGGGCATGGACATCCTGGTCCTGGGCGGCCAGCCGATCCGCGAGCCAGTCGCGGCGTACGGCCCGTTCGTCATGAACACCCGGGCCGAGCTGGTCCAGGCCTTCGAGGATTTCCAGGCCGGCCGCCTGGGCACGATCCCGGCCGAGCGCCGCCCGCTGCCGCAGGAGAACCACCCCGGCCACGACGTCCTCTGACCGGAGCCGGCAGCTCCCGGGGGGCCAGCGGCCGGTATCGCGGCCGTGCCGCCGGTCAGGCCAGCGGCTCCGTAGCGGGGCTCTCTGCGGCCGCGCTTTCCGCGGCGGAACTGGCGGCGGCCAGGCGGCGGAGAGCTCCCCTGGCGACCTCCGGGTCCGCGGTCGCCCAGAACGGCGGCAGCGAGCCGCGCAGGAACGAGCCGTACCGGGCGGTGGCCAGCCGCGGGTCCAGGATCGCCACCACGCCGCGGTCGGTCATCGTCCGCAGGAGCCGCCCGGTGCCCTGCGCCAGCAGGAGCGCCGCGTGCGACGCCGCCACGGTCATGAAGCCGTTGCCGCCGCGGGCCGCCACCGCCCGCTGACGGGCGGAGGCGAGCGGGTCGTCGGGCCGCGGGAACGGGATCCGGTCGATGATCACCAGCTGCAGCGCCGGCCCCGGCACGTCCACCCCCTGCCACAGCGACAGCGTGCCGAACAAACAGGTCGGCTCGGACGCGGCGAACTGCGTCACCAGCTGCGCCGTGGAATCCTCGCCCTGGCACAGCAGCGGCACGCTGAGCCGGCCGCGCAGCTCGTCGGTGGCCTGCTGAGCCGCCCGCATGGACGAAAAAAGCCCGAGGGTCCGCCCGCCAGCCGCCTCGATCAGCTCGGTCATCTCGGTCAGGTACGCCTCGGCCAGCCCGTCCCGGCCGGGCGGCGGAAGATGCCGGGCCACGTACAGGATCCCGTGCCTGGGATGATCGAACGGCGAGCCCACGTCGAGCCCGGTCCAGGTCAGCGAATGCGGCGCGGCATCCCGCGCCAGCCCGCCGGGGCGGCCCGGCGGCCCGTCCGCCTCCCGCCGGTCTCGCTCCTCCCCCGGCTCCTCACTGTCCGCGCCAGGGCCCGCGGCCGCGTCCGCCTCGCCGCGCACCAGGCCGCCGGGGCCACCAGGGCCGGCACCCGGCGCGGGCAGCCCCCACTGCCGGGCCAGCGGCTCGAACGAGCCGCCCAGCGACAGGGTCGCCGAGGTCAGCGTGACCGTCCGCTGCCCGAACAGCCGCCGGGCCAGCAGGCCGCCCACGGACAGCGGGGCCACCCGCAGGGTGGGCGGCCGGTTCGACTCCGGCGACAAGGGCTGGTCAAGCCAGACCACGTCGGTCCGGTCGGCCAGCGCCGGGCCGAACGCGGTCAGCATCCGCTCGGCCGCGTCCAGCACGTCACCTAGCTGGGCCAGCGCGGCCCGGCTCTTGGCCAGCCGGTCCGGGTCCTCCTCCGTGCCCTTGGAGGTGGCCTTCAGATCGGCGTGGCAGCTTCTGGCCGCGTCGCGTACCGCGGCCAGGGTGGCGGCCAGTGCGTCGTCCAGCAGGTCGATCCGGCCGGCCGGGGCCCCGTCGAGAACCCGGGCCACCGCCGACCCGGCCTCCCGGAGCGGGGCCACCACGGACTCCTCGATCATGCGCCCGCACCGCCGGGCGGCGATCTCGATGGCGGGCGCGGACAGCTCGTCGGTGCTCACCGAGGTGACCCGGTCCACCAGGTCGTGTGCCTCGTCGATGATCACTACATCGTGTTCGGGCAGCGCCGGGAAGTCCTCCATCGCGTCGATGGCCAGCAGCGCGTGGTTGGTGACCACGATGTCGGCCTGGCCGGCCTCGTACCGGGCCTGCTCGGCGAAGCACTCCTGGCCGAACGGGCAGCGCTGCGCCCCGGTGCACTCCCGGGCGCTGACCGACACCTGGCGCCAGGCCGTCTCGGATACGCCGGGCACCAGCTCGTCCCGGTCCCCGGTCAGCGTCGTCTCCGCCCACTCGTGCAGCCGCTCGACCTGCCGCCCGGTGGCCGATACCGCGCGGGGGTCGAACAGCATCTCGCCCGGCTCCTCCGGCGCGCCGCCGGACAGCCGCTGGCGGCACAGGTAGTTCCGGCGGCCCTTGAGGATGGCAAACACCGGTTCCCGCCCCAGCAGCGGCTTCAGCGCGGCCGCCAGCCGCGGCAGGTCCCGGTCGATCAGCTGGCGCTGCAGCGCGATCGTCGCGGTGGACACCACCACGGTGGCCTGCTCGGTGATCGCGTACCGGGCCGCGGGAACCAGGTAGGCCAGCGACTTCCCGGTACCGGTGCCGGCCTGCACGGCCAGGTGCTCACCCGCCGCGAACGACCGCTCGACCGCCTCGGCCATCGCTACCTGCCCGGGCCGCTCGGCCCCGCCGATCCCGGCCACCGCCGCGGCGAGCAGGTCCGCCGCGGCGGGTGGCTTTTTCTGGCGCACGGAAGAGCCCGCGGAGCCGGCGGATCCGGAGGCGGTTTTGGGGGCGAGGCCGGGGGGCACGGCCTGACGTTATCGCGGCCGGCCGACGATCCGGGTCAGCGAAACAGCCGGGTCCCCGCTCGCCAGGCTCCGGTACGGTCCCGCGGATCTTCGCCGCCGGCCGGGACGCGCACTTCGCCCGGGGCGCAGGCCGGCGGCGCCACCTTCGTGCGCGGCATCCACCAGCACGGCTACCGCGCGTACGTGGCAGACGACCTCGAAGCCCGCCGCTGGACGTCCGCCCAGGCCCGCCCCACCCAGCACTGACAGCCCGCCCTGGCCCCGCAATGCAGTATCACTGCACCCGGTCCGCGGCAGGCGTTGCAGTAACACTGCACCCGGGCCGGGCCGGGCACTGCAGTATCACTGCAACGCGGCAATGCGGTGTGGCTGCAACACATGGCGAGCCCGGAAGTTGCCCCTCGCCCGGCCGACCGGACACGATCGGACCATGCATTCCGCCCAGCTGCTGATCGTCCTCGCCGTGGCAACGGTCACGCTGGGCGCGGTGACCGTGCTGCGCCGGGCCGGCATCCCGGCGCCCGTCACCCTGGTCGTGGCCGGCCTTGTCATCGGCTTCCTGCCGTTCGTGCCCGATGTGTCGCTGAATCCCGAGCTCGTTCTGCTCGGGCTGCTGCCGCTGCTGGTCTTCGACGCGGCCGTGACCTCCTCCCCGACCGCGTTCTCCCGCGACGCCCCGATGATCGGGGTGCTCGCTGTGCTGCTGGTGATGATCACCGCGCTGAGCGTGGCCGCGGTCGCGCACTGGCTTGGCCACCTGTCCTGGGCCATCGCGTTCGTGCTCGGCACCGCCGTCGGCCCGACCGACGCGGCCGCGGCGACCAGCATCGCCCGGCGGCTGGGCCTCCCCCGGCGGCTGGTCACGATCCTGGAAGGCGAGGCCCTGTTCAACGACGGCACCGCGCTGGTGCTGTACGCCGCGGCCGTCACCGCCGCGGTCAGCGGGACGTTCTCGCCGGCCGGGACGGCCGGGTCGATCCTGTACTCAGCGGTGGCCGGGGCAGCCATCGGCCTGGTGGTCGGGCTGGTCGGGCGGCGGCTGCGGGACCGGGTCGACGACCCGCCGCTCGAGATCGCGGGCTCGATCCTGCTCGCCTACGTGGCCTACATCCCGGCCGAGGCGGCGCACGCGTCCGGCGTGCTGGCCGCCGTCACCTGCGGCCTGTACCTGGGCTGGCACAGCAGCGGCGACGCGTTCTCCGCGCGCAGCCGGCTGCAGTCCGGCGCGTTCTGGCAGACGCTGGTGTTCCTGGTCGAGGCCTTCCTGTTCGTGCTCACCGGGCTGTCCTTCCACACGTTCACCCGGGAGGCCAGCGGCCCGGTGGGCCGGCTGGTGCTGACCGGCACGGTGGTCGTGCTGACCGTGACGGGCGTGCGGCTGTTCTGGATGTGGGCGTTCGGCGCGCTGATCCGGTCGCGCCGGAGATACCGCACCCTGGCCGGGTCGCTGGGCTGGCGGGAGCGGACGCTGCTGGGCTGGGCCGGGATGCGCGGCGCGATCACGCTGGCCGCGCTGCTCGCTGTACCCGAGGTGAGCCGTACCGGGCAGCCGCTGGCCGGCCGGGACGAGGAGGTGTACCTCGGGTTCGCGGTTATTGCCGGGACCCTGATCGTGCAGGGGCTGACCCTGCCGGTGCTGGTCCGGCGGCTGCGGCTGCGTGAGCACCCGTCAGTGACCGACGCCGAGATCCAGGCCCGGCTGGAGATCACCCAGGCGGTGCTCGACTACCTCGGCGCGGTGTGTGCCGACCGGGATCTGCCCGCCGAGCTGACCGACGGGCTGCGGGCGCGTTACCTGTCCCGGCTGCGGCGGCTGGAGACGATGGTCGACGGCGACCCGGAGGAGGAGGCCACCGTCACCGCCGCGGCCGACTTCGAGCTGCGCCGGGACCTCATCGACATGCAGCGGCGCAAGCTGGCTGAGCTGCGGGATCAGGGCCGGGTCGGGGCCACCACGGTGCGGGTGATCGAGCACGACCTGGATCTGGAGGAAGCCCGGCTGACCGGGCCGGCCCGGTAGCCGGCCACGATGGTGCCTGCGGAGGCGGCCATTCCGGTGAGGGCAATCAGAGGAGCAGCATGAAGATCTGCGTGACGGGCGCCAGCGGCAAAGCCGGGCAGGCGGTGGTGGCCGAACTGGTCGCGCACGGCTACCGGGTGCACGCGACCGACCTGGCCCGGCCCGCGCCGGACAGCCCGGCGGACGGGTACAAGGTGATGTTCACTCAGGCCGACCTGACCGACTACGGCCAGGCCGCCGAGGTGCTGGCGGGCATGGACGCGGTGGTGCACCTGGCCAACATCCCCGCGCCCGACCTGCGCACCCCCGCGGTGACGTTCAACGAGAACATCACCATGAACTACAACGTGTTCAGCGCGGCCGCGGTCACGGCCGGGCTGAGCCGGGTCGTGTGGGCGTCCAGCGAGACCACGCTGGGCCTGCCGTTCGACACCCCGCCCCGGTACGCGCCGGTGGACGAGGACCACTACCCGGTGCCGACCACGTCCTACGCGCTGTCCAAGGTGGCCAGCGAGACGATCGCCGAGCAGATCGCCGGCTGGTCAGGAAAGCCGTTCGTGGCCCTGCGGTTCTCCAACATCTTCACCGTCGAGGACTACCAGGAGCTCCCGTGGGCGTGGGAGGACCCGGCCCGGCGCCGCTGGAACCTGTGGGGCTACATCGACGCCAGGGATGCGGCGGCGGCCTGCCGGCTGGCCCTGGAGGCGGACGTGACCGGCAGCCCGTCGTTCATCATCGCCGCCGCCGACACCGCGATGCCGAGGCCGTCCGCGGAGCTGCTCAAGGAGGTCTACCCGGACGTCCCGGTGAAGCGCGAGGTGCCGGGGCACGGCACGTTGCTGGCCATCGACCGGGCCCGCGAGGCGCTTGGCTTCGTGCCCCAGCATTCCTGGCGTGATCACCTACAGCCTGAGAAGGATTAGCCGCCGGTTAGGCCGGCAGCGGCGGGCCAAGCACTTCGATCCCGTACCGCGGGGCCGCCTCCAGCCAGCGCTGCACATCGGCGGGCAGGGCGGCCCCGTCAGTGCCGGGCAGCCTCCGCTCCACGGCGGGCTGCCCGACCTCGTCGTAGAGGTCCATCAGGCCGCCGGGTGCGACGACGGCCAGGAACCGCACCGGGGCGTCTCCGGTGACCCGGAACGCGTGCGGCACCCCGGTCGGCAGGTAGATGAACGAGCCCGGGCTGAGCTGGTAGGTCTGCTCCCCGGCCCGGTACGTCATCGTGCCCTCCAGCAGGTAGAACGCCTCGGCCTCGCGGGTGTGCACGTGCACCGGGGTGGCGGTGCCGGCCGGCTGGGTGACCCGGGTCAGCCCGAACGTGCCGCCGGTCTCCGCCCCGGACGCCAGCTGCTCGAACAGCGAGCCGAGCGCCCAGGTCGCCGGGCCTTCGGCCGCGCCCCTGGCCAGCACTGTGGTAGTCGTCGTGTCGTTGCCCATCGCTGTCCCCGTCTCCGGATGATTTTCATCCTAAGTTTCATCGGATTAATACTGATAATGTAGATCGTATGAGCGAGCCCGTCAAATCCCGGACCTACCACTCGTCCGTGCGGGAGGAGCAGGCCCGCCGGACCAGGCAGGCGATCCTCGACGCAGCCCGGCGGCCGTTCGCTGAGCAGGGCTGGGACGCCAGCAGGTTCGCCGCCTGGCCGTCCGACGCGTGGACCCGCCTCTTCCTCGCCTCCCCCGAAGCCTGACCGCCCCGGCATCCGCCCAGGCCACGGCACTCTGCCGGGGCCTGGTTTGCCATGCCCCCGACTTTGATCCTAATATAACTGTATTGATCCGAGCTATCATAGGATCAATGCAGCCGGCGGAAAGACTGCCGGCCGGGAGCGAGGAGGAGTCATGACCATCAGCACCACCGCGGGCCGCGAGCGGACCACCGCCTACCGGGTCCTGCGGCGTATCTTCGACGAAGGTTTCGCGACCGGTAACGACGCGATCGCCGACGAGGTCTGCTCACCGGACCTGGTAGACCACCAGTTCGGCACGGCCGGCCGGGGGGCCGAGGCAATCGAGCACGTCAAGGCGGCCATCAGGAACGTGCACGAGGCAGTTCCCGACATCAGGTTCAGCATCGAGGACTGGGTCCAGGACGGTGAGGTGATCTGGGTCCGGGTGCGTGGCCAGGGCACCGCCACCGGCCCGTACTTCGGCCCGCCCAGCGGCCGACCCGTCGACTTCACCGTGATCGACGTGTGCCGGGTGACCGGCGGCCTGATCACCGAGCACTGGGGCGTGCCCGACCGGTTCGCCATGCTCGCGCAGACCGGCGTGCTCGACCGGCTAGCCGCCTAATGAGGCCACGGGGCGGGCCAGCCCCAGGCCCCGGTCCGCAGACGATGGCCCGGGCCCCTGCGCCCGGGCCATCGCGGCGCCAGGCAGCGGGTTACCCCGACGGGCGAACCGGCTGCCCCCAGCCCCGGGGCGGGGGAAATTGACTGGCGGGGGCGGCGGGCGGGCGCCTAGGTTGGGGCGCGTTGGCGCCGAGCTGAGGAGGACGGCAATGGGCATGGTCATGGTCATCCGTGGCCGGGCAGCGGCCCGCGCCGCCGGGACCGTCCGGCGCTCACTTCCTGCGTGACCGGAGGCTGATCTCACGTCTCGCTGAGCGGTCCGGGGCCGGCCCCGGGTCGCTGGTCCTCGACCTCGGAGCGGGGTACGGGGCCATCACCGCCGCGCTGGCCGGGACGGGTGCCCGGGTGATCGCGATCGAGCGTGATCCGCGGCTGGCCGCGCGGCTGCGCCGCCGGTTCGCCGCGCAGCCAGACGTCCGGGTAGCCGAGACTGACCTCCGGATCGTCCCCTGGCCGGGCCGGGAGTTCCTGGTCGTGGCCAACCCGCCGTTCGCGGGCAGCACGGCCCTGGCCCGGCGGCTGCTCGGCGACCCGGGGGTGCCACTGGCCGGCGCCGAGCTGATCCTGGCGTGGGGCGCGGCCCGGTGGCTGGCCGCCGGCCGGCCGCGGGACGAGGAGACCGCCTGGTGGGCGGCCCGCTATCAGATCCGGCTGACCGGGCGGGTGGCCGCGGCAAGCTTCGCGCCGCCGCCCGCCACCGACGCGGCGCACCTGTCCATCCGGCCCCGGCCGCTGAACGGGCTGCCCGGCGGGCCCCGGGCGCTGCGCGGGCTGCTCCGCGCGGCCTGGCGGGACCGGTCCCGGCCGGTCGAGCTCAGCCTGCCCAACGGCCGCGGCGCGGACGCCCTCCGTGGCGCGGTCCGGGCCGCCATCGGCGCGCGAACCCCGGCTACGGAGCTGACCGCCGATCAGTGGCACGAGGTCGCGGTGCTGCTCACCGGCGCCCGGTCCGCCGCCGCAACATCGCGGCCGCCCGCTGCGCCCCCGCGGCCGGCCGCCGCGCCGCGGTCCGGCGCCCGGTCCCCCGCCTCGCCACCGCGGCCGGCCGCCGCGCCGCGGCTGTCCGCCTCGCAGCGATGGGATCGGGACCCGCGTCCGCCGCCCGCCCGGCGGCCGCCCGCGGCGCCCCGTCCCCGGATCGCGCCGGCCCGGCGAGCCGCGCCGAGCAACGTTCCTTGATCAAGGAACGTTGAGGTTGCCGGCCAGCGGGGCCGCGGGGCTGTGTGGCCGCTGCGGTGGCTTAGCTGCGACGATGGGATCATGACTGACCTGAGCCCGACCGCCGCCTTCCGCGACGCCCGTGATCTGCTGCTTCGGCTGCGCGAGGACTACTCCGCGGCGAAAGCGGAGTTCCGCTGGCCGGAACTGGAGGAGTTCAACTGGGCGCTGGACTGGTTCGACGTACTCGCCGCCGAGCATCCGGACCGGCCCGCGCTGCGGGTGGTCAGCGAGGACAGTGACACCACGCTGAGCTACGCGGAGCTGTCCGCCCGGTCCAGCCAGGTCGCGAACTGGATGCGCGGGCTCGGCGTCAGCCGCGGGGACCGGGTGCTGCTGATGCTCGGCAACATCGTGCCGCTGTGGGAGGTCATCCTGGCCTCGATCAAGCTCGGCGCGGTGATCATCCCGGCGTCGACCCTGCTCGGTCCCGATGACCTGGCCGACCGGATCGACCGCGGCGACGTCCGGCACGTGGTCACCGAGGGCGGCCTGACGCCGCGATTCGCGGGCCTGGCCGGGGACTGGACCAGGATCGCGGTGGGCGGGGCCACCGCGGACGGCTGGAGTCCGTACAGCGAGGCGTACGGCATGCATAAGGATTTCGTGCCGGACGGGCCGACCCGTGCGGACGATCCGCTGCTGCTGTACTTCACCTCGGGCACGACCTCACAGCCCAAGCTGGTCGAGCACACCCACGCCTCGTATCCGGCCGGGCACCTGTCCACCCTGTACTGGATCGGCCTGCAGCCCGGTGACGTGCACCTGAACGTGTCCTCGCCGGGCTGGGCGAAGCACGCGTGGAGCAACGTGTTCGCCCCGCTGACGGCCGGGGCGACCGCATTCATCCTGGGCCACGAGCGGTTCTCCGCGGCCGTCCTGCTGGACGCCATCGGGTCCTGCGGCATCACCTCGCTGTGCGCACCGCCTACGGTCTGGCGGATGCTGGTCCAGGCCGACCTGGCCAGCGCCGACATCCGCACGCTGCGCGAGTGCGTGGGCGCGGGCGAGCCGCTGAACCCCGAGGTCATCGAGCAGGTCCGGCGGGCCTGGCAGATCACCGTGCGGGACGGGTACGGGCAGACCGAGACCACCGCGCAGATCGGCAACTCCCCCGGCCAGCCGGTCAAGGCCGGGTCGATGGGCCGGGCGCTGCCCGGTTACGACATCTCCCTGGTCGAGCCGGTTACCGGCCAGCCGGGCGAGGAGGGCGAGATCTGCCTGGACCTGTCCCGGCGGCCGCTGGGGCTGATGACCGGCTACCGCGGCGACCCGGAGCGGGCCGCCGAGGCCATGCGCGGCGGCTATTACCACACCGGTGACGTGGCCTCGCGGGACGCCGACGGCTACATCACCTACATCGGCCGCACCGACGACGTGTTCAAGGCGTCGGACTACCGGATCTCACCGTTCGAGCTGGAGAGCGTTCTGATCGAGCACGCGGCGGTGGCCGAGGCGGCCGTGGTCCCCTCGCCGGACCCGCTGCGGCTGGCCGTGCCCAAGGCGTACGTGGTGCTGGCCGCGGGCTGGGCACCGGACGCCGGGACCGCGGAGGACATCCTGCGCTACGCGCGCGAGCGGCTGGCCCCGTTCCAGCGGATCCGGCGGCTGGAGTTCGCCGACCTGCCGAAGACGATCTCCGGCAAGATCCGCCGGGTGGAGCTGCGGGACCAGGAGAACGACCGGCACGCGGCGGCCCCGGCAGCTCCGGCAGCTCCGGCGGCTCCGGCGGCCGGCCAGGGCACCGGCGGACGGCCCCGGGCCGCGGCCGAGTTCTGGGAAGAGGACTTTCCCGGCCTGAAAGCCTGAGGAGACCCGAGGGCTGAAGCTGCCCCGGGCGGGTACAGACGACCGCGGGCCCACGGGCCACGGGGGACGATTCGCGGGGCAACCAGGCAGCGGAGGATAATCCCGGACGTGTCGAGCAGCGACCAGGTGCATTCGCACGAGGCCATCGGGGCTGCGGCGCTGGCGGCAGGCTGGTCGCACCGGCACCGTGACGTGTCCGGCGGCTGGCTCCGGCCCACTGTGTTCGGCGCGGTCGACGGGCTGGTCACCAACGCCTCGCTGATCGCGGGCCTGGGCGGCGGCGGGGTGCCCGCGCACACGGTGATCCTGACCGGGGTGGCCGCGCTGGTGGCCGGGGCGTTCTCGATGGGCACCGGCGAGTACGTGTCGGTGACCAACCAGAACGAGCTGGTGCACGCCGAGGTCGCGGTGGAGCGCAAGATGCACGCCCGGTTCCCGGCCGCCGAGCAGGCCGAGCTGGCCGACACGTTCCGCGGCTACGGCGCCGACCCGCAGACCGCGGCCCGGATGGCGGCCGCGGTGTCCCGCGACCCGGACACCGCGCTGCGCCTGCACACCCGCGAGGAGCTCGGCGTCGACCCGTTCGAGCTGCCGTCGGCGCTGCTGGCCGGGATCTCGTCGCTCATCGCGTTCTCGCTCGGCGCGCTGGTCCCGCTGCTGCCCTACCTGGCCGGGCTGCACTCGCTTGGCTGGTCGCTGGGCCTGGCCGCGCTGGCGCTGCTCGGCGGCGGGGCGATGGTGGGCCGGATCACCGGCCGGCCGGCGCTCCGGGCCGGCCTGCGCCAGCTGCTGCTCGGCGGTCTGGCCGTGGCGGTGACGTTCGGCGTGGGCAGCATGATCGGCGGCGCGGTCGGCTAGCGGGCGAGGAGCTCATCCAGCTGCCCGCGCTCCCGCAGCACGGCGAGGTCGCGGTCCCGGGCGGCGTTCACCGTCAGCGCCCGGTTCAGCCGGATCGCGCGGCGCAGCGGCGGCAGGGCCGCGTCCGGCTGGTCAGAGCGGGCGTGTGCACAGGCGAGATTGTAGAACGCCATGCCGCGGGCGGGCCCAGGCGCGTCCAGGTAACGGGCCGCGGCCACGGCGTGCGCCTGCATGGCCGCGGCCCGGCCCGGCTGGCCGTGGTCCAGGTAGTAGTCACCGAGGTGGCCCATCGGGTGCCAGAAGGCCCGGACGATGACCTGGAGCCATAGCTGCCGGCCCGCCAGCCAGGGGTGCCGGGCCGGGTCGGTCAGGTCCGCGTCGGTCACCGCGGCCAGCCCGTCCAGCAGGCCGGCGGTGGCCTGGCGGCTGGCCGCGGCCACCGCGGCGGCCGAAACGGCGGCGCAGCGCTGGTACACCTCGGCGGAACGGTGGTCGATGTCGCCGAACGCGGGCGGCACGGTGCCGGCGGCCACCGCCGCCAGCCGGATCGCCTGCTGGCGCTTGAACTCGGTGTTGTGCGCGATCAGCGGGACCGCGGCCCACCGGTCCGGGCCGCCGGCCTCCCCGGCCGGGGCCGTGGCCAGCAGCAGTTCCTCCTCGGTGGCGGCGTGCCCGGCCAGGCCGGTGATCGCGGCGCGCAGCTGTGCCGGGCCGGCGTTCACGGGCATCCGTCCGGGCCGTCCGGGGCGGGCTTGCGGGCCACGAACCGCAGCTCCCACCCGACGCGCAGGCTGATCTCGCCGTAGCCGAGCACCTGCAGCCGGGTCAGCAGGGCCGCGGGCTCGACCGGGCAGTAGGTGTCGCCCTGGTGGAAGTGGTGCAGGTCGTTGCTGGCCAGGCTGTCCGAGCCGATCAGCACGCCGCCGGGCCGCAGGACCCGCAGCGCCTCGGCCAGCACCCGGGTCTGCTGCCCGGCGGTGGGCACGTGATGCAGCATCGTGAAGGTGCCGACGGCGTCGAACGCCTCGTCGGGGAAGGACAGCGCGGTCGCGTCGCCGGTGACGATCTCCACGTTGGTGCCGGCGAACCGTTCCTTGAGCGCCCCGGCCGCGTCGGCCTCGATCTCCAGCGCGGTCAGGCTGCGCACCCGGTGCCGCAGCCAGTCGGTGGCCGCGCCCGGGCCCGGCCCGATCTCCAGCATGGCCATCCCCGGCTCCAGCTCGGGCCCGAACCAGGGCAGGACACGGGTCTGCAGGTGCTCCGCCCACTCGGGGCTGGTGCAGTACTTCTGGTGCTCTTCGTTCATGATGATCACGCTAGGCAGTGGGCGGCCCACAGCCCAGCGCGTACGCTGCCAACTGATGTCGCCAGACGGACAGCGCGCGGAGCCCGGCGCCACGATGTCCGTGGTCACCTTCCCGATGGCCGCGGGCAAGCGGTTCGACTGGCACACGCACACCTCCCACCAGCTGGCCTGGGCGGCCAGCGGGGTTCTCACGGTCCGTGCCCAGGAGGCGGCCTGGGTGCTGCCACCGACCCGGGCGCTGTGGATCCCGGCGGGGGTGCGGCACGAGACGCTGACCGCGGGCCAGGCCACCACCATGCGGTCGCTGTACGTGCGGCCGCAGGCCGCGCTGCCCAGCTGGGCCGAGCCGACCCCGGTGGTGGCCCGGCCGCTGCTCACCGAGCTGATCGGCTACCTGGAGCGCACCGCGCTGACCGAGGCGGCCCGGGCCCGCGGCGAGGCGGTGCTGGCCGACCTGCTCGAGCCGGTGCCGATGACCACGATCGAGGTGCGGTTCCCGGACGACGACCGGGCCCGGGCGGTGGCCGAGGCGCTGCGCCGGGACCCGGCCAGCCCGCTGACGCTGTCCCAGTGGGGCCACGAGGTCGGGGCCAGCGGCCGGACCCTGGCCCGGGTCTTCCTGGCCGAGACCGGGCTGCCGTTCGGCCGCTGGCGCACGCTGCTGCGGCTGCAGTGCGCGCTGCCCGCGCTGGCCGCCGGCGAGCCCGCCGGGAACGTGTCCCGCCGGGTCGGCTACGAGACGCCCAGCGCGTTCACCGCGGCGTTCCGCCGGGAAACCGGGATCACCCCGGCCAGCTACTTCCGCCAGGCCCGGTAGCGGCTACCGGGTACCCGCGGCGCGGCGGCGGAGCCAGAAACCCCCGGCCAGGATCAGCAGCACGGCCGGCACCACGATCAGCGCCACCGTGCCAAGACCGTGGCCGTTGCCGGGCCGGCCCGCCGGGGGATCGTTGACTCCCAGGTTCCCAGCCGGGCTGGTGCCCGCGGGCGGCAGGTGGTGGCCGGTCACCGGGAAGGCCACCACCTGCCGCGCGGCCGCGACCAGCAGCAGGCCCTCGCCCACCGACGGGGTCGGGAAGTGGTTGGCCAGGCGGCCGACCGTGGCCTGCTGCCGGATCACCCCGCGGGCCGGGTCGAGCCCGTACAGCACGCCGTTCTGCCCGATCGTCCAGACCAGGCCCGCGGCCAGGATCGGCGGCCCGCCGCCGGTCCCGGTGGCCCACAGCCGGTGCAGCGCGGGCGGTGACGCGGTGGCCCGGATGGCCACGATCCCGGTCAGGCAGGGCAGGTACACGACCCGGCCGGATACCGCGTTGCCGCCGTCCACGTTGGACGTGCACACCCGGCCTAGCGAGGCCTGCTGCCCGCCGATGCCGCCCAGCTGCCGGCCGTCCAGCAGCCAGGCGATCTGCGCCTTGCCGGCGGCCACCACCTGCCCGCTGGGCAGCAGCGCGGGAACCGCGGAGAAGTCCAGGTCGGCAGCGTTGTCCGCGGCCCAGGAGCGCGGCGCGAAGAACTGCACCAGCCGCATGCCCGGGGTCAGCTCCAGCACCGCGTCGCTGTGGTCGTATGGCTGGCTGGCCGAGTGCACCGAGCCGTTCCCGGACGTCACCCAGACGTGCCCGGCACGGTCCACGGCCGGGGCGCCGCCGCCCATCCACACCGCGCCCTGGCTCTGCCCCGGGCGGGAGTCCACGGTGAAGAACGCGGGCTTGCCGCCGCCCTCGGGCACGGACACGACCCGGCCGTGGTAAACGGAGCAGTCGCCGAAGTTGCCGCCGAAGCCGAACACCACCCGGCCGCCGGCCAGCGTCAGCCCGGTGCGCTGCAGCAGCGCCGCGGTCACGTCGCCGGCCGGGTCCACATCAACGGCCAGCCGCGGCGCGCCGGTCACCGCGTCCAGGCCGACCAGCACGTGCGCGGGCTTACCGTTGCGCAGTTCGTCGGCCACCGCGAAGATCTCCCGGCGGGCCGGGTCGATGACCGGCGTGCCGGTGATGCCCACGGTGGGTGCGATGTCACCGCACGGCAGCCGGCCGGCCGGCACCGCCGGGGCCACGTGCCGCTGCCAGACGACCCGCCCGGTGGCCGCGGACAGCGCGTAGAGCGTGTTGTTCTCGGTGGCCACGTAGACCCGGCCGGACCAGACCAGCGGCTCGCCGTACAGGTCCCCGTCCAGCTGCGGCGACGTCCACGCCCGGCGGCCGGTGTGCACCGCGGTCACCGGGCCGGCCGTGCCGGAGCCGGACCGGTCATGGTGGTAGACGGTCCAGTCGCCGCCCGGGCCCGGCCGGGCGGCCGCGGACGCCGGGCTGACGGCCGGCCCGACCGCCGCGAACGCGGCGAGCATGGCGGCAACGGCGGCGAAGGTCGCGGAGACAGCGCCCGGAACCAGCCCGCGGCGCCAACTGCCACGGCCCTGCGGGCCGGGATGGCTGGCCATGCCCCGAGGCTACCCGCCGGGAGCGGTGAGTTCCGGCGGGCCGCGCGTCTGCTCAGCCGGGGCGAGCCGGCCGGCCGGCGGCGGCCCGAACAGGCCAGCCGCCGGGTCCTGCGCTCGCTGGCCGGCTCCGCCGGCGGGCTGGGTTAGCGGATCAGGCTGGCCGGGACGGTCAGGCCGTCGCGCCCGTACAGGTCGCGGAGCGCGGCCAGGTCACCGGCCACGCAGACCTCCGCGACGGTGTCGATCAGCTCGTCGAAGGCGGGCCCCGCGGTGCCCGCGTACGAGCTGGGCAGCAGGCCCCACTCGTCCCAGGGCAGCACCTCGACCTTGTTCAGCGCGGCCAGGTCGCGGACCGCGTTGCCGCGGATCTCCGCCGCGCCCCAGGCGTCCGCGACGTCGTCCACGCCGAAGTCCGCGGCGTCGGCCCTCCCCGCCCGGTACAGCTGCCACGCCTCGCCGCCGGTCAGGAACTCGCCCGGGGCCAGGTCACCGGGCCTGGGCACCAGGTCGCTGCCGAGGATCTCCGGGTCGATCCGGACCCACCGGGCACCCCAGTTGTCCCAGTACTCGGTGACCCAGTGGTCGACGTGCTTGCCGGGCACGAAGTAGCCGGCGAACCCGCACCGGGCACGGGCCGGGATGTCACGGAACCGCAGCAGCGCGCAGGCCAGCACGGCGAAGTGGCGGCAGGTGCCGACCACCCGGTGCTCGGGCTTGCGGGGCGCGTCGAGCGGGGCCGGGTCCAGCCCGGCGAGGACGCTGATCAGCGCCGCGGCCGGGCGCAGGTTGCCCTCCTCGTCGCGTTCCTCGGGCAGCCCCAGGCTGCCCGTCTCCGCGGGCTGGACGACCAGTCCCTGGGCCAGCGCACAGATCTCGGCGGGCGCGGCAGGCACGTCAGCCAGCAGCGGCCGCTGCTCTTCCGCCACGGCGGTAAGCACGCCAGGCTGGCGGTAATAGTCGGTAACGGCCGAATCCATGCGGAGGATCGTACGCTCCATCAGGCGCATTTCCCGTGACTCTGCCCAATGAACGGCGCGCCGGCTTGCCAAAAGACGCCGGTCCGTGACCTTGTCAGTCCGGGGTCAGTCCGGCCCGGTGCCGGTAACCGCCCACCGGCCGCGGACCACCCGCACCGTCATGCCCACCAGCCGGGCCAGGATGAAGCCGGCCAGGCCCGCCCAGACCCCGCCGATCCCCCAGCCGAAGTGCAGCGCCAGCCACACCACCGGCACGAACACGCCCAGCGCGGCGACCAGCGTGATGGTCCGCATGAAGCCCAGGTCACCGGCCCCGATCAGGACGCCGTCCAGGGCGAAGACCACACCCGAGGCGGGCTGCATGCCAGCGAACCAGGGCCACAGCAGGTGCGCCTGGTGCTGTACCTCCGGCGAGGAGGTGAACGCGGCCGGGATCACCCACCAGCCGGCCGCCAGCAGCACGCCGAACACGATCCCGGCGCCGAGCCCGTACTTCGAGACCTGCCAGGCGGTGCGCCGGGCGGCGGCCACGTCCCCGCCGCCCAGCGCCGCGCCGACCAGCGACTGGGCCGCGATCGCGAACGAGTCCAGCAGCAGCGCGGTGAACGTCCACAGCTGCAGGCCGATCTGGTGGGCGGCGACCTGGGCGGCGCCCATCCGGGCGGCCACCGCGGCGGCGGACAGGAACGCAGCCTGGAAGCCGGCCTCGCGCAGCAGCAGTTCCCGGCCGGCCGTGAGCTGGGCCCTGACCACCCGCCACTCCGGCCGCCAGCGCGGCCGCTGGGCCCGGGCGGCGAGGATGAACAGCACACCGCCGATCGTCTGCGCGGCCACGTTGGCGATCGCGGACCCGGCCAGGCCCAGGCCCAGCGGGTAGACCAGGATCGGCGACGCGGCCGCGGACAGCACGTTGGCCAGCACCACGATCTGCACCGGGCGGCGGGTCTCCTGCACCCCGCGCATCCAGCCGTTGCCGGCCAGCACCAGCAGGATGCCGGGCACGCCGGCCACCGCGATCCGGAACCAGGTCTCCGCGGCGCTGGCGATCGGCCCCGGGCCGCCGGCCAGCAGCCGCAGCAGCGGCCCGGCCAGGATCTCGCCCAGGGCGACGGCGATGCCGCCGAGGACCAGGGCCAGCAGCGAGGCGGTGGTGCCCTCGCGGACCGCCCGGTCCCGCTGGCCCGCGCCGTACCAGCGAGCGGCACGGGCGGTGGTCCCGTACTCGAGGAACCCGCCGAGCATCGCGGTCAGCGACAGCAGCGTGCCGGCCACGCCCAGCGCGGCCAGCGGGATCTTGCCCAGGTGCCCGACCACGGCCGTGTCGACCAGCACGAACGACGGCTCGGCGGCCAGCACCACGAACGCCGAGGCGGACAGCCGCAGCATCCGGGCCGTGCTCACCCCGGCGGGCGCGCCGTGCTCACCCCGCGGCACCGCGGCCGGCGCGGCGGTGGGCTGGCCCGGCGGGTCAGCTGGTGACATCAGCGGAGGTGAACCTGGCCCAGGCGATGGCCGCGAAAATGATCACGTAAGCAGCGAACGACAGCAGGCCGTGCGTCAATTCCGGCCCGCCCGCCGGGCTGCGCAGGATCGCGCCGAAGGACAGCCACCAGTGCGAGGGCAGGTAGGGGTGAATGACGCTGAACTGCGGCACCGCATCGGACACCTCGCTGGCCACGGCGAGCACCAGGATCGCGGCGATCGCGCCGATCGGGTGCTCGGTGAAGGTGGAGATGGCCAGCCCGATCGCGCCGAGCGCGGCCATCGCGGCAGCCACGTACAGGACCACCAGCAGCAGCCGGACCAGGCCCGCGCCGAGGCTGACCGTGTTCCCTGACAGCAGCGTGACCGGGCCGACGGGGAACAGGATCGCGCCGACGATCAGCGCGGCGGCGGCCACGGTCGCGCACGCGGCCAGGCCGAAGATCACCACGGCGGCGTACTTGACGGCGAGCAGCCGGGTCCGCCCGGCCGGCACGGCGAGGAGGTAGCGCAGCGTGCCGTGGCTGGCCTCCCCGGCCATCGAGTCGCCGGACACGACCGCCATCGTCAGCGGCAGCACCAGCGTGAGCAGAACGGTCAGCGAGGCGAAGGCGAGGAACACGCCGTTCCCGGCGACCTGGTCGAAGAAGGCCGGCCCGCCGCCGTCGCCGCCGCCGCTCAGCTTCAGCGCCACACCGATCAGCACCGGGAGGCCAGCCAGCACCGCGAGCAGGGCCAGGTTGCGCCAGCGCCCGAAGATCAGGCGCAGCTCGGAGCGGAGGAACCGGAGCCACGGCCCGGCGCCGCCCGCCAGCGCTGGCCGGCGCGCGGGCCGTGCCGCTGCCTGACGCTCAGCCGTGGACATCGAAGCCTTCCCCGGTCAGCTCCACGAACAGGTCCTCCAGGCTGGGCCGCGGGGTTTCCAGGCCGGCCACCGGCACGCCCGCGTGCACCAGCGCGGCGTTGATCTCCTCCGGCCGCTGCTCGCCGAGCTGGGCGCTGGCCTCGTGCGGTCCTGACCGGACGTCCGCGAGGCCGCGGCCGGCCAGCACCTTGACCGCCTGCTCCGGCTCCGCCGTGCGGACCAGGATCCGGGCCGCGCCGCGGTCGCGCAGCTCGGCCAGCGTGCCCTGGAACACCAGCTGGCCGGTGCGCATCACGCCGACGTGCGTGGAGATCTGCTCGACCTCGGCGAGCAGGTGCGAGGACACGAACACGGTGGTGCCCCCGGCCGCGATCTCCCTGATCAGGCTGCGCACCTCCCGGGTGCCCTGCGGGTCGAGCCCGTTGGTGGGCTCGTCGAGGATCATCAGGTCGCGGGGCTGCAGCAGGCCGGCGGCGATGGCCAGCCGCTGCTTCATGCCCAGCGAGTAGGCCCGGTAGTGCTTGCGCGCGGCGGCCAGCAGGCCGACCCGGTCCAGCGCGGCGGAGATCCGGTCCGCGGCGGTGCCCGGGTCCGCGGTGCGGTCCGCGGCGTCGCAGCGGGCCAGGTTGGCCCGGCCGGACAGCTGCGGGTGGAAGGCCGGGCCCTCGACCAGCGACCCGACCCGGGGCAGCACGCTCGTGGCGCCGGCCGGCATGGGCGTGCCGAGCAGCTCGTGCTCGCCGCTGGTGGGGTGGATGAGGCCGAGCAGTATCCGGATCGTGGTGGTCTTGCCCGAGCCGTTGGGGCCGAGGAAGCCGTACACCGAGCCGGCCGGCACGGCCAGGCTGACGCCGTCCACGGCCAGCTGGCCGCCGCGGAACCGCTTGGACAGCCCGGTGCTGCTGATCGCGGCCGCGGGCCCGGCAGGCGGCGGCGCGAGCGGGCGGGGCCGGGCGTGCTGGCCGTCACTGGCAGGCCGCGGGCCCGCCCGGCCGAAGCCGATCTCGTCCCGCGGCCCGGCGCCCTGCCCGGCCACGCTCATCGCGCCCGGCTGGCCGGCTCAGGCATGCTGGGCGGTCAGCTGGGCCGCGTCCGCGTACAGCGTGTCCGGGGTAACGGCGCCGGCCAGCACCGTGCCGTCGCTGGTGACCAGCACCGACAGCAGGCTGGTGGTGAGCAGCCGGCCGCTGCCCCACGAGCCGTGCACCGGCTTGGCCGCGCGGAGCAGCAGGCCGAGCGAGCCGGCGGCCTGGGTCCCGCTCCCGGCCGGGAACGCCGCGACCGTGGTCCACGAGCTGCCGAACATCCGGCGGGTGCACGCGCCCGGATTGACCTGGCCGGTCTCCGGGGCGTAGGCGTACCAGCCGGACTGGCAGCCGCGCAGCTGGTCCGGGCGGACCAGCCCGAACGCCGGGGCACCGCGCCCGCCGTGGATCAGCTTGCGGAACTGGGCCGGGGTCAGGCCCATGCGGCGGGCCAGCTTCTTCTGCTCGCCCGGGGTGAGTGGCAC
>DASVBE010000002.1:0-26164 GCA_036375995.1 Streptosporangiaceae bacterium | reverse complement strand
GGCTGGGCGTCCTTGCTCCACACCTTGAAGTACGGGTTACGGACCAGAACCGCGGCCTTGTTGGGGTCGTACGACTTCCACATGTACGGCCCGGTGCCGGGCGGCACGTCGTTGCCGGTCAGCTTGAACGAGGTGTTGCCGGGCACCACGTAGGCGAACGGCAGCGCCAGCTTGTCGAAGAACTCGGTGTCCGGCGCGGTCAGGTGGATCGTCAGCGTCATCGCCGAGTCGTCGGCCACCACACCCTGGCTGAGGTCACATTTCTTCGCCTTGCATTTGTCCGCGCCGACGATTCCTGAATAGAACGACGTCGGGCCGGGCACGGTGAACTGCCGCTCGAACGTGCGGACAAAGTCGCTCGGCTTGAGCGTGGTGCCGTCGGAGAACTTGATGCCGGGGCGGATGTGGAACAGGTAGGTCTTGCCGCCGTCGGTCGGCGTCGGCAGCGCGGTGGCCAGGTCGGGAACGATCTTGGTCCCCTCGACTCCGCCCACCCGCTTGAACTGCGTCAGCCCGTCGTGGGTGTTGATCAGGAGCTGCCATTCCTCCAGCGTGTAGTTCTGCGCCGGGTCGGCAACGCCGAACGAGGAGTTGGCGAGGATCGTGAACGTGCCGCCCGTGTGGCTGGCGGCCGCCGATCCCGAGGCCGAGCTTGACGACCCGCTGCCGCCACCACCGCCGCTGCTCGTACCGCAGCCCGCCGCGATCACCGCGAACGCGGTCAGCGCCGCGGCGCCCCACCGGAAATGCCGGGCCGACGGATTTTTCTGGCCAGCCGTCGTTATTACACGAATTCTCTTCATCAGGCCTCCCTTGCGGCAGTATCGACTCCACCCAGCTGTCACAGGTGAAGCCCGTGCAACAGAGCGGTAACGTTTCAGCATGACAACCGTGTGAGCGGTGCCCGCAACCGGGCCCGCCGCAGCGGCGTGACCTGCGCGGCCGCCCGGATCCGGGCGGCCGCGAGAGGACCGCCGCCGCCGCCGCGATTCGGGCCGAAGGTCCCGGTTGCCAGGGCACGAAGGCCGTCGTTACCGGGTTCCCCCATCTGCCCAGGCTGGCAGAAGCCAGCAGCTATGCCCGGCGGGGAAAGGGGGCGCAGGCGATGAGCTTCAACGTTGCCCTGATGCTGCGCGAGACTGCGCAGGAGGCGCCAGGAAAGGCAGTGGCCGTCTTCGATGGTGGCCAGCTGACCTACGGCGAGCTCGAGGACCTGTCCAGCCGGTTCGCGGCCGGGCTGGCCCGAGCGGGCCTGCGGCCCGGTGACCTGGTCGCGCTGCAGTTGCCCAACATCCCGCAGTTCCTGGTCGCCTACTTCGGCATCCTGAAGGCAGGGTGCGTGGTGATGCCGCTGAACGTGCTGCTCAAGGCCCCTGAGGTGGCGTATCACCTGGAGGATTCCGCGGCCCAGGCGCTCATCACCTGGGCCGGGGTCCTGGCCGAGGCGGCCAAGGGGGCCGCGGCCGCCGGCCTGAGCCGGATCTATGCGGTTGGCGACCCGGCTGGTGCCCCCGGAGCGGTCCCGTTCGAGCACCTGCTGGCTGAGCCGCCGGACGCCGGGCACCGCCTGGTCTGGCGCGATCCGGCGGATACCGCCGTGGTCATGTACACCTCGGGAACCACTGGCCGTCCCAAGGGGGCCGAGCTGACCCACCTGCAGCTGTACATGAACGCGGACATCCCGGGGCGCCTGTTCGAGGTGCGGCCCGACGACGTCGTGATCACCGTGCTGCCGCTGTTCCACGTCTTCGGCCTGTCCAGCATCCTGAACGTCTGCGTCCGGTTCGGTGCCACCATGGCCCTGATCCCGCGGTTCGCCCCGGCCACCGTGCTGGCCGCCATCGAGCGGCACCGGGCCACCATCTTCGAGGGCGTGCCCACCATGTTCGCCGGCCTGCTGTCCTCCGCCGAGATCGGCGACTATGACCTCTCCTCGATGCGGGTCGCCATCTCGGGCGGTGCGTCCATCCCGGCCCCGGTCCTCGATGCCTTCGAGAAGCGCTTCGGGGTCGTGATCCTGGAGGGCTACGGGATGACGGAGGCCGCCTCGACGATCACCTTCAACCCCAGTGCCGCCCAGCGCCGCGCCTACAGCGTCGGCAAGCCCATCTGGGGCACGCAGACCGAGGTCTGGGACGACCAGGGCCGCGCCCTGCCACCCGGCCCTGACCACGTTGGTGAGATCGTCACCCGCGGGATGCATGTCATGAAGGGCTACCTCGGCAACCCGGACGCCACGGCCAGGTCCTTCACTGGGGACTGGCTGCACACCGGCGACTTGGGGTACTTCGACGAGGACGGGTTCCTGTTCATCGTCAGCCGCAAGAAGGAGCTCATCATCCGCGGTGGCTACAACGTGTACCCCAGCGAGATCGAGAATGTCCTGCACGCGCACCCGGCGATCGCGGAGGCCGCGGTCCTCGGCGTACCGGATGAGCGGCTCGGCGAGGAAGTCATGGCCGTGGTGAGCCTGTGGGCCGGCCTGCGGCTGACCGCATCCGAGCTGACCGCTTACTGCCAGGAGCAGATGGCGGCCTACAAATACCCCCGGATCATAGAGTTCCGTGACCAGCTGCCCAAGAACTCCCTCGGCAAGGTCCTGAAGGACGAACTGGCCCGCAGCTGGCTTTCCGGGAGGCCGTCGCGGAACGGCTGAGCACGCTCGACGCCGGCGACCGTCCCGGCCCGGCCCGTCCCGTCCCGGCCCGTTCAGGCCCGTTCAGGCCCGTCCCGGCCAAAAGTGGTCCGCGCAGTCCACCAGCCGATTTACAGTTATCCACAGCGGCATGATCCTGGCGGCCGGCTGCTGGTAGCCAGCCGCGCGGCAGGCCGCGTGGAGGTGCTCGTGGCTGCTGCGTTCGGCAGGCGGGATACGGCGGCGCGGCAGGCCCGGCCGCGGACGGGGCTGGTTCTCGGCGCAGGCGGTGTGCTGGGCGCGGCCTGGATGACCGGGGCTCTTCCCGCGGTGCAGGATCACCTGCCCTGCGCGGCCGGCGACGTCGATGTGATCATCGGGACCAGCGCGGGCAGCGTGCTGGCCGCCGCGCTGCGCTGCGGCGCCAGCCTCGGTGATCTGGTGGCCCACCAGCAGGGCCAGGTGGCGGGAGCCCTGGGCGAACTCAGGCTGCCGCTGCCGCGGGGCGGCCCGCTGCCGCCGCTGCCGCACTTGCGGGTCGGCTCGCCGCGGCTGATGCGCCAGGCCCTGCTGGCCCCGCACCGGGTTCCCCCGTGGGTGGGGGCGGCCGGCGGGATGCCCCGCGGCCGGGGAAACCACCGGGAAGTGCGCGCCATGGTGGAGGCATTGCACGGGCATCACCGCGGCCGGGCCGCCGCGGGCAGCCCGCCGCACTGGGTGGACGCACCCACCTGGGTTGTCGCGGTGGACTACGACTCGGGCCAGCGGGTGGTGTTCGGCCGGGACGGGGCACCGGCCGCCACGCTCAGCGATGCGGTGGTGGCCTCCTGCTCCATTCCCGGCTGGTACGAGCCCGCGGTGATCGGCGGCCGGCGTTACGTGGACGGCGGCGTACGCTCGGCGACCTCCCTGGGTCTGATAGCGGAGGCCGGCGTGGACGAGGTCTGGGTGCTCGCCCCTATGGCCAGCACGGTCACCGACCACCCGCGCCGCCCCCAGGAGCGGCTGGAGCGGCGGCTGCGGCGGCTGATCACCCATGCCCTCCTGCGGGAAGTGCGGGCCCTGCGTTCCCGCGGCCTGAAGGTCACCGTGCTGACCCCGGGCCCGGAGGACCTCGCCGCGATCGGCGCGAACCTGATGGACCCCCGCCGCCGGGAAGCGGTGCTCAGCACGTCACTGCGCACCTCCGCGGCCGCCCTCGCCCGGCAGCCGGACGGGCCGTCCCGGGTGGCCTGAAGCCGGCCGGCGGCCGGCCAGGCCCCGGCCGGTCCGGGACCGCTAGGGAGAGGGCTCGCTGGGCAGCGGCATCCGGGTAACCCGCGGCCGGGCCACCTCGCCGGCCGGGCCAGGGGGCCCGGATACGGCGTCCTGCACCATCCAGATCGCTGTCGTCAGCGTGTCGAACCTGCGCAACTGGCGGCGCAGCCGGGCGAAGTCCCCCGCTCCGGCCGCGGCGCTGGCGTCGACGGCCGCGGCCGCGAGCCGGCTCAGCCGCGCGCCCAGCAGATCCCTGTACCCGGGCCGGTTCCCGGACAGCGCCCGTATCTCCGCCCGCACCTCCGCCAGGATCGCCTCCATGGCCAGGGCCGCCTCAGCCTGGGCCAGCCGCGGCAGCAGTGCCTCCTCCTCGTCGCTGGCGAGCATCCGCACCAGGCGCACATGCGGCAGGCAGCGCGCCCGGTGACCATCGGGCTGAACGACGTCGTTCATGTCAGGCAGCCCTCCTTCCGGGGGCGAGGGGTCTTCATTGGACGGCACCGTCACCTGTCTGACCAGGGACCAAAGTCCCCCGCTGAGCGGGCGGGCCAGCCGGGGGCGGGCAGGTCGGTGACCTTGGCCGGGACGGGCCAAGGACCGTGGTCAGCCGGCCGGACCGGCCTCCGCTGCCGGGGCCGATGGCCGCCGCGCGGACCAACGGTCACCTGCCCGGGACCAACGGTCATCTGCCCGTGACCTTCGCCCGCTGTGCCACGGCCGGGCCCGGCACAGCGTGAAGCTGAGACGTTGCCGTTGACCGGGAGGTGATCGCGATGGCCGCCGCCGGTGTCTACCCCGTCAGGGTCGAGGCTTCGCTGGATGCGCCGCTGTCGCGCGGACTGTGGCTGATCAAGTGGTTGCTGCTGGTCCCGCACTATGTCGTCCTGCTCTTCCTGTGGCTGGCCTTCGCGGTGCTGAGCGTGGTGGCGTTCTTCGCCATCTTGTTCACCGGGAGGTATCCACGCGCGATCTTCCAGTTCAACGTCGGGGTGCTGCGCTGGACGTGGCGGGTGCAGTACTACGCGATCGGCGGCTTCGGCACAGACAAGTACCCGCCGTTCTCTCTCGCGGATGACCCGGCCTACCCGGCGCACCTCGACATCGACCACCCCGAGCGGCTGTCGCGGGGGCTGGTGCTGGTGAAGTGGTGGCTGCTGGCGATACCGCATTACTTCATCGTCAGCCTGTTCACCGGCTCGGGCCTGTGGCTCACCTGGGACCTGGGCCGCTCGGACATCAGCTGGTCGGGGGCTGGCCTGATCGGGATCATGGCGCTGATCGCCGCGGTCATCCTGATGGTGACCGGCGAGTACCCGCGCCAGATCTTCAGCCTCGTGCTGGGCCTGAACCGGTGGGTACTGCGGGTCGCCGCCTACGCGGGCCTGATGACCGACACCTACCCGCCGTTCCGGCTGGACATGGGTGGCCAGGAACCTGCCAGCACGCTCACCGTGCCGTCGTCCGGCCGCACTGCGCCCGGCCAGCTGGGCGCCGGCCAGCTGGGCGCCGGCCAGCCGCCAGAGCCGGCCGTCCCCGGCGAGCCCGGGCCAGCCCGGCCCGGTCCCGCCGCGGGGCCGTCGGGCTGGACCGCCGGCCGGATCATTGCCGTGGTGGCCGGGGCCGTCCTGACCCTGTTCTCGCTGGGTCTGCTCGGGGGCGGCGCCGGCGCGCTCTGGGCGACCACCGCGCACCGCCATGGCGGGTACGTCGACCTCGGCACCCGCACCTACCAGACCACGGGCTACGCCCTGGCCAGCGGCCAGGTCGAGCTTCCCGGCGCCACCGGGGGCTGGGATGTGGCGCGGTCCCTGTTCGGCACGGTCCGGCTGCGGGTCGCCGCCACGCAGCCAGGGACGCCGGTGTTCGTCGGGATCGCCCCGGCCGGGGCGGCGGCCCGCTACCTGTCCGGCACGGCCTACGCCACCGTCACCGGCAGCGGCCGCCGGACGACCTACGCTGAGCACGCTGGCGGTGCCCCTGCCGTCCGTCCCGCCCGGGCCGGCATCTGGACGGTGCAGGCCACCGGGCCGGGCATCCAGACGCTGTACTGGCACCCGGCCGGCGGCCACTGGATGGTGGTGACCATGAACGCCCGCGGGACCGCCCCGGTCGGCGTCCTGGTGGAAGTCGCTGCCACGCTGCCCGTCCTGCCGTGGATCACCGCCGGCCTGCTGATCGCGGGTGCGCTCTTCCTGCTGGCCGGTGCCTTGCTCATCGCGTTCGCGGCCCGGAACGCTTCCCGGGACCGCGCCATCCCGGCCGGACCCGCTTACGGGTAACCGGGCAGGCATCCAGGGGGCCTGATCACCAGCCGGGTGATCAGGTCCCTGCCCGGTCGTGGCGGGCGTGCCGCTGGCGCGCGAAGGGCGGAACGGGGCGGCGAGCGTGGGCCGGATGAAGCGGCGGTGCCGGGCCAGCGCGGCCAGGCCGGCCACCAGGTAGATGGCGATCAGCACGTAGCGGCCGGCCGGCCACGGGACGGCGTACTGCAGCGTAAACAGCCCAAGCAGCGTGACGGCGAGCCAGCGGGGGAACCGCAGGGTCAGCAGCACCGCCACGCCGAACAGGGTCTGCGCGGCGGTCAGCAGGAACTCCTCGACCTGGCGCGCATCCAGTGGCAGTGCCGCTGAGCCGCCGCCGGCCAGGTAGGCGAGCGGCAGGCTGCCGACCAGCAGCGTCCACTGATTGATCTTGCTGGAGATCAGGGTGCCAATCGCGTCCGCGCCCTTGCCGTGCAGGGCGAACAAGATCGCGACGATGAACTCCGGTGACTCCGACGCCAGCGGGGCTACCCACTGCACCATCAGGAACCTGTCGATCCCCAGGTCGGTCCCGGCGCCGATCAGCGAGTGCGCGAACGGCTCAGCCGAGACCAGGATCGCCGCCGCGGACCCCAGGAACAGCGCGGCCACCATCGTGCGGCGCCGCCGCGTGGGCAGGGCGCCTATCCGGGCGGCCGGCCCGACCAGATGCGGCTCCGAGGCTTCCGCCCGCGAGACCCGCCATAGGTAGAAGGCGAACAGGCCGATCAGCACGAGGCCGAGGATGAGGCTGATCTGGCCCGACAGCGGTACTGCGAACGCCACCAGCGAGGCCACGAGCAGGAAACCCAGCTCCACCCGGGATCCGGAATCCAGCACCAGCGCCCGGACGGTCCGCCCCGACCGGCGCGACGCCACCCACAGCGCGATGATCACCACCACCGGCCAGCCAAGCCCCAGCAGAAGCCGGTTGGCTCCGGTCATGTTCGCCGCCGCGTACTGCACGTATTCCGGATCATGGCCGGCCGTGTAACCGAAGTAGAGGTCAACGGCGTACTCGGGCAGCACGGCGATGACGGCCAGGATGGCGATTGCCAGCGACCCGGAGATGTCCACCCGGGCCGCTTCGGCCGCCCACGCAAGCAGGAACGACGCGGCCACCACGGCGGCACCGAAGACCAGCAGCCCGGGCACGGCCGCCAGGTGCACCCCACTGAGCCGGAAGAACAGGGCGGGAAGGATGAGGGCGGCGCACAATACGATCGGCCGCGCCAGTTTCAGCGACATGGCTGCCTTCCGGGGAGCTCGCCGCCGAGCCCGAGGCAGGCAACCTCAGCCAGGCGACTCGTCTGGCGAAGGTCTCGTCCACCCACGCGGGCCCTGGCGCCGGAGGGCCATGGGACCCCCAGGATGTCGACGGCCAGGTCTGCCGGACTACTCCCCTTCAGGTTCTTTACTCTTACATTACCTTAGGGACCGGACGGCCAGGCGGCCCGGTCATTCCGGGTCTTTCGGCCCTGGGCACGTCCGGGCCGCCGCCGCACGATCGGCACATGAGCCGGAACGTCCTGGGCCACCCACGGTGGCGCGACCTTACCCGAGGGCAGAAAACCGCGCTGTCGGCCAGCGCCGCGGTGCAGTTCGCATTGGCGGCCGCCGCCTGGGCTGACCTCGCGCGGCGCCCGCCAGCGCAGGTGCGCGGCCCGAAATGGCGCTGGGCCGCGCTGATAGCGGTGAACTTCGCCGGGCCGATCGCCTACTTCCGCTGGGGCAGGAAGCGCCCGGCATAGGCGAACGGGCCGCCACCTGACCAGCTGGCTTGTCCCGCTGGCTTGTCCAGCTGGCTTGTCCAGCTGGCTTGTTCAGTGGGGCGAGACGGGCGGGCCGCTGTGCCCGGTCCAAAGTTTGATCATCTGGACCGAGATCGCCAGGAATCCTGCCCCGGCGATGACCCCGGCGATGACATCACTGCTGAGCACGGCCACTGCTATGCCGAGCGCGACAGCTATGCCGGTGAGCGTGGTTATCAGCAGCCGGTGGCTGTTCTGGTCGGTGGTTGCCATGGCTCTCTTCCTTCCCTCGGTGGCCCGGACCCGGTGCCCCGCAGGTGCGGTGGTCTGCGTGCCTGTTCTGGCGGCGGGGGCAGCGGGGGCGGGAGCACCTCGCCAGGCGGCTCGCAGGCTGAGCCTTGGCCCGCCGTGCAGAATGGCGGCGGTGTAGATCCGCCCGGCAAGCAGGACCAGGCCGATGATGGCGGCAAGGGTGAGCACCGCCGCGAGCACTGGCTCCCACCAGGCGGTCGCGCCCATGGCGATGCGCCCGGGCATGGCCATGGGCGCGGTCAGCGGGAAGTAGGAGATCACCCGGGCCGCCATGCTGGCAGGCTGGGCGATCATGAAAAACGAGGCGAAGTAGGCGGCTGGCAGCACGATAGTGACCGGCCCGGCCACGGCCTGAGCGTCCTCGGCCCGGGACCCGAGCGATCCCAGCGCGCCGTACACGGTGGCGTACAGGGCATACCCGAGCACGAACCACACGATGGCCCAGGCCAGCACGCTGCCCCGGATGGCGGGAACGTCCACGGACCCGACCGCGGTGATCGCCACCAGCGCGGCTAGCGCGGTCACCGCGATCTGCGCCAGGCCGAGCAGGCCGATGCCGGTGATCTTGCCGGCCAGCAAGGCACGGGCCGGGATCCGGGCCAGGAGCACCTCGACGACGCGGCTGGTCTTCTCCTCCAGGACGCCGTTGAGCACCATTGCCCCGAAGATGGCAATGCAGAAGAAGAGAATGCCGATCATGACGATGACGGCGGTCTCGTCGCCAGGGCTGCGGCCCGCCATGTGGCCAAGTTCGGCGCTGCTCACCGGCACCGGCGCAAGCAGGGCCGCTGCGGCTTCGGGCCGGATGCCCGCGGCCGCGGCCCGCTCCCGCACCACCGCCAGCTGGATAGCGCCGGTCACGACCGCCTCGAGCTGCTGATCAGCCCGTCCCCGCCATTCCAGCCGCTGCGCGCCGGACACCAGCACGTCCACGCGGCCCTGGCGGACGGCCTGCTCCCCGGCCGCAAGGCTGGCGTAGCGGTGGATCCGCGCCGTGAACCCGGCGGCATGGGCCTGCCCGGCGACGGTAGCCGCCAGCGCAGCAGGCGCCCGGCCGGTGAGGCCGACGTCCCGCGCGCTACCGCCGGGCACGAGCACGGCGGGGAGGATGAGCATGGCACCCGCGGTTACGGCCATCAAGATCACAGACGCCAGGAAGGCACGCGACCGGCTCCGCTCGCGGAGCTCCCGCTTTGCCACCAGCCAGCTCTGCCGCACGCCGTTCATGCCGTCACCGCCTGGCGGAACAGCTCCGACAGCGTCGGCGGCTGGTAGCCGAACGAGACGATGTCGGCGCAGGCCTGGACGGTGGCCAGAACCGCGGCCACGTCGGTGCCGGGGCCTGCCCGCAGCCGGGCCTGGCCCTCCCCAGCCTCGACGACCGCTACCGGGGCCAGCCGGGACCAGTCTGGTGCCGGGCCCTGATACCGGATGTCCACGAACCGTTCCGGCGCCGCGGCCCGCAGCCCCGCTAGCTCGCCCGCCAGCACGATCCGGCCGTGATCGATAATCACCACGTCCTGGCACAGGTCCTGGACCAGGTCGAGCTGATGGCTGGAGAACAGCACCGTCACGCCCCCGGCCGCCACGTCGGCCAGCAAATCGGCCATGGCGCCCATGGCCAGGGGGTCCAGGCCGGAAAACGGCTCATCCAGCACGAGCAGGTCTGGTTCGCCGACCAGCGCGGCGATCAGCTGCACCCGCTGCTGGTTTCCGTGCGACAGCGCATCCAGCCGGTCTGCCGCGCGGGCGGCCAGCCCCAGGCGGCCCAGCCAGCCGTCCACGCTGCGGCCGGCGCCTGCGGCCGAGCGCCCGCACAGCCGGCCGAGGTACACCAGCTGCTCCCGTACCCGCATCCGCGGATACAGGCCCCGCTCCTCCGGCATGTACCCAAACCGGGTCCGTTCTGCGGCGGACACAGTAACCCCGCGCCACCGGATGGTCCCCGCATCCAGTTCGGTAAGCCCGAACACCGCGCGCATGGCGGTCGTCTTGCCAGCCCCATTGGGGCCCACGAAGCCGGTAAGCCGACCGGGCCGCGCGGTGAACGTGCACCCATCAAGGGCCGTCACCGGGCCGAAGCTCTTGGTCACCCCGTCGAAGCCGAGCATGCTCAATCACCTTCTGACTAAACGATGGCTGGCCCGTGCACCGGCCGGCACTGCCGAACGTCCCTCGTGCACGGGGACCAATGACAGGAACCAGGCAGGCACGGCGGCTCGGTATCAGGCCAGCGGCCGCAAGGTCCTTCCCTCGCTGACCGCGGACCGCTGCTGGAAGGACGTTGGGCCCTGCCGCGGCCGGGCCGGCCCCGGTGCGGCCAACGGGATGCCGCAGGTCATGCAGCCGAACCCGCGATCAGGTGGCTGTGCTGGCCGGGGAGGCGGTAAGGGTTCGCGTCCGGTAGCGGCCGGGCGGGATCCCGAACTCCCGCTTGAACGCCTTGGACAGGGACGCCTCGTTGTCGTAACCGGCCAGCCGGGCGATCTGGCTGATGCTGGCGCTGGACGTGGCCAGGTGGCCCGCGGCAATACTGAGGCGGACGCGGGCCAGATGGCGGACCGGCGGTTCGCCGGCCACCTTGGTGAACCTGGTGCAGAACGCGGTGCGGGACAGGCCTGCCTCCTGGGCCAGCTCGGCGATGGTCCACCGGCGGGCGGGCTGGCTGTGCATGAGCTCGGTAGCGCGGGCGACGGCGGGGTCGAGCAAAGCCGCGTGCGTCAGCAGGCCGGCCTGCTGCGAACCGTTCAGGTAGCGGCGCAGGGCCTGCGCGACGAACACATCGGCGATCTTGGCGAAGATCGCGTGGGCGCCTGGTTCCGTTCCGTCAGCCTCCTTCTGGAGCATCTCCAGGACCGGCATGAGCCAGGCGCCGAATCCTGTCACGGCGGCATCGAACCGGAGCAGGCGGGGAAGGAGCGCCCGGAGCGGGTCGGGGAGCGGTCCCGTAAGGCCGAAGCCGCCGCAGAGCAGCCTGGTCGTGGCACCGCCGCCGCCATACGCCAGCCTGCCGTCCGCACCGGGGGGGTTGTCGGCGAGAATGCGGTCCAGCCCGCGCACCGGTGAGCCGGGCTCGTCGCGCACCGTGTGCGCATCACCGTGCGGCAGCAGCACGAATTCCCCCGCGGCGAGCAGGGCAGGGTCATACCCGTCCAGTTCCAGCCAGCACGAGCCGTCCAGCACGAGGTGGAACTTGGCGACCTGCGCGCCCTCCACCCGGAATCCCCAGGGCGCCCGCAACTCCGACAGGCAGTAGATAACGCTGTGCACGGACAGCGACTGCAGGACGTCGCTGACCTCATCGCGGGGCTGGTTGTTGAGGCGCTCCATCAGTGAACTCCCGGACAAGTTTCCTGTCCGGCAAACCATAGCCAGCCGGTATCCGGCAGCGGAAGAGTGGCCTGCGCCGGGAAACACCCGCCGGCCCGCCAGCAGAGAGGATGCCGGGATGAAGACCATCCACCATGTGCTGGACATCAACGCGGGAACGCCGGCCGTATGGGCCGCGCTGACCACCACGGCCGGGCTGGCGGGCTGGTGGACCGGGCGGGTGAGCACCGAGGAGGCGGCCGCGGGACCGCGGATCAGCTTCGTCTTCGACGGTGACTTCAACCCGGTCATGCAGGTGGCCGGCGCCATCGACGAGCAGCGCCTGCAGTGGCGGTGCATCGCGGGACACGGCAACTGGCAGGACAACACGTTCACGTTCGAGCTGGCCGGACTGCCAGACGGCCGGACGCGGCTGCGGTTCACCCAGGACTACGCGGTCGAGCTCAGCGACGACGACTACGGGATCTACAACTTCAACTGGGGCTACTACCTGGAAAGCCTGCGCCTGATGCTCACCACCGGCACCGGCCGCCCCTACCCGCAGCCGGAGCCGGCCCGGTGACAGGTCATGCCTGGTCAGCAGGCGCCCCTTTGATCCGCGGGTCAGTGCGGGGATGCCGCCTCCGCGCGACCGGCGCCGTGCCGTATACCTAACCGGGGCGGGTGATCAGGCACCAGATCGGGCGGACCGTCCCCACGTTCATCGTCGGGCACATGTCGGGGCAGAACTGGGATCCGCCCTGGCGGGCCGGCCGCGACCTGTGCTCCGATGTCTGGATGGTCGGCCGGCAGGCATGGTTCGCGAGTGAGATGGTGCACAGGTTCGGCGCGCACCCCGCGGTAGCCGGCTGGCTGGTCTCCAATGAGATGCCGATCTACGGCGGCGATCACGCACCGCACGAGGTCGTGGCCACGTGGGCCCGGATTATCAGGGACGCTGTGCGCGCGGCCGGCGGCTGGCAGCCGTTCTCGCTCGGCGACGGCGCCTGGGGCATCGAGGCCACCGGGCGGGAGAACGGCTTCCGGCTGGCCGACGCCGCGTCGATCTGTGACTTCATCGGGCCGCACGTATACCCGGTGGCGGACGACCGGGTCCGCAGCATTACGCGGCCGCGTGGCAGTGCGAGCTGGCCAGCACATTTGGCCTGCCGGTAGTGCTAGAGGAGTTCGGGGTCTCCTCCGACTTCGCGTCGGCAGAGAACGCGGCCCGCTACTACCGGCACGCCCTGCACAACAGCCTGCTGGCCGGCGCGACCGGCTGGATCGCCTGGAACAACACCGACTTCGACTTGCCCGGCCAGGACCCGTACCGGCACCACGCGTTCGAGCAGAACTTCGGCCTGACCGATGCGGCCGGCCAGCCCAAGGCGACGCTGGCCGAGATGGCCGCGTTCTCGGCCACCCTGGACGCGATCCAGGTGACCCGCTGCAGGCGGACGGACGCCGACGCTGCCCTGATCGTCCCGTCGTACCTGGACACCAGCTACCCGTTCACCGACCCAGCCGACCGGACGCACGTCGCCCGCACACTGGGCCAGGCCTACGTCTCGGCCCGGCTGGCTGACCTGCCAGTGGCGCTGACCAGGGAAACAGACGGCATCGGCCAGGACGCGAGGCTATACCTGGCCCCCTCGGTCAAGCAGCTGCTCGCGCCCACCGCCACCGTCATGGAACGGCTCGCAGCCAATGGCGCCTGCGTCTACCTGTCCTACTCCCCGGGTGATACCGCGTCGCATCGCGGGCCATCGTACGGGCGCCTGAACGCGATTTTCGGCGTGCGGCACCAGCTCGACGCCGGCCTTGGCCACCCGGTCGAAGGCGAGGCGGTCATCTTCACCGTGCGGCACGCCTTCGGCGGCCTGGCCCGCGGGACCACGCTTACCTTCAAGGCGGCCGGAGGCGCGCACAGCCGGGGCTTCCTGCCGGTCGAGCCGGCCGGAGCGGAGGTGCTGGCCACCGACGCGGACGGCCGGCCCGCGCTGCTACGGCGGCGGACCGGGCGAGGCTCCCTCATCCTGTGCACCTACCCGATCGAGCACATGGCCGCGCTGACCCCGCGGGTCAGCCCGGACGACACCGTGACTCTCTACGATGCCCTGGCTCGCTGCGCCGGCGTGCGCCGCCTGATCACCGCCGGCGACCGGCGGGTGGCCTGCGACACGCTTATCCGCGACGACGGCACCCAGTTCGCCATCCTGGCCAGCCACGCCGCTGAACCGCTGACCGTCAGGCCGGCCCTCGGCACAGGCCACGCCCTCGTCCCGCTGAGCGATGCGGCGACAGCGGAGGACGTGGCCCTTGACCCGTTCGGGATTGCGGTCCTGAAGGTGACCTGAGGCCAGGGCGGAGGCGCCGGCGGCCGGGCCTACGAAGCTTTGGTCAGGTCCTTCCGGGGCGGCATACCGGCGGGGGGTTCGGTCGTCTGCGCCGTACCCGGCGCCTGGTCTGGCTCTTCGGTGCCGGGTGCGGGCGCTTCGCCCGGCCGCGCGGCGCGCATCAGGCGCGCGGTGGCCACGGCCAGCACGATGATCAGCGCCCCGGCGATCGAAAGGGCTGCCGGAGCCCCCAGCGACTGGCCGAGATACCGGTCCACCACCGCCGCGATGTAGCCGAACATCGCGAAGGCGCCAAGCCCCAGCAACACGGTGTTCCGCAGCGGGACGCTGACGGCCATGGCCGCGCCGGCGGTGATGATCGCGATCACGTACAGCCACCCGTACCGCCCGGCCCCCAGGGCAGGCGCGATCAGGGCCAGCATGGTGCCCAGCGGCACGGCGGCCCACATCGGCTCGATCCGCCGCCGCCAGCCGAGCACGGCCCACGCCAGGCCGAAGCCCCACAGCGCGAGCGCGTAGGCGAGGGAGGCGCCGTTCGGGGCCCGGCCCACGGTGGCGGTGGCGATGACCCCGCAGATCAGCGTGATCAGCCCGCCGAACATCGCAGCGGCCTGCAGCGCCCGCCGGCGGACCAGCCACAGCACCCCCGCGTATGCGGAGGTGGCCAGCCCGACGCCGAGGACCGTTGCCGCGCCCGCGTTATTGTCGGCCGAGGTGAAGGAGAAGATCAGGTCGTACGTCGCGTACCCGGCGGCCCCGGCTGTGCACAGCACGGACAGCAGCCACAGCACCCCCGTCAGCCGCTGGATCGCGGGTTCCCGCACGTGGCGCACGCTCAGGCCGGCCAGCAGGAAGAACGCCGCGCCGCCCGCCAGGATGCTCACGTGCGCCCAGGCTCCGACATGGCTCCACTGGCGGCTGATCGCGGCCACGCCGCCGGCCAGCAGGAGGATCGCGCCAAGGTAGCCCACCACCTCCGTCAGCAGCGGCATGCGCCGTTCCGTCTGCTGCTCCCCTTCGTCACGCCCTGCTTCCAGCAGGCCCCGCCGCCGCGCCCACACATAGGACCCGCCGAGGACCACGGCCACGGCCAGCATGATCACGATGAGCCCGAACATGGCAACCTCCCTGATCGGGGCAGAGTCTGCACACACAGTCCGCGCATACACTCCGCTACTGTCAGCTTCGGCCCCCCGGCCCCGGCGGATAGGGCCAAAGGTCACCAGACGGCCCGGCGATGTCGCGGGCAAATGACACGGCCGGGCCAGTACGCCGTGCGGCCCTACTGGGTGCTGAGAGACCCGACCTCGCCCGGGGACTGCTGCCGCCGCCGGACCCTCCGGTGCCGCCAGCCCGGCTCGCCGGCGCCGTCCGGCGGGCCGAAACCCGCGGTGACCGCCCCGCCGCCCAGGGCGGACCGGCCAACGGTCAGCGTGCCGCCAGATGACTCGGCGATGCGCCGGGCGATGTCGAGGCCAAGCCCGGTCGAGCCCGCGCTGGACCTGCCCCGGCGCGCCGCGTCCGGATCACCGAACCCCGGCCCGGCGTCGGAGACCACGACCCAGGCGCCGCCGCCGGCCCGCGGGCTGACCCGGACCGAGAAGCCCGCGCCTTCCGGGGTGTGCGCGAACACGTTCTCCATCAGGACATCGACGCAGGCGGCGAGGTCCGCACGGGGCACGCCGACCTCAACCGGAGCGGCGGTGATATCGACTGTCAGCAGGCGCTCCTGGTCGTCGGCGAGCGGACGCCAGAAGGCGGCCCGCTCGCTGGCCACCTCGGCGGCGTCGCAGGCCCCGCGGTCCGGCCCTCCGGCCGGGCGGCGCGCCTCGCGGATGACCTCATTGACCGTGCGGTGGAGCTCATCAACGTCAGTGACCAGCTGTTCGCGCTCGGCGCGGTCGTGCAGTGACTCTGCATCTATCCGCAGCACGGTCAGCGGGGTGCGGAGCCGGTGCGACAGGTCGGCGGCGGTCTCCCGCTCGTGCGCCAGCAGCTCTCCGATGCGCACCGCCAGCCTGTTCAGGCCGCTGCCCACCTGGCGCATCTCCGGCGGGCCGGCCAGCTTCGCGCGGGTGGCCAGCTGGCCGGCAGCGAGCAAATCGGACGCCGTCGCGAGCGCGCGCAGGGCGCGCACCAGGGACCGGGCCAGGTGATCGGCGACCGCCACACTGAGCACCAGCAGGCCGAGGCCAACCCCGCCCAGGACCAGCCAGGCGCGGGCCACGCCGGCCCGCAACTGCGCCGCAGGGACGAAGACCCGGATCACAGCCGTGCCACGGGCCAGCCCCTGGACGGCGACGAGCACTGCGGCACCGGCCCGGCTCCGGGCGACGAAGCTGCGCCCGGTGGCGGCCAGCCGGATGTCCGCCGACCGCGGGGCGGGCTGGCCGAGCACGCGGCCGTCGGGCAGGAACACGGCCATGGGCTTGCTCTGATCCTGGGCATTCACCTGCGCGACGGCTATCCGGAGGCTGTCGCCGCTGAGCGTGGCCACCAGCGGCGACAGCCCTTGCGCGCGGACGGTGGCCGCGCTGACGGCCCGGTCGGCCGCCAGGGTGCGCAGCACGAGCGCGAGCGGAACCAGGAACGAGATCAGCACGAGGGAGCTGATCGCGACCACCAGCGCGATGATGCGCAGTCTCATTGAGGCGGGCTGAGCTTGATCCCGACGCCGCGGACGGTGTGCAGGTAACGGGGCTGCTGCGCGGTCTCGCCGAGCTTCCGCCGCAGCCATGAGATGTGAACGTCGACGGTCTTTCCGGCCCCGCCGTAGGGCAGCTGCCAGACGTGCGTGAGCAGGTCCCGCCGCGTCACCACCTGCCCGGAGTGCGCGGCCAGGTAATGCAGCAGGTCGAATTCGCGGCGGCTGAGATCGAGCGGCACGCCGTCCAGCGTGGCCTCGTGGGCCTCGGCGTGCAGCCGCAGGCCGCCCACGGTAACGGGAGCCGGGCTCTGCGGCTGATCGCCGGCGGCGCGCCGCAGCACCGCGCGGATCCGTGCCTCGATCTGGCCACCGCCGAAGGGCTTGACGACGTAGTCGTCCGCTCCCGCGTTGAGCACCCGGATGATCTCGGACTCGTCGTCGCGGGCGGTGATCACGACGACGGGAACGGTGCTGATCGCGCGCATCATCTGCAGGGCCTCGTAGCCGCCGACGTCCGGCAGGCCCAGGTCGAGCAGGACCAGGTCGGGCGGCGCCTGGTGGATCTGCTGGAGCGCGGCCATGGCGCTGGACGTACTCGTGATCACATGCCCGTAGTCGGTGAGGGCCCTTATCAGCGCAGCGCGGACCCGGGAATCGTCCTCGACCAGCATCAGCTGAGCCACAAGCAGGACGGTATACGGAAACATGGCATGCGGGTGTTGAGTCACAATATGGACGGTCTGCCGCTGGTCTCTTGAGCCTGTTTTTACCCGGCCTTAACGTGGGCTGCGGGACCATGGCCCGATGTGGACCCGTGCCCTCCTGGCCGTGGGGGCCTGGCTGCTGGGTGCGGCCGGGGCGACCGGCGGGAGCCTCGTGGCCGTCTCGCTCATCGGCCAGAGCATCACCGGCCCGTCCGCTCAGCAGCTGACCGTGACCGCGGTCAACCGGGCGCTGGCGGGCGCCGGCCAGGACGCCGGCCGGGGTTCCCCGTCCCCGTCCCCGGGCCGGTCCGTTCCGGCCCGCCCGCGGCCGCCCGCGTCGTCCCGTCTCCGGACCGCTACGCCGGCCCCGCCCGCCCCGGTGAGCACGCCCCCGCCCGCCGGGACACTGCTCAGCTCGGCCGGCGGCAGCGTGCTGGCAGCCTGCCAGGCCGACGGCGTCTACCTGATCTCGTGGAGCCCGCAGCCCGGTTACGAGGCCGATGACGTCAGCCGCGGGCCCGGGGCCACGGCGCGGGTGCTGTTCATAGCCGGGATTCACGGCCTGCGCATGGTGGTGTCCTGCACCGGATCGGTCCCTTCCGCGTCGGTCGCCCCGGTGACCGACGCGGACCGCATGGAGCCAGGCGACACCTGACGGGCCCTGACCCGGCCCAGTCAGGGCTGGCGGTGCCGGGTTTCCTCGATCAGCAGGGCCAGGGTGGGGCACAGCCGCACGGCCCGCCGGACATGACCGGCGAGGTGCGGCGGGATCGGCCCCGGCGCCAGGATCGGGTAGCCCCACCGGTCGAGAGTGACGAGTTCAGGCAGCAGCTCGGCGCACATGCCGAAGCCAGCGCAGGCGATGGGGTTGACGCGCAGCCGGGCGCTCATTTCCAGTCCCATTCCCGCTCGGCGTCGCCGGGAACCGGCAGCAGCGGGTCGCGCTGCACGCCGTAGCAGGGGCCGTTGCGGTCATGCCAGTGAGCATCGGCACCGAAGGTCCGCAGTGCGCTGCGGACCAGCTGGGTGACCCCGTCGGGGTGGCGGCAGGCACCGCGGCCCTCGATGACCGGCAGCAGCGAGCTGATCTGCCCGACGGCCCGGCCGCGCCCCCCGGCGTAGGCCAGGTCGGCCAGCGCATCGGCGAGGGCGGGCAGCCCGAACACGCACGGCCCGCACTGCCCGGCGTTTTCCTCGGCCAGGTACCGCACGACCCGCGCGGTCTCGGCGATCCCGCAGGCGGAGGCCGGCAGGCAGATGAGGATGCCCGCGCCCATGGCACCACCGGCCGCGCGCAGCGCTGGCCCGCTCAGCGGGATCGGCCAGGCGTACTCGGCCGGCAGCCACCGGCCGAAGAACCCGCCGGTCAGCATCGCCTGCGGCGGTTCGGCCGGGCCCCCGGCCATCATGATCACCGCTCCGGCCGGGGTGCCGAGCTCGATCTCGTAGACCCCCGGCCTGCGCACGGCGCCACCGACGGTGACCAGGGCCGTCCCGGTGGCTGACGGCAGGCCCGCGCTACGGAACCAGCCGTCCCCGTGGCGGGCGATCAGCGCGACATGGGCCAGGGTCTCGACGTTGTTCTCCAGCGTCGGCCGGCCGCCGACGCCCCGCTCGTCGAGCCGCGGTGGGGTGAAGGCCGGCTTGCCCTCTCTGCCGTTGAGGAACGCGGCGATCGCGGTCTGCTCGCTGGACACGTAGCGGCCGGGGATCCCGACGACCTCGGTCGGTGCCGGATCGATCCCGGCCCGGTACCGGCCGGCGGCGGCGGCGCGCAGGCTGGCGAGCAGTGCGGTTTCCTGGCGGTGCACGCACAGGTACGCCTGGCGCGCGCCGACCGCCTCTGCCGCGAGGCTTATCCCGTCCAGCACCAGATGCGGCAGGCGGGTCAGCAGCAGCCGGTCCTTGGAGCTGGCGGACTCGCCCTCCGCCCCGTTCGCCACCATGACGGCCGGGCCGCGGCGGCGGGCCACCAGCCGCATCTTGCGGCCGGCCGGATAGCCGGCGCCGCCCCGGCCGGTCAGGCCGGATCGCTCCACCAGGTCGATCAGCCGGTGCTGCTCCCCCCGGCCGCCCCAGCGCAGCGGGACCGGCCCGTGCACGCGCTCGTGCTCAGCCAGCCCCAGGGGCCGGTCGTAGGACATCCCGGCCAGCAGCCGCGGCAGGCTCTGCCGGGGCGGCTGGGCAGCGGGGACGGCAAGCTCCGCGGAGTGGCCCGGTCCGGCCGGGGCGGGACGGCGGTTCACCAGCTGTACCCGCTCAGGGTCAAGGCGACCGGGACGCCCGCCACGGCGGCAGCCGCCAGGCCCAGCCGCAGGACCCTGCGGTCCGGCCAGCGGCGCAGGATCCGCCAGGCAGCCGCGGCACCCACCACGGCCAGGCATCCGGCCGTCAGGCCGCCCGCCCAGGCGCTGCGCTCGTCGGTGCCGGCGCCCGCGCCGTGCAGGACCGCCACGGACCAGCACGCGTAGCCGGACCAGTGCACGAAGCGCCAGGCCTGGTGCCCCAGCCAGCCACGGACCAGGCTGGTGATGATCAGGGCAATGAACAGGTCGAGAGCCACCGCGCCGAGGGCCAGCCAGATCCGCTTGTAGGGCGACAGGAACGGGACGAACGCCGCGCCCGGCGGGATCGAGGTGTACGAGTCCACCACGGTGGTGGCGACGTGCAGGGCGAGGAACACGCACGCCAGCAGGGCGATGTTGCGGTGCAGCCCCGCGGTGAGGAACCGCGGCCACGCGGCAGCCTGGAGCCGTCCCGCGGTGAGCACGCCCAGCAGCACGCTGGCTGTCAGCAGCAGCAACGCCACCAGGCCCGTCGCCCTGGTGGCGTACCACAGCCCGGGGCCGCTGAAGCTGACCGTCATGCCGGGCCCCCGGCCCAGCCGTCTCCGGCCGCTGGGCCGCGGCCGGCGCCCAGCTGATCGTCGGCCGGCCAGCCGGCCAGGGCCAGCACGCTTCCGTTGTGGCGGACCAGCCGGGCCGGCAGACTCAGCTCGCTGAGCCAGGTGACGGCCCGCTCACCGCGGATGACCGCCGCCGTGCTCGCAATGTTGGCGTCCAGGCAGCTGGCGGCAGCCACGCTGACGGACCGCCAGCAGGTCTGGGCCGGCCGCCCGGTCGCGGGCTCGATGATGTGATGCAGGCCGATGCCGCCACGGCGCCAGGCCCGGGCCGTGGTGCCGGAGGTAGCCAGGCCGCCATCGGTGATCACGACGGCCTGCGCCGGCGGCGCCGTGCCGGGCGATTCGTGCGGCGCCAGCTCGTCCACGATCCCGATGCGCCAGCCGCCATCCGGTGGCGGGCCGACGGCACGGATGTCGCCGCCGAGGTTGACCAGCACGCCGCCGCCGACCGCCGCCGCGATGCGCTCAGCGGCCTGGTCCGCGGCCAGGGCCTTGGCCGTGGCACCAAGATCAAGCGCCACTCCGGCGGGCAGCCGGACAGTGCTGCGCCGCTCATCGAGCTCCACCACTCGCCAGCCGGCGGCGGGCGTGACCGTGATGCGCAGGCGCCCGGCGCGAAGGGGCTCCTTGCCATCTCGCAGGATCTCGGCGAAGTCCCGGTCATACCCCAGGCCGGTCAGGGCCCGGCCGCAGGTGGGATCGACATCGCCGTCGGTCGCGCGGGCGGCGGCCAGGGCGGCCGCGAGCGCGCCGGCGAGGCGGCGGCTGATCGCGATTTCGCGGCCTCCGGCATTGTTGAGCCGGAACAGCTCAGAATCGGCGCGGAACCGGGAGCACGCGACGTCCACGGCG
This sequence comes from Streptosporangiaceae bacterium, assembly GCA_036375995.1. Classification (GTDB taxonomy): domain Bacteria; phylum Actinomycetota; class Actinomycetes; order Streptosporangiales; family Streptosporangiaceae; genus DASVBE01. Next base: position 5,135 of record DASVBE010000002.1, on the reverse strand, counting down.
GCCAGTTCGGCCCGCAGGATGGCGCCCGCCTTCTCGCGCCAGGCTGGCTCGGTCAGCAGCACCGAGACGACGGTGCCGAGCGCGCGGAAGGACACCACCGCCGGCTGATGGCTGTACCGCACCACAGGCCGGGCCGACGCGGGCGTGCTGGCCAGGTGCGCCACGGGCAGGTTTGTCACGATGGCTGGCCTCATCCGCCGGTCGGGCTGGGGCTCGTGGTGGTGTGCGTCGGTGTCGGTGTCGGCGTGGGTGACGGCTTCGGTGCCGGTGCGGGCGGTGCGGACGGCGGCGCCGGCGTGGTCGGCCTGGGCGTCGGGCTCGCGGACGCGGAGCTGCTGGGCTGCGGGACGGGTGCCGAGCTGGCGCGCGGCGTGCTTGCCCGGGCCGGGTGGCCCGGCGCCGGCTTCCCGGCGCCCTTGTGCTGATGACGGCCCGGTGCCGCGGATGCGGTCGGGGTACTCGACGGCCGCGCCCCGGTCTGCTCGCCCGTGCTGACCTGGGGCGCAGCGGAGCGTGCGAACAGCACCGCGAACGCGGCGGCGGCGATCGTGCTGAGCTGGGTGGTGCGCCAGGTCAGCCGGGAAAGACGGCGCAGGCTGCTGGCTCTGCTGTCGGCTGACGGCCGGGCCATCCACAGGGTGGGGTCACCGCCTGGTTCGGGGCGGTCGTGGGTGTCGCGCATGGGACGCCATCACAGCGGACCGCGGGTTAAGCGGCCGCCAAGAACGACTCAAGAATTCCCTGCAATCCGGTTCTGTGCTTCAGCCGGTGAGGTTGCCCAGGGTCACCTGGACCGAGGACTCGCTGCCGTCACGGACGATGCGCGCCTGGATCTGATCACCGGGCTTGTGCGCGGCCAGCACCGATTGCAGCGCGGCGACCGAGGGGATCTTCTGGCCGGCCAGGCCGGTGATGATGTCACCGGCCTGCAGGCCGGCCCTGGCGGCCGCACCGCCCGGGGTCACGCTGACGATGCCCACCCCGGCCGGCTGGCCGCTGGCGTCGGCCACGGTCTGCGCGGTGATGCCCAGCGAGGCCCGGCCGGAATTGGTGACCTTCCCGGTGGCGATGAGCTGCCGCGCGATGCTGGTGACGGTGTCGCTGGGGATCGCGAACCCGATGCCGGCCGCGGCGCCACCCAGCTGCGGGTCGGTGGCGGCCAGCGTGGGGATGCCGATGACCTGGCCAGCCAGGTTGACCAGGGCGCCGCCGCTGTTGCCGGGGTTGATCGCCGCGCTGGTCTGGATAGCGCTGATCAGCACCGCCGAGCTGCCCTCACCCTCCGACACGGTGCGGCCGGTCGCGGACACGATGCCGTCGGTCACGGTCCCGGTCAGGCCCAGCGGGTTGCCCATCGCCAGCACGATCTCGCCCACCCGCGCCGTAGCCGACCGGCCGAACGACGCGGGGTGCAGCGACGCGGCACCGCTGGCCACCCTGATCACCGCCAGGTCGCTGGGGGCGAACACGCCGACCACCCGGGCGCTGAGCGGCTTGCCGCCGCTGGCCCGGCTTACCTGAACGGCGGTGGCGCTGCCGACCACGTGCGCGTTGGTGACGATGTCGCCCCTGGTGTCGTAGACCACCCCGGAACCGGACCCGGAGCTGGTGGAGATCTGCACGACCGACGGGAGCACCCGGCTGACGACCCGCTCGTACTGCTGCTCCAGCGAGGAGCCCGCCCCCGGGGAGACTGCGGCCGCGGACGGACTCGCCGCCGCGTCGCCGGGCTCGCTGCCGCTCTCGCTGGTGCCGCCCGCGCTGGTGCAGGCCGCGACGGTCAGCACGGCCAGGGCGGCACCGGCGCCGGCCAGCCACCGGCCAGCCGCGGCGCGGCGCGGCCGGGTCCGGCCGGGGCGGTTTCCCGTCCCTTCTGGCCGCTGCCCGCCGATCAGCTTTCGGGGCATCTGGGTCTCCTGAAACGCTCGCCGGCACAACGGGACGAGATGTATCCGCGCCGGCCCCGGCGGCCCCAGGGTCTTAAGGCCCGGACACCGGGCCCTTAGGACCCGGGCCGGAGAGACCAGCCTGGCCGGGGCCGTCCGCACCGGGCGGGCGGGACTTACTGCCCTGGCCGCCTGGCGGCGGTGCGGCGATCGTGGGCTCATGGCGACGATGACGCCCGTCCTGTCCGCCAGTGTCCCGGAACGAGGGCTGTCCTCGGACGAGGCGGCAGCCCGACTCACAGATGGCGGCCCGAACGTTCTGCCCGCCCCCCATCCGGTTCCGCTGTGGCACCGTGTCCTGGCCCAGCTCCGTCATCGCCCGGGCCCGGGCCCGCGCCAGCGAGCTGGCCCGGGCCGGGTTCCGGGTCCTGGCCGTAGCCACGGCCGACCGCCCCGGTGTCCCCGCCGGAGCTGATCTGGAGCGCGGGCTGCGGCTGGCCGGCCTGATCGGCATCCAGGACCCGCCCCGCCGGTCCGCCGCCGCCACCATCGCCTCCTGCCAGGCGGCCGGGATTACCCCCGTGCTGATCACCGGGGACCACCCCGCTACCGCCCGGGCTATCGCCGCCGAGCTCGGTATCCTCCAGGCCGGCACCGATGTGATCGACTGCTCCGCCCCCGAAGCCAACCTGGCCGACCCCCGGGCGCGGGTGTTCGCCCGCGCCGCCCCGGACCAGAAGCTCACCATCATCTCGGCTCGGCAGGCCGCCGGCGACGTCGTGGCGATGACCGGCGACGGAGTCAACGACGGCCCCGCGCTGCACCGCGCCGACATCGGCGTGGCCATGGGAAAGCGCGGCAGCGAAGTCGCCCGCCAGGCCGCCGGCCTGGTCCTGGCCGACGACAACCTGCGGACCGTCGTGACCGCCGCGGAAGAAGGCCGCCGCGTCTACGGCAACATTCGCCGGTTCCTGCTGTACGCGCTGTCCGGCGGCTGCGCCGAGATCGCCATCATGCTCGCCGGGCCAGCGCTCGGCCTGGCCCTGCCGCTGCTGCCGGCCCAGCTCCTGTGGGTCAACCTGCTCACCCACGGCCTTCCCGGCGTCGCCCTCGGCGGCGAGCCCGCCAGCCCCGGTATCATGAACCGCCCGCCCCGGCCGCCGGGCGAAAGCGTGCTCGGCGCAGGCCTGTGGCAGCGGATCCTCCGGGTCGGCCTCGTGGTCGCCGCGGTCACTCTCGGCATTGCCCTATGGGGCCACGCCACCGGGCGGCCCTGGCAGAGCATGGCCTTCTTCGCCCTGGGCACCACCCAGCTCGCCGTCGCGGTCGGCTCCCGGGCCCGGCCCGGCACCCTCGCCAACCCGATGCTGCCCACCGCCGTCGCCGCCGCCCTGGGCCTCCAGCTCGCCGGGCTGTACCTGCCGTTCCTCCAGGAGCTGCTGCATACCAAGCCGCTCACCGGCACCGACCTGGTGGCGGTCTTCCTGGCCTCAGCCCTCGGGTACGCCGCCATACGGCTGGACCGCGCCCTTTTCCGCCGCAGGCGTACCCCGGACCGGCCCAGCTGATCATGATGACCGCTAGCCACAGGATCCCGAAGATCCAGCCGCCGATGACGTCAGTCGTCCCGTGCACACCGAGGTAGACGCGGGAGATGCCGACGAGGGCGGCCAGCATCGCTGCCGCTGCCCAGAGGGCGGTCCGGGCCGCCCATGACCGAATGCGGAAGCTGCACAACCAGGCCGCGGCCCCGCATACCGAGGCGGCAGCTGCCGCGTGAGCGGACGGGAAGCCGTACCCGTCGGCGGCAGCCACCGCATGCAGCAGCGGGGGACGGGGGCGGGCCAGCACAATCTTGATCACCATCGTGAGCCCGGTCGCCCCGGCGGCCATGGTCGCCAGCACCACAATCGGTGTCCATGACCGCCACGTCGCGCTGAGCAGGACCCCGGCAATCAGCGCGCACACCGTCATCCCCGCCGGGCCGGCCGCAGCGCTGACGGCCCTCATCACCGAGGTCAGCGCGGGCGCCCGATGCGCGGTCACGAACCGGGCGATGGGGTGATCCAGCACCGCGATCCCGTCACTGCGGGTCAACCGGTCCACCAGCAGGCCCAGCCCGGCCGCGGCCAGTGCGACGGTGGCCAGGCCCAGCAGCAGCGACAGCACCAGAACAGTGCGCGCAGCCGCCCATGCATGGACCCCAGTGCCAGCCAGCACCACCAGGCCGACGACCACGAGCAGCAGCCCGGCAACGATGGCAGCCAGCTCCACCGGCCCAGTGTGACAGTGGGTGCGGCGCTGATGCGTGGGCCAGGGCCCAACGTCCTTTCCGCGATGACCGCGGACCAGCGCAGGAAGGCCGTTAGGCCCTGCCTCCGCGGGGCCAGCGCCGGTCAGATTCCGTCCATGGGCATCACGGCGGGTCCGGGACGGCTCCCGGAGGCGGGGCAGCGGCGATCCGTGGATGCCCGCGCGGGCGCCGAGGGGACCCGGATCGATCTTGACGGCGTCTGCCGCTGGTTCGGCGCGGGTGACACCGTGGTCAAGGCGATTGACGACGTCAACCTGCATGTGGACGAGGCGGCATTCGTGGTGGTGCTGGGGGCGTCCGGGTCGGGCAAGACCACGTTGCTGAACCTCGTCGGCGCGCTGGACGCGCCGACGGCGGGCACGATCCGGCTGGCGGGCCGGGACCTGACTGCCGCGTCCCGTGCGGAGCGGGCGCAGATCCGCCGTCACACGGTCAGCTTCATCTTCCAGAGCTTCAACCTGTTCCCCGCCCTGACGGCGCTGGAGAACGTCCAGTTCGGCGCGGACGTCGCGGGGCGGCCCGGCGCGGCCGGGATCGCCCGGACGGTCCTGGAGCAGGTCGGCCTGGGGGCCCGGGCAGGCCATTTCGCGCACCAGCTTTCCGGCGGGGAGCAGCAGCGGGTAGCGATCGCCCGGGCGCTGGCCACCGGGAACCCGATCCTGCTCGCCGACGAGCCCACCGGTGAGCTCGACTTCCACACCGGGATCCAGATCCTGGAGCTGCTCCACGCCCAATCGCACACCGGGATCACAGTGCTCATCGTCACCCACAACCGGGAGATCTCACGCGTCGCCGACCGGGTGATCGAGCTGTCGAGCGGTCGTGTCGTCTCGGACGGGCCGCCTCCGGGCGGGCGGGCCGAGATCTCCGAGCTCCACTGGTAGGGACGATGCGACGCCTCCGCTTCTGGCTGCACTGGTCGTTCCGAGACCTGC
>DASVBE010000102.1:0-2058 GCA_036375995.1 Streptosporangiaceae bacterium | reverse complement strand
GATGGACAGCCCCGCCGCCCGGTACGCCTGCATGACCAGGCCCGAGCAGTCGAACGCGGCCGGGCCGGTGCCGCCCCACAGGTACGGCTTGCCCAGCTGGGCCTCGGCGAACGCGATCGCGGTCGAGGTCGCCCCGTTCGGCGCGGAGCCCACGCCGGGCATGCAGTCCGGCGCCGCGTCCACGGTGATCGGGCTGACCGAGAACCCGCCGCTGGCGTAGGTGCTCGCCCAGGACAGCACCGTGGTGACGTAGGACTGCAGGTGGTTGTAGGCGAAGATGGCGCCGTTGACGTTGTCCGTCACGCCGTGGTTGAGCAGGTACTTCGCGGCGCCGGCCACCGCGTCGGCGGGCTGGTAGACGCTGTCGATGCCGTCGCCGTTGCCGTCCGCGGCCACCCCGGAGACACGCTGGCCGGCCGGGTGCACCGGCGCGCCGCCCCAGGTGTTGGTGGACGCGCCGCCGATGCCGATCTGCATCGGCCCGGCCGCGCCGAACGCGTTCGACCCGCTGTGCACGCCGGGCAGCGTGGTGCGGCCGTCGTCGCTTTCGACCTTGCCGATGCCGGCCAGGATGACCCACGGGACGCCGTACTTGCTCCCGGTTTCCTTGAAGATCCGCAGGTAGTCGGCCGGGATGGAGTTCTGCGCTTGCTGGCTGGGCGGCGGCTGGGCGGACTTCCCGCCCTTGGCCTGCGAGCAGCCGTTGCCCGAGCTGAACAGCTGGCTGCTGCCCGCGAACAGCAGCATCGGGGCGACCGCGAGGCCCGCGCCGAGCAGCCCGGCCACGCAGATGACCGCGATCAGCAGGCCCTTGCCGCGGCCCGGCGGCTCACCGGGCCGGTAGCCGCCCGGGCCGCCGAGGAACCCGCCGCCCAGCCCGCCGCGGCGGCCGCCGAAGCCGAAGCCGTAGCCGCCGCGCCCGGCGCTGGACCAGCCGGAGAATCCGGGCCCGCCGGAGCCGGGGCCGGAGTCTTTGAACAGGCTCCGCCCGCTGGCCGCCATCAGAAGTTCCCTGCCGAGGCCGGCTCGATGTCATTGACCCGCCAGTTCCCTGAGCCGCCGACGACGGTCTCGGCGAACTGGCTGGTGTTCTCGCTGCTGCCCTTGGTGCTGGTGATCTTCTGGGTGATGGTGACGACGAAGGTCAGGCTGCCCGGCCCGAAGGCGCGCAGCGAGTTGATCTTGGCGCGCCCGGTGGACACCTGCTTGTCGTCCACCCGCGGGCCAGCCAGCCCGGGCGTGGAGTACGCCCGCTGGAGCTGGGCTTCCAGGTCGCTGGTGGTCACCGAACGCAGGCTCCGCGCGTAGGCGGACGGGCTCTGGCTGTAGGAAAACGTGTCGTACAGGTCGCCGAACTGCACTGCCACCTCCGCTGCTGCGGCCAGGTCTGCCGGACGGAACGGCAGCCACTGGTAGATGGCGCCCGCGCTGTTCCCGATGACCGGCCCGGTGGACGGCGGAGGCGGCACGGATGGCGCTTCCGGCGGAGTGCTGACCGGGGCGGGGACGGTCGCGGACGGGGTGGCCGAAGGCGCCTGGCTCTGCGCGGCAGCGGGTGAATCCGTGTGCCGCCCGGACCCGAACACCCCCGGTACGACGAGGTAGATCCCCAGTCCAGCCAGGGCTACCACGATGGCCAGGAACGCCGCCCGGCGCTGACCAGGGCTGAGCTCCATGGCGTACCGCTACTTCTGGCGGCGGATCGGGCGCAGCCAGAACGGGGTCGCTGGCGGTGATCCCGTCTCGCTGTCCCGGCCGCCGGCCGGGGTTCGGCCTGCCCCGGTGACGGGGCCGGCCGGCCCGCGCGCCGGTCCGGACGGCGCGCGGCTCGGTGCTGATGCGGATCCCCGGCCGCCGCTGGCGGCCGGATCGGGCCCGGGCGCGGCCCGGGACGGAGATGGCCGCGGGGCCGGAGCCTGCCGCGGGGACGGGGCCGGCCGCCGGGCAGGCGGCGCGGACGGAGCCGGCGGCGCGGCGGACGGAGGCGCCGGGCGCGGGGCCGGCGGCGCGGAGCCGTTGCCGCGTGTCCCCCGGCCGGGCGGGCTGCCACCGCCCCTG
>DASVBE010000231.1:0-6969 GCA_036375995.1 Streptosporangiaceae bacterium | reverse complement strand
AGCGCGGCCGCGATTGGCGCGGTGCGAATCAGACTTCCTGGCGGGTGAGCTGGGAGATGTCCCGGGCGGCGCCGGTGGCGGCGGACGTGGCCATCGCGGCGTAGACCTGGAGGGCCACGCTGACCGGGCGCTGCCGCTGCGCCGGGCGGTAGCTGCCCAGGCTGGCCAGCATCGCCTCGCGGCGGGTTCGCAGCTCCTCGTCGGGCACCTGCAGGGTCAGGTCGCGGCGGTGGATGTCGATCGTGATCTGATCCCCGTCCTGGACCAGGGCGATCGTGCCGCCGGCCGCGGCCTCGGGGGCGATGTGGCAGATCGACAGGCCCGAGGTGCCGCCGGAGAACCGGCCGTCGGTAATCAGCGCGCAGGCCCGGCCCAGGCCGCGGCCCTTCAGGAAACTCGTCGGGTAGAGCATCTCCTGCATGCCGGGGCCGCCGCGAGGGCCCTCGTACCTGATCACGACGACGTCGCCGGCGACGATCCGGCCGCCCAGGATGGCCTCGACCGCGTCCTCCTGGCTCTCGAAGACCTTCGCCGGGCCGGTGAACCCGAACAGCTCTTCGGGCACGCCCGCCGTCTTCACGATCGCGCCGTCGGCGGCCAGGTTCCCGTACAGCACAGCGAGGCCGCCGTCCGCGCTGTAGGCGTGGGCCACGTCCCGGATGCAGCCCGACTCCCGGTCGGTGTCCAGTGCCTCCCACTGGGCCGACTGCGAGTACGGCTCGGTGGTGCGCACTCCCCCGGGCGCCGCGTGGTACAGCTCCACCGCCGCGTCGCTGACCGACGGCGAGCCGAGGTCCCACTCGTCGAGGAAGCCGCGCAGGGTCCGGCTGTGCACGGTGCGCACACCCTCGTTGAGCAGGCCGGCCCGGGACAGCTCGCCGAGGATGGCCGGGATGCCGCCGGCCCGGTGCACGTCCTCGACGTGGTAGTCGCTGCTCGGCGCGACCTTGCACAGGCAGGGCACCCGCCGGGACAGCTCGTCGATCTCCTTGAGGCCGAAATCCACCTGGCCCTCGGTGGCCGCGGCGAGCAGGTGCAGGATCGTGTTGGTCGAGCCGCCCATGGCCACGTCCAGCGCCATCGCGTTGGCGAAGGCGTCCCGGCTGGCGATCTCGCGGGGCAGGACCGAGGCGTCGTCCTGCTCGTAGTACTGCCGGGTGATGTCGACGATCAGCTGCCCGGCCCGCTCGAACAGGGCGCGCCGGGCGGTGTGGGTGGCCAGCGTGGTGCCGTTGCCGGGGACGGCCAGGCCGATCGCCTCGGTCAGGCAGTTCATCGAGTTGGCGGTGAACATGCCCGAGCAGGAGCCGCAGGTCGGGCAGGCCGACTCCTCCATGTCGCGGAGCTCGTCGTCGGTCACGCTGGGGTCGGCCGAGGCCACCATCGAATCGATCAGGTCGAGCTTGCGGGCCCCGGCGCCGGGCCGCAGCGCGGCCGCGCCGACCGGCTGGCCGGCCTCCATCGGCCCGCCGGACACGAACACCGTGGGGATGTTCAGCCGCATCGCGGCGATGAGCATGCCCGGGGTGATCTTGTCGCAGTTGGAGACGCAGATCATCGCGTCCGCGCAGTGCGCGTTGACCATGTACTCGACGGAGTCGGCGATCAGCTCGCGGCTGGGCAGCGAGTACAGCATGCCGCCGTGGCCCATCGCGATCCCGTCGTCCACGGCGATCGTGTTGAACTCACGCGGCACCGCGCCGGCCGCCTTGACCGCCGCGGCGACCACCTGGCCGACCTGGCGGAGGTGCACGTGGCCGGGGACGAACTCGGTGAAACTGTTGGCCACCGCGATGATCGGTTTGCCCAGGTCCTCGCGGGCTACCCCGGTGGCGCGCAGCAGCGCGCGCGCCCCGGCCATGTTCCGGCCATGGGTAACGGTGCGGGACCTCAGCGGCGGCATGGAATCTCCTGGATATGACATAGGAACCGGTGCGGTAAAACCTACTGCACGTCCGGGTCGGGGCGTCGCGGTGGCGATATACGTCAGCGTCCCCGGATAGGCCGCGGACCGCTTCGCCTGGAGCGGGGGATTTGACAGGATTGCGCCGTGGATGAGCACCGGCCGCTGGCTGAACTGATCGCGTCGCTGACCACCGAGCAGAAGGCCACGCTGGTGCGCGGCTGGGACTTCTGGCACACCACCAGAATCAAGGACGCGGGCATCGAGTCGGTCATGGTCGCCGACGGCCCGCACGGACTGCGCAAAGCCCCCGGCCGCGGCGACCAGGTGGGCGTGTCCGGCAGCGTGCCGGCCACCTGCTTCCCGACCGCGTCCGCCCTCGGCTCGTCCTGGGACCCGGACCTGGCCCGGGAGGTCGGCGCGGCGATCGGCCGCGAGGCCCGCGACCAGGGCGTGTCGGTGGTCCTCGGCCCCGGCATCAACATCAAGCGCTCCCCGCTGTGCGGGCGCAACTTCGAGTACTGGTCCGAGGACCCGTACCTGACCGGCCGGATGGCCGCCGCGCTGGTCAGCGGCCTGCAGTCGGAGCAGGTTGGGGCGTGCCTGAAGCACTTCGCGGTGAACAACCAGGAGACCGACCGGATGCGGGTCAGCGCCGACGTGGACGAGCGCGCGCTGCGGGAGATCTACCTGGCCGCGTTCGAGCACGTGATCACCACCGCGCAGCCGTGGACGGTGATGTGCTCCTACAACCGGGTCAACGGCGTGCACGCATCCCAGCACCGGTGGCTGCTGACCGACCTGCTGCGCGGCGAGTGGGGCTTCGGCGGGCTGGTCATGTCGGACTGGGGCGCCGTGCACGACCGGGTGGCCGCCCTGGCGGCCGGCCTGGACCTGGAGATGCCGCCGGACAAGGAGGCCAGCGACCCGGCCGTCACCGCCGCGGTGGCCACCGGCGACCTGAGCGGCGGGGTGCTGGACGAGGCCGTGGCCCGGGTGCTGCGGCTGGTCCGGCAGACCGCCCCCGGGCGGCGGGCCGCGGCGGCGGCCGGCGGCCCGGCGGCCGATCCTGACCAGCAGCACGCGCTGGCCCGGCGGGCCGCGGCGGACAGCGCCGTGCTGCTGAAAAACGACGGCGGGGTGCTGCCGCTTGTCCCGCGCCCCGGCCTGACCGTCGCGGTGACCGGTGAGTTCGCCCGCACCCCGCGGTTCCAGGGCGCGGGCAGCTCGCAGGTCAGCCCGACCCGGGTGGACGTGCCGCTGGACGAGCTGACCGCCGCGCTGCCCGGCGCCACGGTGCGGTTCTCCCCCGGCTTCCGGCTGGATGACGGCAACGACGGCGGCGGCGATACAGCGCTGGCCGCGGATGGGGCGCTGGCCGCGGAGGCGGTGCGGGACGCCGCCGGGGCGGACGTGATCGTGGCGTTCCTTGGCCTGCCGGCCGGCGCGGAATCCGAGGGCTGGGACCGCCGGCACATCGACCTGCCCGCCGTGCAGACGGACCTGGTCGCCGCGCTGGCCGCGGCGCACCCCGGCACACCGCTGGTGGCCGTGCTGGCCAACGGCTCGGCGGTGCGGACCAGCGGCTGGGAGCAGCAGGCCGCGGCGATCGTGGAGGGCTGGCTGGGCGGGCAGGCGGCCGGCGGGGCACTGGCGGACGTGCTCACCGGCGCCGTGAACCCGTCCGGGCGGCTCACCGAGACGATCCCGGTGCGGCTCCAGGACACGCCCAGCTACCTGAACTTCCCCGGCGCGGACGGGCACGTCCGGTACGGGGAGGGCATCTTCGCCGGCTACCGGGGGTTCGACGCCGAGGACCGGCCGGTCAGCTACCCGTTCGGGCACGGGCTGAGCTACACCACGTTCGGCTACGGGTCACTGCAGGTCAGCCAGGCGGGCACGCTGGACGGCGGGAACCTGTCGGTGACCGTGCGCTGCGAGGTGACCAACACGGGCTCGCGGGACGGGGCCGAGGTCGCCCAGCTGTACCTGAGCCACCCGTCGGCCGCGGTCCCGCGCCCGCCGCGGGAGCTGCGCGGCTTCCGCAAGGTGCGGCTGGCCCCGGGCGAGACCGCGGCGGTGGCGTTCGCGCTGACCGCGCGGGACCTGGCCTACTGGTCCGAGCGGGAGCACGGCTGGCTCACCGAGCCGGGCTGCTACCGGGTGGCGGTGGGCGCGTCGTCGCGGGACCTGCGGCTGGCCGCGGACCTGGCTGTCGAGGGCACGCCGCGGCGGCCGCCGCTGACCGGCATGTCCACCCTGCGCGAGTGGCTGGCCGACCCGGACGGCAGCGCAGCCCTGCGCCAGGAGCTCGGCACCGGCCCGGACGGCAAGCCCGGCGGGATCCTGGCCTCCGACGAGCTGGTCGCCATGATCGGCAACTTCACCCTGCACACGCTGGCCGCGTTCCCCGGCCTGGGCGTCACCCACGAGGTCCTGAATCGCCTGCTCGGCGGCTAGGGCGCGCGGAGCACGGGACCGGGGCGGGCCCGGGCGGCGGCGATCGCGGGCCCGGCGGCCAGCAGGTTAGCGGCCACCAGGACGGCCGCGGCCAGCGCGGCCAGCAGCCCGGGCGGCGCGACCGGCACGGCCACCACGCCGAAGCTGACCGCGAACGCCCGCCACAGCGCCTGGCCGGCCGCCAGCCCCAGCGGCAGGCCCGCGGCCAGGCCGGCCACCGCCAGCGTGGTCGCCTGCCAGCCGACCGTCCCGGCCACCTGGCCGCGGGCGAAGCCGAGCACCTTGAGCAGGCTCAGCTCACGGCGGCGCCGGGCCACGCTGACGACCAGCAGGTGCGCGACCATCGCCGCGCCGAACCCGGCGAGCACCACGCCGAGCAGAGCCGGGAAGCTGACCGCCTCGCCGAAGTTGACCAGCGACTCCGGGGTCATCGGCAGGGACGCGGTGCTGGGATAGGCGGCCAGGTAGTGGGCGATGGCGGCACGCCCGGCTGGGCCCGGCCGCACGCTGGCCAGCACCCCGCCGTCGGAGGACTGCCGCACCAGATCCCGGCAGCGCGCCTGGCCCTGGCCTGGCGGGCAGGCTGCGGCGGTCAGCCCGTCCAGCGTGTACAGCGCGCCGTGGCCCAGGCTGGCCGACCCGTTGAGCAGCGGGAACGACACCATGCCGACCACCGTGAACGGCGTGGTCCGCTGGTGGCCACCCGGCGCGGGCACGGTGACCCGTACCATGTCTCCCAGGCCTGCGCCGACCTCGCGCATGGTCGCCGCGCCGAGCGCGACCTCACCGGGCCCGCTGGGCAGCCGCCCGGCCATGGCCGAGAACAGCGGCGCGCCGCGGACCTGCTCGCCGGCCAGCCCGCCGACCGTCACCTGGTTGATGACGGTGGTGGCGTCGACGCCACGGGAGACCCGGGTCACCGCCGGATCGCGCTGAAGCTCGTGCAGGACCCGGCTGTCGGCCGTCCCCCCGGTGGAGCTGAAGTTGAGCTGGAACTGCTGGCCGTACAGCGCGGGCGTGGCCAGCAGGTGCGACAGGCTGGCCCCGAACACCGTGGTCGCGGTCAGGGCGGTGACCGCGAGGACGGTTCCGAGCAGCGCGGTGCCGACCGGGGCGCTGGCCTCCGCCGCCCGGCGCTGCAGCGCCTGGCGGACACCGATGAGCATGGCGGGCGGTGCACCCGCGGCGGCCAGCCAGCCGGATATGGCCGACGGGCGGGCAAGGGGCCGCAGCCGGCTGGCTGGCGCTCCGGCCCGGGCCGCGCGCCAGGCCGGCACCCCGCCCAGGGCCAGCGTCACCGCCACGATCGCCGCCCCGCCGGCCAGCAGGACCAGCGGGTCGAACGCCACCCCAGCGGACGTCTGGGCGATCCGGGCGATGCCGACGGGGGCGAGCGGGGACAGCGCCGCCGCCACCGCCACCGCGCCGGCTGCGCCGGCCAGCGCCAGCACCGCGGTGCCCGCCACGCTGACGGCGGCCAGCTGGCCGCGGGTCGCCCCGAGGGCGGCCAGCACCGCGCTCGCCTCGCTCTCCGCGGCTCCCTGCCGGGCCAGCGCCTGGCCGACGACGGCCAGCGCGACCAGGGCCGCCAGGGCTGCCAGCAGCCACCAGCCGATGATCTGCGGGTGGATGGCCGCGGTCACGGCGGCCACCTGGTCGGCCAGGTTCAGGTAGCCGGCTACGCCCGCATGGGTGACGGCCGGGGATCGCAGGGCGGCGGCGAACTGCCCCACGCCCGCGCGGCCGCCGCGCAGCCGGATCGGGTACTGGTACACCGCCGCGGTGCGGGGCAGCACCGCACGCGTGAACGCGGGGGTGGTGACCAGGTCATGGACCGGGCTCACCCCGGCCGGGAACTCCTGCAGGCCCGCGGCGATGCCGGTGACCACGAAGCTGACCACGGGCCCGGCCGGGACGGGCGGGCCGCCCGTCTTGTCCAGGAGACGCAGCTGAGCGGCGGCGTAGAACGGCACCCGGAGCACCGTGCCGGGCTGGACTCCCAGGTCGTCGCGGAGTGTGAAGGACGCCAGCACCTGCCGCGGGTCGGCCGGGTCCGGCCACCGGCCGGACAGCAGCTTCCAGCCGGGCCATCCGGCCGGCGCCGGGCTGTACACATCCAGGGCCAGCGGGCGGGCCGGGCCGCGGCAGCCACGGCACGTGGCCGGCCCGGTCTGGGGCAGGGCGAGCTGGTAGGAGGACATCACCCCGGGCAGCCCGGCCACCGTGCTGGCGGCCGGCTTCAGCGCGAAGGCGGCCACGTCCGCGCCGTAGGCGGACGCGAACTGCGGCAGCGCGGCCTGGGTCCGGCGGGCCGCCGCGGAGCTGGCCAGCACCGCTCCCCCGGTGATGCTGACCAGCACCGCGATCCCGAGCCAGGCACGCCACCAACGGCGGGCCCGGGCCATGGCGACGAGCCTGATCATGCCCACGGCGTCCCCTCCTCGCCATCGGCGGCTCGGCCCCCTGTGACCGTGATTCTGCCGCCTGGCCGGTAACGGGGGCAGGGCGCTAACCCGCCAGGATCACGGGTGCCAGCACGACCATCCGGCCGGCCCAGCGCACTCGATGCGGCTCGCCGCGCCAGAAACCCCGCCCGTCCCGCCTGC
>DASVBE010000221.1:0-2794 GCA_036375995.1 Streptosporangiaceae bacterium | reverse complement strand
TGGCTGGCAACCGCGAGCCGAGGGGACGCCGATGATCGAGGCGCAGGACCTGACCAAGAGATACGGCAGCACCGCTGCCGTCGACCGGATTTCCTTCACCGTCCGGCCGGGCCTGGTGACCGGGTTCCTCGGCCCCAACGGCGCTGGCAAGTCCACCACGATGCGCATGATCATGGGCCTTGACCGGCCGACCGCCGGCACGGTCAGGGTCAACGGCCAGCCGTACGGCCACCTCAAGCGCCCGCTGCATCAGGTGGGCGCGGTGCTGGAGGTACGGGCCGTGCACGGCGGCCGCAGCGCCTACCATCACCTGCTCTGCCTGGCCCAGAGCAACGGGATCGGCAAGCGGCGGGTGCACGAGGTGCTGGAGACGGTGGGCCTCACCGGCGTGGCCGGGCAGCGGGCAAAGGCGTTCTCACTGGGCATGAGCCAGCGGCTGGGGGTGGCCGCGGCATTGCTGGGCGACCCCGGAGTGCTGGTGTGTGATGAGCCGGTCAACGGCCTGGACCCGGAGGGCATCCGGTGGATCCGGACGCTGCTGCGCCGCCTTGCCGCGGAGGGGCGCACGGTCCTGGTGTCCAGCCACCTCATGAGTGAAATGGCACTGACCGCCGACCACTTGCTGGTCATCGGCAAGGGCCGGATCCTCGCTGACGGCAGCATGGAGTCGGTCATCTCCCGGGTGGCCAGCACCACGGTGACCATCGCCTCCCCCCGGATGGGCGACCTCCTTCCGCTGCTCCGCGCCGCGGGGGCGGCGGTCCGTTCCAGCGGCCCCCAGGCCGCCCAGGTAACCGGGATCTCCGGTGCGCGGGTGGGCGACCTGGCCGCGTCCGCATCGATTCCCCTGCACCGGCTGGACGAGGCCGGGCCGTCACTGGAGGACGCTTTCATGGAGCTCACGAGTGGTTCCGTTCAGTTCTCCGCCAGCGGCGGGAGCAGCCAATGACCGCGCCCACGGCGACCACTGCCGCCCCCGCAGCCGCGACCACGATCGGCCTGGCCAACGTCTTCCGGTCGGAATGGACGAAGCTCCGGTCGGTGCGTTCAACCCGGTGGGTCAGCGTTCTCACGGTGCTAGCCGCCCTCGGCCCCGGCGCCGTGATCTGCGCGCGCTGGGTCGCTGACTTCCATGCCGGGCACCAGAGCAGGATCGGCTTCGACGCCGCCCTCACCAGCCTCACCGGCATCTACCTGGCCCAGATTGCCGTCGGCGCGCTCGGCGTCCTGGTGATCAGCTCGGAGTACTCCACCGGGATGATCCGTGCCTCACTGTCGGCTGTCCCGCAGCGGCGCGCTCTGCTCGCGGTGAAGGCCAGTGTCTTCGCGCTGGCCGCCTTCGCAGCCGGTGAGCTGCTCAGCTTCGGCACGTTCGGCATCGGCCAGGCCATCCTGCATGGCGCACAGGCCGGGCTGTCCCTTGGCTCTGGCCCGGCTCTGCGCGCGGCCTTCGGTGGCGGCCTCTACCTCACCGCCGTCGGGCTGCTCGGTTTCGGCTTCGGGGCGCTGGTCCGGCACAGCGCCGGCGCCCTGTCGGCCTTCTACGGCCTGCTGTTCGCCTCCACGGCAGTCCTCGACCTGCTTCCGACCGGCTGGCGCAACGGCCTCATCCGCTACATGCCCGCGAATTCAGGAAGCCAGATCTTCACCACCGTCCGTGGCCATGACGCGCTCGCCCCCTGGGCCGGGATCGGGGTGTTCTGCTGCTACGTCGCCGTGGTCCTGGCGGCCGCATTCGTGCTTGTGACCCGGCGCGACGCGTGACAGCTGACGGACGGCTGACGGACCGGTATTCCTCACGGCACCGCGAGCCGGCGGGTGATCTCTGTGATCGCGCTGGTCAGCTCCGGTAGTGAGCGGCCTTCGGTGTGCCGCCAGTGCCGGACCTGCTCGGCGGTGAGCGCGGCGAGGATCGCGCCGGCGCGCAGGCCGGGATCGGCCGCCCCGGCCGCGGAGAGCAGGATCCGGCAGTGCTGGCACCAGAACTGGTGAGAGCCGGTGCGCAGCCGCGCGCCCGGGCTGGCGGTCTGCGACATCGCGACCAGGTCCAGGTGAGCGTCGACGAACTCCAGGTAGGCAGCGGCGAACGCGGCGAGCCGGTCAGCGGGCGGCGCCCCGGGGCCGAGCGGGGGCGGCCCGCCCAGCATGGCTGCCTGCAGCCCTGACTCCCGCTCGTCGAGCAGTGCCGCCGCGAGCCCTGACTTGTCGCCGAACCGCCGGTAGAGCGTCCCCTTGCCGACGCCAGCGGACGCGGCGATGTCGTCCATGCTCACCGCGGCGACCCCACGGGCGGCGAACAGCAGCTCCGCGGCGGCCAGGGCCTTGGCCCGGTTGCGTGCCGCGTCCGCCCGCTCCTGAACCGGGCCGGCGGGAAGCAGCAGCAGATCCTCCCGCTGCGCCGCGCTGGCTTCGTCCATGAGCAGGAATGTAGCCCAGTCCGGTGGCCACGTTTGACATAAACGGACTTGAGTCCGTATCTTTTCCTCAACTAAGCGGACTGCGGTCCGGTCGTGCTGGAGGAGGGTTCATGCTCCCCGAGGAGGGCCTGCGGCTGGTCCGCGAGTACGGCAGCGCGGACCGCTGGCTGGCTGTGCTGGTGACCCTGCGCCCGGACGGGCAGCCGTCGGTCAGCGTCGTCAACGCCGGGGTGCTGTCCCATCCGGTGGACGGGCGCCCGGGCGTTGCGTTCGTGGCCCGGGGCAACACCGCCAAGCTCGCGAACCTGCGCCGCGATCCGCGCGCCACCCTGGTATTCCGGGCCGGCTGGGAGTGGGTCGCCGTACACGGGACCGCT
>DASVBE010000179.1:0-10445 GCA_036375995.1 Streptosporangiaceae bacterium | reverse complement strand
TCGCCGACCCGGCCCGAGATGTCGATGACCTCGGCCTCGTGCTGGGCCGCCGCGGCGGCCTGGCGGGCCTGCTCGCGGGCGCGCTGCCGGGCCGCCCGGGCCTGCCTGGCCAGCTCCGCCGCGTGCGCCGCGGCGCGCTTCTCGGCCAGCTCCGCGTCGCACTTGGCGGCCTCGCGGAGGACCAGCAGGAACAGGCCCAGCACGCCCAGCGGCGGCACGAGCACCCAGCCGGGCACCGCGCCCTGCGCGGCCAGCCCCGCAGTCACCAGCAGCAGCGTGACCAGCAGGGTGAGCGACCGGCGGCGGGCCCGCAGGGCCGCCGCCCTGGTGACCAGCGGCCGGCCGGGCCCGCCGGGCCCGCCGGGCCCACCGTCACCAGACCGGGACCCGGCCGCGCGCCAGCCCGCCTGCTCGGTCCACAGCGGCCGGCCCAGGAACGACCGGGGGATCGAGATCTCCTCGGTGTCCACGTGGTCGGGGAAGTCGTACTCGACGCCCTCGTCGTCGCGGTCCGGCGGCACAGCGGGGCTGCCGGTTACCGGACCCTCGTACGGCGCCGCGTAGTAGGCCGGCCCCTCGCCGAGGCCGGCGCCGCCCACGGCGACCACCTCAGGGTCCGCATCCTGGCCGGCCAGGTCCGCCGGGCCGGCCACCGTCTCGTCGATGACCGTGGCGGCCGACCTCTGCTGCGAGCGGCGGAGCAGGCGGGGCACCAGGAATCCGGCCCAGATGGCAACGATGGCCAGGTAGAGGATCGCGGTGCTCACACCGCGCCCCAGCGGCTAGGCACGCGCACGCCGCAGTGCCCGGCCGCCCTGGCCGGGCACCGTCGCCCAGCAGCAGACGGTGGCATGCTCACGTGACGCACGGTAAAGCCACTGGTGGATCATGGCGAGTATCAGGCCCGGTGTGTCGCCAGATAGCGGTTATCGCACTGGGCCGACCCAGCCTAAATCAGCGCGTTAGTGCGCCTGCATCCGGTGTGCGGCCAGCGTGGCCCGCCATTGCGGCAGCAGGCCGGCGCCAACGTCCTCCACGGTCAGCGCGAAACACAAATGGTCCCGCCACGCCCCGTCGATATGCAGGCTCTTTCGGCGCAGCCCTTCCTCGCGGAAGCCGAGTTTCTCCACCACCCGGCGGCTGGGCCGGTTCTCCGGCCGGATCGTGGCCTCGATCCGGTGCAGCCCGACCACGAAGAAGCAGTGGTCCACGGCCATGGCCAGCGCGGTCGGCAGGATGTTGCGGCCCGCGTACGCCTCGTCCATCCAGTACCCGACCTGCGCGGACCGGGCCGAGCCCCAGATCACGCTGCCGACCGTGAGCTGCCCGGCGAA
Source organism: Streptosporangiaceae bacterium (assembly GCA_036375995.1). Classification (GTDB taxonomy): domain Bacteria; phylum Actinomycetota; class Actinomycetes; order Streptosporangiales; family Streptosporangiaceae; genus DASVBE01. The sequence continues at coordinate 9,111 of DASVBE010000179.1, read as the reverse complement.
ATTGCCGCCGGACGTCACGACCCACGGCAGGGTCAGGCCCTGCCGGGCTTCGCGCCGCATGGTGCGTGCCATTGCCGCATACGGGCCGAGGCTGGTCTGGTAGAGCGGGGTTTCCGGGTTTGTCGGTTCCCACGGCTGAAGCCAGGCCGCGTTCCTGATTCGCGTGTCCCGCCACACGGACGCGTCTTTTACCCGGACGGGGCGGAGCCCGACCGGCGCGTCCAGGAGGTCTGGCTCGGTCAGCGTGGCCGGCCATCCCCGCATGCGTCCCACCCCACCATCATCGCGCCGACGCCAGGTGCAGCGCTAATCGGTTCCCGGAGAAGGCACTGATGAATTCGCCGGCCGCGGGTGGTCACCGCCGCGGGCCTGGTCCACCGCGTGCGCCAGAATCGGGCCCAGCACCGCCATGCCGTCCCTTACCCCGCCGGCCGAGCCCGGCAGGTTGACGATCAGCGTGGTCCCGGCCAGCCCGGCCACCCCGCGGGACAGCACCGCGGACGCCACGCCCGCCGCCGCCCCGGCCGCCCGGATCGCCTCGGCCAGCCCGGGGATCTCCCGGTCGATGATCTCCCTGGTCATCTCCGGGGTCTGGTCCATCGGCGTCAGCCCGGTGCCGCCGGTCGTCACGACCACGTCGAACTCGCCGGTCAGCGCGCCGCGCAGGGCGGCCAGCACCGGCTCGCCGTCGGGCACCACCAGCGGCCCGGACACCGCGTCGCAGCCCGCCGCGCGCAGCAGGTCGACCAGCACCGGGCCGGACCGGTCCTCGTACACCCCGGCCGCGGCCCGGTTCGACACGGTGATCGCCAGTGCTCTGATCATGACTGTGCCCGGATCATGACCGCACCCACGTCCCGGACTTGCCGCCGGACTTCGCCTCCACCTGCGCGGACTCGATGCACGCCGCGCGGTCGATGGCCTTGACCATGTCGATCAGCGCCAGCCCGGCCACGGTCACCGCGGTCAGCGCCTCCATCTCCACCCCGGTCCGGTCCGCGGTCCTGGCCCGCGCCGTGATCGCCACACCGTCGTCCGCCACAGAAAGGTCGACGGTCACCGAGTGCAGCGCGATCGGGTGGCACAGCGGGATCAGGTCCGGCGTCCGCTTGGCGCCCATGATCCCGGCGATCCTGGCCACCGCGATCGCGTCGCCCTTGGGCACCGTGTTGTCCCGCAGCGCGGCCACGGCCGCGGCCGACAGCCGGACCCGCGCGGACGCCACGGCCTCACGCACGGTGACGTCCTTCACCGACACGTCGACCATCTGCGCCTGGCCGTCGTCGTCGAGGTGAGTGAGCCGTTCAGACATGCAAGAACAGTACGTCCGCGAGCTCACCGGCGGTCATCGCGGTGATCTCCTCCGGCACGATGATCAGCGCGTCCGCCTTGGCCAGCGTCGCGAGCTGGTGGGACGCCTGGCCGGTCAGCGGGGTGACCGAGGTCCGGTCCGCGGACAGCACGCCGCGCAGGAACGACCGCTTGCCCCCCGGTGAGCGCGCCGGGCCGGCCAAGGCGATTCGCGCCGTCGCCAGGCCGCCCGCCGACCCGCCCTGCAGGGCGTTCAGGGCTGTACGCCCGAAGAGGAGATACGAAATGTAGGCGCTCACCGGGTTTCCCGGGAGAGTCAGGATCGGCGTCCGCCCACCGCCGAGAAGCCCGAAACCCTGAGGCATCCCCGGCTGCATGGCGACCTTGCGGAACCGCACCTCGCCGAGCTCGAGCAGCGCCGCCTTGACCACGTCGTGCTCGCCGCCCATGCTCACGCCGCCGCTGGTGATCAGCAGGTCCGCGTGGCCGAGCTCGGCCTCGATCATGGCCAGGACCTTGGCCTTGTCGTCCGGCACGGCGGCCGGCCGGTAGGCGTCGGCGCCGGCCGCCCGGGCTGCCGCGGCCAGCATGATGCTGTTGGACTCCCAGATCTGGCCGCGGGCCAGCGGAGTGCCGGGCTCGACCAGCTCGTTGCCGGTCGAGATGACCGCCACCCGGGCCCGCGGCCGGGCCGGCACCGTGGCGTGCCCGGCCGCCGCCAGCAGGCCGAGCTCGACCGGCCCGATCCTCGTTCCGGCGGTCAGCAGCAGGTCGCCCGGCCTGACGTCGCCGCCGGTCAGCCGGACCGACGCGCCCGGCTCGACGGGCCGGCGGAACGTCACCTGGCCGTCGCCGCTCTCGGTCAGCTCGACCGGCACGACCGCGTCGGCCCCAGCCGGCACCGGCGCGCCGGTCATGATCCGGAGGCAGCGGCCCGGCTCCAGCAGGTGCTCGCGGGTGTCGCCGGCCGGGACCTGCCCGGCCACCGGCAGGGTTACCGGGCGCTCCGCGCTCGCCCCGGCCAGGTCCGCGGCCACCACGGCGAACCCGTCCATCGCCGAGTTGTCGAACGGCGGCAGCGCGTACCCCGCGGTGATGTCCGCGGCGGCCGTGGCGCCCTCCGCGTCGGCCAGGCTCAGCTCGCGCGGCGCGAGCGGCGTGATCGCCGCGCTGATCTCGGCCAGGTACTCATCGACGCTCTGCAGGTCGCCGGCGGGCGGGTGCGAGTGCACGGCGACCGTCACAGGGTGCCGAGGTAGCTGTGCAGCCAGGGCACGAACTCACCGGCCAGGTCCGGCCGCTCGCAGCCGAACTGGACCAGCGTGCGCAGGTAGTCGATCTTGTTCCCGGTGTCGAACCGGCGGCCGCGGAACAGCACGCCGTGCACACCGCCGCCGTCCTGGCCGGGGCTGCGGTCCGCGAGCACCCGCAGGGCGTCGGTCAGCTGGATCTCCCCGCCGCGGCCGGGCTCGGTCCGGCGCAGCACGCCGAACACCGCCGGGTCGCACACGTACCGGCCGATGATGATCCAGTTGGACGGGGACTGGTCCGGGGACGGCTTCTCCACCATGTCGGTGATCTCGACGACGTCGTCCTCGCTGGTCGGCTTCATCGCGACCACGCCGTAGGAGGACACCTGGTCGGGCTCGACCTCCATCAGCGCGACCACGCTGCCGCCGCGATGGCGCCGGACCTCGAGCATCCGCCGCAGCAGCGGGTCGCCCGGGTCGATCAGGTCGTCGCCGAGCAGCACCGCGAACGGCTCCTGGCCGACGTGCTCGGCGGCGCACAGCACGGCGTGGCCGAGGCCCTTCGGGGCGTCCTGCCGGACGTAGTGCATCGACGCCATCTCGGTCGACGCGCGGACCAGGGCCAGCCCGTCCTCGTCGCCCTTGGCCGCCAGCGCCTCTTCCAGTTCGTGCGCCCGGTCGAAGTGGTCCTCGATCGACGGCTTGCCGCGCCGGGTGACCATCAGCACGTCGGTCAGGCCCGCGCTGGCCGCTTCCTGCACGATCATCTCGATCACCGGGGTGTCGATGACGGGCAGCATTTCCTTCGGCGTGGCCTTGGTGGCCGGCAGGAACCGGGTGCCCAGTCCCGCGGCCGGTATAACGGCCTTGGTGAGGGCCCCGGAGAGGGTCTCACTGCGGGCCGCCCCGGGGGCGGCCATGGTCAGGTCGGAGCTGTCGGCCATGCTGAGAACCCTAGCTATCGGCATTGGGGAGGTCGTGCACGGCATGCTGCCCGGTGCGGACGGGGCGAAACCCGGCCCCGGCGAGCCTGCGCTGGCCGCAGACAGGCTGGCCGCAGACAGGCTGGCCACGGCCAAGGCTGAGCTGCGACGGCGGCTGGTGGCCGGCCGGCGGGCGATGACCGAGCCGGACCGGGCCGTGGCCGGGCGCCGGCTCCGCGACGCCGTGCTCGGCCTGCCGGAGATCCAGATGGCCGGCACGATCGCCGCGTACTGCTCGGTCGGCAGCGAGCCCGACACCCGCGGGCTGCTGTTCGCGCTGTGGAAGCGCGGCAGCTACGTGCTGCTGCCGGTGCTGCTGCCCGACGGCGACCTGGACTGGGCATCCTATGAGGGGCCGGACTCGCTGGCCGCCGGGCCGCGCGGGCTGCTGGAGCCGGGGCCGGCCGAGCCGCGGCGCGGGCCCGCCGCGATCGCCCGCGCCGACCTGGTCCTGGTGCCCGCGCTGGCGGCCGACCGGCGCGGGAACCGGCTGGGCAAGGGCGGTGGCTCGTATGACCGGGCGCTGGCCCGGGTCGGCGGGCTGGTGCCCACCGTGGCCCTGCTGTTCGACGGGGAGCTGCTTGACGCGGTCCCGGCTGGCCCGCATGACGTGCGGGTACGGCTCGTCGCGCAGCCGCAGGAAGGAATCATCAGACTGGCCTAGGGGTTGCTACCATTTGGCAGTCAGACGCGGCGAGTGCTAAGCGCCCACAAGGAGGGACCGTGCCGACCTATCAGTATTCCTGCACTGAATGCGGGGAGCGGGTTGAGGCGGTGCAGAAGTTCACCGACGAGCCGCTGCAGATCTGCAGTGCGTGCGGCGGCAAGCTGCGCAAGGTGTTCTCCCCCGTGGGCATCGTGTTCAAGGGCTCCGGCTTCTACCGGAACGACTCCCGGTCCGGCAGCAAGGACAAGGCGCTGAACGGGACGGGCTCCTCTTCTGACACCAAGAAGGACGGCGCCTCGGCGGACTCCGGGTCGTCCGACAGCAAGAAGACCGAGAAGGCCGACGCGGGATCGTCGTCCTCGTCATCCTCGTCGTCCTCGAATGGCTCGTCGTCGTCCGCGCCGGCCGGGTCATCGTCCAGCTCCGGCTCGAAGGTCGCCTGACCCGCGTGGCCGGCCAGGCCGAGATCGGGGTCATCGGCGGATCGGGCTTCTACACCTTCCTCGATGACGCGACCGAGGTCGTTGCCGAGACCCCTTTCGGCCCGCCCAGCGACCCGATCGTGCTCGGCGAGGTCGCCGGGCGCAAGGTCGCGTTCGTCCCCCGGCACGGCCGTGACCACCGGTTTCCCCCGCACCGCATCCCGTACCGGGCCAACTTGTGGGCGCTGCGCGCACTCGGCGTCCGGCAGGTGCTGGCGCCCAGCGCGGTCGGGTCGCTGACTGTGTCTTATGGCCCGGGCACGCTGGCCGTGCCGGACCAGGTCGTGGACCGGACCCGCAGCCGCCCGTCGACCTTCTACGACCAGGGCGCGGTGCACGTGCCGTTCGCGGACCCGTACTGCCCGTCCGGCCGGTCCGCGGTGATCTCGGCGGCGCGCTCGTCGGGCTGGATACCGGCCGGCTCAGGGACGCTGGTCGTGATCGACGGGCCGCGGTTCTCCAGCCGGGCCGAGTCGCAGTGGTTCGCCGCGCAGGGCTGGACGCTGATCGGGATGACCGGGCTGCCCGAGGCGGCCCTGGCCCGTGAGCTGGCGCTGTGCTACACGACGATCGCGCTGGTGACCGACACCGACGCGGGCGTCGAGGAGGGCGAGGGAGTCACGCACGCCGAGGTGTTCCGGGTGTTCGGCGAGAACGTGGACCGGCTCCGCGGTGTGGTCGCCGCGGCGATCGAGCGTCTCCCGGCCGAGCGGAACTGCCCGTGCCCGGCAGCACTGGACGGTATCGAGCTGCCTCTCAGCCTTCCGTAATCCTAAAATTTGAGAGGTCTGGCCGGCGCGTCAGTCAAGATCGCCGTGCTCGATCCGGGCCAGCCTTCGCTGCCGGACGAGCGCGTCGAACTCGTGCTCCACGGTGATGTGGCCGGGTGCGAGCGCCCCGAAGACGCCGGTCACGTCGCGCATGCTGACCACGCCGAGCAGCCGGCCGCCCGCCATGACGGGCAGGTGCCGGATCCAGCGCACGGCCATCTCCCTGGCCGCCTGCTGGAGGGGCATCGTGGGCGGCACGGTGTACACGTCGGCGGTCATCACCTCGTCCACCGTGGTGCGGTCGGGGTCGGCCCCGAGCGCGACGGCGCGGAGGATGTCGCGTTCGGTGATGATGCCGGTGAGGCTCCCGCTGTCGGTGACCAGCAGCGATCCCGTTTGCTGGCGCCACATGCGCTCCGCCGCCGCCCGCAGGCTGTCGGTGGCCGACTCGGTCACGGTCGGCTCTGTCATCACATCGCGAACCTGCACGTCGCCGCTCCCTCACCTCCGGCCACCGTCCCACCCTATGCTGACCGTCGGTGGCCGCTAAGCTGGAAGCGTTCCACGCCGCGTCAGCCCCGGTAGCTCAGTGGATAGAGCAACTGCCTCCTAAGCAGTAGGTCGCGCGTTCGACTCGCGCCCGGGGCGCTCCTCTCAGAGACCTCGTATCGCCTGGTTATGGCGTCGCATCCCGGTCAATGCCCGTCCGGCTAACTCGCCTTCTTCCGGCGCCGTGCCACTTCCGTGCCCGAACGCCTCCGGGCTGACCTGGTTGCCTTGCTCTTGTCCTTGGCCCGCTCGGCCTGGCTCCCCCCGCGGCGGCGGAAGTTGCCATGCCGTAGCGGTGTACCGGTTGGGCTGGTGAACACCAGGTCGTCGTCCCCTGGGCCGGTGCTGCTGTCCAGGTGGGCCACCACGTTAGGACCTTATATAGTTGCTGGATTTTTAGGTGCGGCCATGATGATAGCCATGGGGTTGGTCCAGTCTCAGTCCAACGCAATCCGAGACGATAGCGAAATGGTGAACGCTATAGAAGAAATCTCCTTTGGCGAAGTATGGAGTGGTCTAGCGCGAATGCGGCGTCATCAAGGCGGCGCCTTCGGTGCCGCGGTCCGCTCCCGCGTCGGGCTCTGCCTTGCCCGCGAGCGGCGCGTCAAGGCCGCCTTCGGCGTCGCACGCGATCAGCAATTGCCGAGCCCTGACCCACAGCCCGCTCCCAAGGATCCGGCGCCTCCGAGGAACCCGGGCAAGCCTTTGGCGTTCAGTCTAAATAGCAGTTCCGGGCAGTCATTATCGCCTGATCCACCTGGACCCGGAACGAAACGGGGCTTCCGATCTTCACAGGACACGACCGCCCACTCTAGTATCGATGCTATCTGCTGCAGCCCATGATCAGCGGGCGGGGATCTAGGCGGCCGGCTGCGGTATGGCTGATGACCGCCGCGAGGTGGCTCACATGTCTGGGATATCGCGCCGCCGGTTCTTTGGGTATGGCCTGGGAGCAGGTGCGGCCCTGACGCTGCCGTGGACGGTGGGCGCCCGGGCAGCGTCGGCCGCGGTGGGCGGCAAGCTGACCAAGTACCAGCAGCCGCTGCCGCTGCCTGGGCAAGGGATCGTGGTCGCGGCTCCCACTAGCCCGAGTAGCCCGAATCAGTACGCGTTCACCCTGCGGGAGATCAGCAGGCAGTTGCATCCGCAGTTGCCGCCGACCCCGTTCTGGGCTTATGACGACGGCTCGGGGCTGGGCGGGCAGGCGGGCTCGTTCGGGATGGCGGTGGCCGCGCAGAGCGGCATCCCAGTGCAAGCCAGCTTCACCCATGGCCTGCCGGAGAGGTATCCGGACTGGATCCCGGTCGACAAACGGCTGACGGCGACGATGGACGATACGGTGCGGGCGATGGCGCACCTGCATGGCGGCTTCGTCGCCGCCGACAGCGACGGCAACCCGGCGGTCACATTCGGCGGGTTCGTCCGGGGCCAGACACAGCAGGTGCTCTACACCAACCAGCTGCCGCAGATGCCGGCCTCGCTGCTGTGGTTCCATGACCACGCCTTTGGCGCCACGCGCCTGAACGTCTTCGCCGGCCTGGCCGCCGCCTACATCCTGCGGGATGAGTTCGACACGGGCACCGAGCCGAACCCGGCCGGGATCCCCGGCGGGGCGTATGAGATCCCGCTGGTAATCCAGGACCGTCAGTTCAACCCGGACGGGACCTTCCTGTACCCGACAAGCGACATTGCCGGCGTCACCTGGATCGGCGAGTACTTCGGCGACGTCATGCTCGTAAACGGGAAGGTCTGGCCGTTTGTGGACGTTGAGCCACGGCTCTACCGCTTGCGGATACTCAACGGCTGTAACGCGAGGATCATGGATCTCCGCCTCGGTGTGCCCATGTGGCAGATCGGCGCGGAAGGCGGCATGTGGGACCAGCCTGTGCGGGTGAAGAACCTGGTGCTCGCCCCGGCCGAGCGGGCCGACGTGATCGCCGACTTCAGCCACGCGCGCGGCCAGACGCTGGTCCTGCAGAACCCCACACCCCGGCCCCCCGTTTCGACGCCCGCCCCCACGCTGAAGCCGGTGATGCAGTTCCGGGTTGGGACGAAGGTGACCCACCAGGGCCCCACCTCGGTCCCGGCGAGCTTGCCCGGCCGCGCCGCGGACCTGCCCGACCCCAGGGTTACGCGCTACATCACCCTCAACGAGGTCGCCCCGGAGACGGCCAGCTGGAACCTGAACCTCAATGGCCTGGATTTCGAGCCGTCCATATCGGCACCGACGGAGACGCCGAAGGCCGGGACGGTGGAGGACTGGGTCTACATCAACATGACCGGGGACACCCATCCGATGCACACCCACCTGGTGACCCACCAGGTCATCGGCCGGACGCCGTTCGATGTCGCCGCCTATCAGGCCAAATTCGGCGGCGATAAGGGTGTTCCAGGTGGAAACGACCCGACGCCATACGCGACCGGGCCACCGGAGCCGCCCGATCCTACCGAGCGTGGTTTCAAGGACACCACCAAAGCGAATCCCGGCTACTTCACCACCATCCGGGCCAAGTTTGACCTGCCAACCGGCGTAACGGCACCCCAGACCTACGTCTACCATTGCCACATCGTGGAGCATGAAGACAACGACATGATGCTCCCGTTCAGGGTCGATCCCTGATTCAGCACGCCGGTCCAACGCCCGCCCGTGACCTGGCGAAGGCTGCACCCGGTGAGGAATACATCGCCGAACGTCAACTGGCCCAGGCCGAACTGACCGCAACGATGACAGCAGCCGTGACGAGGACACGGTTTGAACGGTCAGCGCAGCGCTCCTAGAGCGACTTACAGTGGTGAGCCAACGTGGTATCAACTGTGATACCAGCGGTGCCAGTGGCTCGTCGCCGGCCGGCCGGTAGCCCCGCTCTGAGAGATCGCGTATCGCCTGGTTAGGGCGTGGCGTCCCGATCACTGCCGGTCCGGCTGGCGGGCCCTCTTCCGGCGCCGTGCCACTTCCGTGCCAGAACGCTGCTGGCCTGACCCGGCTGCCTTGCCCTGGTCCTTGGCCCGCTCGGCCGGGGCCAGCTCGCCCAGGGCGTCGGCCAGGGTCCGCTGGCGGTCGCCCGCCGAGTGCAGGCAGATCAGCGCGGCCGGGTGCTG
>DASVBE010000145.1:0-10862 GCA_036375995.1 Streptosporangiaceae bacterium | reverse complement strand
CAACGTCGATCCGCACCTCGTCCGCAGATGGTGATGTCGACCTCAAACCGGGACCTCCCGCAAGAAGAGACTTGATCACCTGGAACTGGTGAGGCCAGCCGGGCCATCGCTGGTGATTGATTCCGGGTCGGGCCGAGTCAGGCGCCGAGCAGGGGCTCGAGTGCGGCGGTCAGCCATTTCTCGTAGGCGTCGGCGGGCCAGCCTCGGTCACCGGTGAGATCAGCGTAGACACCCGGGCCGGACAGGACGAAGACCACGTCAACCGTGCGGTCGTCGGCTGCGCCGGACGGGGACGCTAGCCGGACCAGGTCGCGGCAGTCGGCGAGCCTGGCCTCGCGGGCGGAGCGCCAGAGGTCCGCCGTGGCCTGATCGGCCGGGGCGGCCTGGGCGAGAACCAGGAACAGCGCGCCGGCCCGCTGGTACACCGCCCGGCTGCCCGCGGCGAACGCGGCCGCCCGGCCGGCCGCCGTGACGCCCGGCGCGAAGGCGGGGGCGAACAGGCGGCGCTGGCGGAGCGGGACGTCGGGCTCGTCGCCGGCCACCGCCTGGGCTACGGCCGCCACCAGCAGCGCGGGCTTGGCGCCGACTGACAGATGGACCGCCTGCGGGGTGACACCGGCCGCCCGGGCCACGTCGGCCACCGTCGTGCCGGCCCAGCCGGAGGCGGAGAACGCGGCCACCGCCGCGTCGAGGATGCGCCGCCGGGTCAGGGCGGACTGCTCCCGGCGGATCGGCGCCTCGTAGCGGCGTTTGACAGGCGGCACACCCTCACTATAGTGAGTATCAATTCACTTGATATCAGATCAAGTGAACTTAGCTGAGGAGGCTCGATGAGCATCGTCCTGACCGCAGACGACCGGCAGGCGGTGGCGCGGCACGCCCGGGGACTGGAAGTGGTACTGGCCGCGGACGCGACCGGCGGCGCGCTGGCCGTACTTGACTGCCGGGTGCCCGCGGGCACGGCGGGCCCGCCGCTGCACCGGCACCCGGATTCCGACGAGACGTTCCTGGTCACCGAGGGCCGGCTGCTGGTGCACCTGGACGGCACGGTGACCGAGCTGGGCCCGGGCGGTGTCGCCTTCGTGAGCCGGGGGGTGGCGCACACCTTCGCCACGCGGCCGGGTCAGGCTGCGCGGTTCATCACCGTGCACACGCCGGGCGGGTTCGAGGGGTTCCACATCGCGGCCGCCGCGGCCGAGGAGCAGAAGGGCGAGCCGCTCGGGGTTCCTGAGCTGATCGGGCTGGCGTCGAAGTTCGACTGGCAGCTGGCCGGGCCGCCGCTGCTGCCCAGCGGCCAGCTGGCCGGCCCGGCCAGCTGACGTCTCCCACCAGTCGGCCCCCGCTTCCTCGACGCCGATTGTCCAGCGGACGGGCGTTCGTTTTGGGTTCGCGCCTATGAGGAAGCGGGGGAGGAGCCAGGGCTGGCTGGCCGGAGCGCGTGCGCGCCGCGGGAGCCGGGCCTGCCTTACGGCAGGATGGCCCGTTCCCAGATGCTGGCCAGCGTGTCGACGAGTTCATCGAGCTCGGTATCGGTCGCGTCGGATGGCAGCGCGAGCAGGCTGTGCACGTTCATGGTGACCAGCGGCCGTACTGTCGCGCGCAAGCGCTGCGGATCTGGGTCGGCGGCGATGGGACTGATCGCCCGCACGGCGGGCACGGCCGATCAGATGTTCCGGGGCGGTCGCCGCCACCAGGGCCGTCGAGCTGCCGGCATAGATGATCTCGCCGAGAGTGCAGAGCACCGACACGCCGACGACGGCGGGAACGGCCCAGCTAAGGGGAGTGGCTGTCCCCGTCTCCTGATCCACGAGGGACGATTTAGTTAGCTACCTAACTTGACGTGCGCTCATGTCACGGCAATAGTGAGTCAGGTAACTAACTCAATCTCTCGGAGGATCTGGGGTATGTCTTCAGTCCAAGGGCAGGTCGTGCCGGTAACCGACGCACGGCTGGCCCTGCGGTCGAGGCTCGGCGCGAGCATCCTGGTGCTGCTGTGCGGCGTGCAGTTCCTCGACATCGCCGACTCGGCGATCGTTAATGTCGCCCTGCCATCCATCCAGCACAGCCTGGGCTTCTCGCAGCAGAACCTGCAGTGGGTGGCGAGCGGCTACATCCTCACCTACGGGGGTTTCCTGCTGCTCGGAGGGCGGCTGGCCGACCTGCTCGGGCGCCGCCGCATGCTGATCACCGGCCTGGCGGTCTTCGCCGTCTCATCGCTGGCCGCCGGTCTGGCGAACGAGGCCGGGCTCCTGGTCGCGGCCCGGCTCGTGCAGGGCACCGGCGCCGCGCTCATGGCCCCGGCCGCGCTGTCGGAGCTGACGGCCAGCTTCCGCGAGGGCCGCGACCGCAACACGGCGCTCGGTGCCTGGGGTGCGGTCAGCGGGATGGCCGCGGCGGCCGGCGTCTTCCTCGGCGGAGTGATCTCCCAGGGACCAGGCTGGCGGTGGATCTTCTTCGTGAACCCGCCGATATGCGTCGCGGTGGCCGCCGGGGCGCTCGCCCTGCTCCCGAAGAACCGCGGGAGCATGGCCAGCGGAACGGCCTTCGACTCGCCAGGAGCGGTGCTCGTGACCGGGGGAATGCTGCTGCTGGTCTACGGCCTCGTGCGGGCGCCGATCGCCGGCTGGAGATCGACGCAGACCATCCTCGTCCTGGCGGCATCCGCCGTCCTGATGATCGGTTTCGTGCTCAATGAGCTCCGGACCCGCAACCCGCTGGTTCCCTTCGCCGTCCTGCGGGTCAAGGGGCTGGTGGCGGCCGACCTGACCCAGCTGATCGCCTTTACCGGGTTCTTCTCCATGTTCTTCTACGCCACGCTCTACATGCAGGAGGTCCTGCACTACTCGCCCCTCAAGGCGGGAGCCGCCTATCTCCCGATCACTGCCGGGTTCGCCGTGGCGGGCGGCGTGGCCTCGCAGCTGGTCACGCGCATCGGCACCCGGCCTGTGGTGGTGGCCGGCTGCCTGATCGCCGGGGCCGGCATCTACCTCGTGTCGAGAGTGCCGCTGCACGGGTCGTACGTGAGCAGTCTGCTTCCCGGGTTCATCGTGATGGCGCTCGGGGCGGGGTCGGTGTTCGTATCGGTCACCGCGGCGGCCAACGCCGGCGTGCCATCCGACAAGGCGGGCCTCGCGGCAGGCCTGCTGAACTCGTCACAGCAGGTCGGCAGCGCGCTCGGCCTCGCGATCCTGTCCGCCGTGGCGATCAGCCGCACCAACGGCCTGATCGCGGCTCATGCCCCGCACCTCGTGGCCGCAGACGCCGGCTACCACCGCGCCCTGCTGGTCGGCAGCATCCTGATGGCTGGTGCGGCGGTGCTCGCCCTCCGGATCGGCAACACCCGGCAGGCGGTCCCGCTGGTCATGGTCAACGCAGAGTGACGCCGGAGCGGTTATCCTGGCAAGTGAGATGACTAACTCAGCTTCGGAAGCCCCGGCCGCCGTTCCGCGGCGGCCGGGGAAACGCGACCGGCTGGTCGCCGCCGCCATGCAGCTTCTGTACCGCCGTGGCGCGGAGCGGACCACACTCGCGGACATCGCGAAGGCCGCGGACGTTCCCCCCGGGAACGTCTACTACTACTTCAAGACCAAAAACGACGTCATAGCGGCGGCCATCGACGCCCACGCCCGGCAGGTCACGACGACCCTCGAGGCCATCGACGCGCGTCACCAGTCTCCGAAGAACCGGCTGAAGAGCCTGGTGCGGGAGTTCGCCGCCCAGAGCGAGACCATTGCCCAGTTTGGCTGCCCGCTCGGCAGTCTGTGCTCCGAGCTGGACAAGCGCGCCGGGGAGCCGGATCTCGATGTAGCTCAGCTGATGCGCCTGCCGGTCGACTGGGCCGAGCAGCAGTTCCGGTCACTGGGCCGCCGCGACGCGCACGACCTTGCCCTCGACCTGATCGCTGCCTACGAGGGAAGCGCGCTGCTCGCCAGCACCATGCGTGACCCCAGCGTCCTGTCCAGGGCGGCACGCCGCCTGAGCCGCTGGATAGACACCCTCTGACCACAGAGTCATGGGTCGTGTCCGAGGGCTGTGCCATCCTGGCCGGGTGAACCGGGACGACCTCAGGGCCTTGCGCCGGGCCCGCGATCTGATGGACCGGGAGTACGCCCAGCCGCTCAACGTCCCGGCCCTGGCCCGGACCGCGCTGATGTCGGTCTCGCACTTCTCCCGGCAGTTCCACGCCGCCTACGGTGAGACGCCGTACAACTACCTGATGACCCGCCGGATCGAGCGGGCCAAGGCGCTGCTGCGGCGCGGCGACCTGTCCGTCACCGAGGTCTGCCACCGGGTCGGGTGCACCTCCCTGGGGTCGTTCAGCGCCCGCTTCACCGAGATCGTGGGGGAGAGCCCAAGCGCCTACCGGGCCCGCAGCCATGAAGCCGCCGTCGCCGTCCCGCCGTGCATGGCGATGCGCCTGACCAGGGTCGCGAGGATAAGCAGAATCGGAGAAGCGCAGGCCACGGCCCGGGCCTAGGGTCGACAGCATGAACCTGACCGTCTCGCACTGCTTCGTCACCGTCGATGACCAGGACACCGCGCTGAAGTTCTACCGCGACGTACTCGGCATGAAGGTCATCAACGACGTCTCCTTCGACGGGTTCCGCTGGGTCTCGCTCAGCCCGCCCGCCCAGCCGGGGGTCGAGATCGTCCTCGGCGTCCCGGAACAGTACCCGGACATATCCCCGGCCGACCGGGACGCGGTCGCGGGGCTGGTGGCCAAGGGCCTGCTGCCCGGGCTGATCTTCGCCACCGACAACTGCGACGCGACCTTCGAGCAGCTCCGCGCGGCGGGGGCCGAGGTCATGCAGGAGCCCATCGACCAGCATTACGGCGTCCGGGACTGCGCGTTCCGCGATCCGGCCGGCAACATGCTCCGTTTCTCCCAGAGCAAGGGCAGCTAGCACCCGCCCTCCCACCGGGCCGGCGCCGGGAAAGCCGCAGGTGCGATCGCCGCAGTCCGTGCTACCTTCCGGCTCTATGCCCCCTTCACCGTTGCAGGTCGTGCGCGCCGCACCAGGTCTGGTGTGGCGCGCGCTCGACGGTGGCGAGGTGGTGGGCTCGATCCGGGCGAGCCTGCGGCCCGACGGCCGGTGGCACGTGGGCTTCGAGTCATGCCGGGACGACGCCTGCGAGCCGCTGCTGGACGCGGTCGCCGGCAACACGTCCAGCGACCTGTACCTGACGGTCAGCGAGAAGGACCCCGAGGCGCTGGCCCGGTTCACCAAAGCCGGCTTCAGCATCAGCCGGCGGGAGAGCTTCTACCGGATCCCCACCGACCCGGCCATCACCGGACTGACCCAGACCCGGGCCCCCGAAGGAACGGTCATCATCTCCGCGGCCCGCGCCGACGAAGAGGAACTCCGCCTCCTCGACGACACCCTGCGCCAGGACGTCCCCGGTGCCGACGGCTGGAAATGGGACCCGGGCGACTTCGCCGAGGAGACCTACGACTCCGGCGGGTTCAACCCGGACACCTACCTGATCGCCGTCGACGTCGCCAGCGGCGACTACATCGGCCTGGTCCGGGTCTGGGACAACCCCGGCGCGCCCCGGCTCGGCCTGATCGGGGTGGTCCGCGGCTACCGCCGCCGCGGGATAGCCAGGGCCCTGCTCTCCCGGGCCTTCCGGGTCGTGCACGAGAACGGCAAGACCGAGGCCGGCGCCGAGGCCGACGACACGAACGAGGCCGCGGTCGCGCTGCTGACCAGCCTGGGCGCCCGCCGCACGGTCGGCATCCTGGAGCTGATCAGGCCGTTCAGCCCCTAGCCCGACCCGGCCGCGCGGTACGACGCGGTGAACGGGTCCGGGTCCGGCGGGCCGATGAACGGCGGGTCAATTACGGACGTGCCCGGCGCGCAGCCGGCTCGTACCCCGGCGGCGGCCCGATGGCCGACCCCTCGGGGCCGAACGCCGCGACGTAACCCGGGTGCACCTCCGCCCACCGCTCGCCCGCCGCGAACGGCACCGGCTGCCCGGCCAGCGCACCGGCCAGCCGGTCCAGGCACTCGTGCCAGCCGGCCGCGGTCCGGGCCGCGGTGCCCCGCTCGGCCAGGATGTCCAGCAGCGTCAGCGTGCAGCCGCCGCCGGTCTCGGCCAGCTCGAACCGCAGCACGTCGGTGCCCCACCGGAACTCCAGCAGCTCCGGCGGCTCGCACCGGAGTACCTCGCCGGTGAACCCCGGCCCGCGGCCCTGCGGATCGGCGAACACCAGTTCCGCGCCCGGCGCCCACTCCCCGGTGATCCGCTGCGGGAACCAGGCCGCCAGGTGCTCGGCCTCGGTCACCGCACGCCACACCCGGTCCCGCGGGTGCGCGTACACCCGGGTGAAGCGCAGCTGCCACTGCCCGTCCGCCTGCTCCAGCCGGCCGTCGGCCGGCCCATCGCTGCCCATCAGCCTCATCCCGTCTCATCGGCGGCCGCCTCGTGCGCAGCCATCGCGTCCAGGTGCCGGCCCAGGTCATCCAGGCTGCCGCCCCAGGCCAGCCGGTAGCGCGCCAGCCAGGCGTCCAGCTCGCGCAGCGGCGCCGGGGTCAGCCGGTACAGCCGCCGCTGCTCGTCGACCCGGACCTCGACCAGCCCGGCCGCCCGCAGCACCTTCAGGTGCTTGGACACCGACGGCTGGCTGACGCCCAGCGCGGCGACCAGTTCGCCCACGGACTGCTCCCGGTCCAGGACCAGATCCAGGATCTGCCGCCGGCGTGGCTCGGCCAGCACCGCAAATACTTCCGTCACCCAGGTAATATGCCTCTACAGGTATATGACTGTCAAGGAATACGGAAGGAGCGGCGCTGGCCGGGCACACCGGGCTAGCCGAGCGAACCGTAATCGGCTAGCCGCGCGAACCGTGATCAGTGCAGCAGGCGCAGCGTGTTGACCGCGTCGTCGACGAAGTACAGGCCGCTCCCGTGCGGAGCCACCGCCAGGCCGAACAGGGCCCCACTCCCCGGAGGCGACCCTGACCGGTCGAGGAACCGGTGGAATATCTGGTGCCCGGCCGGGGTGATCTCGATGATCCGGCCGTCACCGCCGTTGACCGTCAGGACGTTGCCGTTGGGCGCGATGGCCAGCCCGAGCGGGCCGTTCAGCGCGCCGCCCGAGGACACCAGGGTGCCGGTGCCCGCGCTGGTGGTCCTGGTCAGCGCGGCCGGGATCCGCCGGACCGACGACGTCCCGGTGTCCGCCACGTACAGCCCGCCATCGTCGCCGAGCCCGAGACCGGTCGGCGCGACCACGAACGCGGCCGGGTCGGTCCGCTCGGCGAACCCCGAGCCAACCGTGGTGACATTCAGCAGCGCAGGCGGCCCGCCCCGGCGGAACCCGAGGTGCAGCCGCAGCACCGTGCCCCGGTGCACCGTCTTCCCGCCGGCCGCCACCGTGCCGTTGAGCACGCTGGTGACGAACAGCCAGGACTGGCCGTGGCCGCGGGCCGCGGTCATGTCCCACGGGCCATTGATCCCGTGACCGCTGAACGTCTCGCTCACCTGGCCGTTCGCGTTCAGCACGATCAGGCACCCCGCCTTGGCCGTCGCGGCCATCCCGTTCGCGGACGGCAGGTCGCCGACGACCACCCAGTTCCGCACCACGGCCAGCGCCGTGGTCAGGCCGACGCCGCCGCAGGCGCGGGGCAGCATCCGCGGGGTAATCCGGGCGAAGACCTGGACCATTCCGGCCGGTGAAACCTGCACGATTGTCCGCCCGGTGCCCTGCAAATTCGCCTTGTTGTTGAAGTTGCTCACCAGCACGCTGCCCGCGTGCAGGCGGCCGCGGCTGTGCCGGACAACCGCGACACCGTAAGGATTGACGTCCCCGTTGGCCGGCACCGTCGACGCCACCGTGGTCCGGTGATGGAACCGGGCCAGGAACGAGGAATCCCTGTCCGGCCGGGCACCGGCGGATGCCGTGGCGGCCAGTCCCGTGGTGGCCAGTCCCGTGGTGGCCAGGCCCGCGAGCAGGCCCGCCCCGGCGGTGACGGTCACCACCTGCCTGATCATCTGGTTTACCCGCATGTGAAAGCTCCTTCCCCAGGACAGAAGCGTCAGTTGCGGAACGCGCCCGGCCTGCCCACCGGGGGCGCCGCGGCGGGCCCGGGCGCCGGGCCCGCCGACCGCAGTCACGGCCGGATCAAGCTCCGGGTTCAGCACCGGAAAGAGAATTGACCGGATATTGACCAGGGCTTTTAACGGCGGCCCGCGCCCCCGGCATCGTATATCCGTAAATTTGGCATTATCGAGCCTGATAGAGACCATCGGGCCGGTTCACTGGCCCAGGGCCGCGGGGGAGGACTGGCCCAGGGCCGGCCGCGGGCCGGACGGTAGCGTAAGCGCCATGACGACCCCGCCGAAGACCGCCAGGTTCCGTGAACTGCACCGGCCCGGTGACCCGCTGATCATGCCCAACCCGTGGGACCTCGGCTCGGCCCGCGCCCTGGCCAGCCTCGGGTTCGCCGCCCTGGCCACCACGAGCAGCGGGTTCGCCGCCACGCTGGGCCGCAACGACATGGGCGTGACCAGGGAGGAAGCGCTCGCGCACGCGGCCGCGATGGTGGCCGCCGTGGACGTCCCGGTGTCCGCGGACCTGGAGAACGGATTCGGCCGCGATCCCGCCGCGGTGACCGAGACGGTGACCGGGGCGGTGGCCGCGGGCCTGGCCGGCTGCTCGATCGAGGACAACGACCCGCAGACCCCCAACACGGTCTACGACATCGGCCTGGCCACCGAGCGGATCGCCGCGGCCGTCGAGGCGGCCCGTGGCCAGCTCGTGCTGACCGCGCGGGCGGAGAACTTCATCCGCGGCAACCCGGACCTGGAGGACACCGTCGCCCGGCTGCGGCGCTACGCCGAGGCCGGCGCGGACGTGGTCATGGTGCCCGGGCTGACCAGCGCGGACGACATCAAGGCGGTGGTCGGCGCGACGGACCGGCCGGTCAACATCATCCTCAGCCCGCGCGGCCCGGACGTGCCCGGGCTGGCCGCACTCGGCGTCAGCCGCATCTCCGTGGGCGGGTCGTTCACCTGGCTCTGCTACGGGGCCCTGGCCGGCGCCGCTCAGCAGCTGCGGGCCGGCGCCGGGCCCTACCCGTTCTGGGAACTGGTCCAGGCCGGCCGGCAGCTCGTCACCGAGGCGTTCACCGGCTAGCCGATCCAGGGGCTCGCGTAGATCTGCGCGCCCTGGCGGCCGATCGCCCGGCTGACCCCGTCCTCGCCGGTGATAACCCGGACGATCCGGATCGGGCCGGGCGCGGGGTGCACGTTGCCCAGCGCCCAGTCGCCGTCGAAGATCTTCGGGGTAAACCGCGGCGGGTTCGACCGGAACTGCACGAACCGCCCGGCGCAATCCTGGTCGAGGATCAGCTCGGCGACCCGGAACGGCTCGCCCCGGTCGTGGCGCGACGTGAGGTCCGCGACCGGGTCAGCCGCCTGGTCAGGGTCCGGTCCGGCGGCCGGGGCCGCCTTGTCTGGGTGCAGCACACGGCCACTCTACGGCGCGGCCGGCCAACGCCAGCGGAGCAGCCGATGACCGGGCGCTAGTCTGCCGGTGACGGCCAGCGGACGGGCAGGGAGGCGCATGTTCCGCGCGGTGAGCCTGTTCTGCGGCTGCGGCGGCATGGACCTGGGGTTCGCCGGGGCCGGCTTCGCGGTCGTGCGGGCGATCGACCTGGACCCGGCGGCGGCCGCGGTGCACGCGGCCAACTTCGGCGCGCCGGCCGTGCTCGGCGACGTTACCGGCACCGACTTCGCCGCCTGGCGGCGCGAGCTCGGGCCGGTCGACGTGGTCCTCGGCGGCTTCCCCTGCCAGGGCTTCTCCAAGGCGGGCCCGAAGCGGGCCGACGACCCGCGCAACGGCCTGTACCGCGCCATGCTCGGCGCGGTCCGCGAACTGCGCCCGGCCTGCTTCGTGGCCGAGAACGTGGAGGGCCTGGCGCAGAACTTCGGCGGCCGGTACCTGGAGCAGATCTCCGGCGACTTCGGCCGGCTCGGCTACCAGGTCGCGGTGGCGCTGATCGACGCGATCGGCTACGGGGTGCCGCAGCACCGGCGGCGGATCTTCTTCGTCGGGACCGCCGCCGGGATCGCGCCGGCTGGCTGGCCGCAGCCGTCCGGCGCGGTCCGGGTCCGCAACGGGGAGACCGGCCGGCCCCGGTCGATGCCGTCCGCGCTGCACGGCCTGCTCGGCCCGGACGCTGGCGCCGGCCCGGACGGCGGGGGGCCTGGGCTGGCCGAGCCGGTGGCGGTCAGCGCGGCCATCGGCGACCTGCGCTCGCTGGACGCGCCCGTGCCCGGCCACGAGGTGCTCACCGGCTGGCCGGCCCGGTACGAGGCGATCATCAAGGCGATCGGCCCGGGGCAGAAGCTGTGCAACGTCCGGCACGGCCCGGAGTCGGTCAGGACCTGGGACATCCCGCAGGCGTTCGGGCCGGTCACCGCGGCCGAGCGGGACATCCTGGAGGCCATCGCCAGGAACCGGCGGCACCGGAAGTACGGCACGATCCCGAACGGCAACCCGCTGCCGGTTCCGGTCATCGAGGA
This sequence comes from Streptosporangiaceae bacterium, assembly GCA_036375995.1. Lineage (GTDB taxonomy): Bacteria > Actinomycetota > Actinomycetes > Streptosporangiales > Streptosporangiaceae > DASVBE01. The sequence goes on along the minus strand of DASVBE010000145.1, from coordinate 333 downwards.
GCTCACCGGCCAGCGCGACCTGGTCCCGGTGCTGGACGGCCTGTGCCAGCGGGGCTTCGCCAAGGCGCTGGCCGGCGGGTACGACCTGCGCGGCGGCCTGTTCTGCTCCGGGCAGTTCCGCCGCCCGGCCTGGGACGCCCCGGCGCCGACCGTGCTGACCGGGTTCGGCAACCCCCGGTACTTCCTGCACCCGCTGGAGGACCGGCCGTTCTCGCTCCGCGAAGCAGCCCGGCTGCAGGGCTTCCCCGATCAGTTCGTCCTCCGCCCGCCGGGCGTATCGCTGCCGGACGCGTTCCGGCTGGTCGGCAACGCGGTGCCGCCGCCGCTGGCCCG
>DASVBE010000123.1:0-4543 GCA_036375995.1 Streptosporangiaceae bacterium | reverse complement strand
CGCAGTAGAGGCGCTGCCTTCCCTCCTCGCTCCTTCGTCGCGCCGGCGTCGCTCGTCAGGAAACAGCGCCGCGGCCCTCCGCTCGCTCGGGATGGTGCATAGATCCCGTTAGGGATCTTCCGGTGCCCGCATAGATCCCGTTTGGGGCGGACTTCCGCGGCTTCTGCGCGCCTTGGATGGCTGGTAGCACCGCTGCCCAAGGAGGGCCCCGTATCCGACGTGATCTACATCGGCCGCGGCCAACGCCAACCGGAGCTGGTCGCCCTGGAAACCATCGGCGGCCGCTGCTGGTCCGGCTGGGCGGCGGCCGGCGCCATGCTCGGCAGCCCGGCGGTGCGGGTGAGCTCCGCCGGGTCCCGGGCGCGGCTGTGCTGGCCGCCTCCGGCGCGATGGCCGCAGCCACGTACCGCAATGGCAGCTGGACCGCCCTGGCCCAGCTACGCGGGCAGTTCCAGGGATGCCGCGGTGCCGCGTTGCCCCGGCCGCTCCGGGCGGCCGGGGCGGGCGTCACATGTTGATGACGAGGACCGCGACCAGGGCGAGGACGGCGGCCGCGACCACGACCACGACGGCCAGGGTGGCAACCCGGCGCCCCGAGGCCTTCATCGCCCATGGCGCCGTGCTGTCGCTGGGGACGCCCCCCGCGAAGGCGCGGAATTCGGCTGTGCTGGCGGAGGTGTCAGGCTCACGCTCGGACATGCCGACGACTTTAACGGATCAGGCCGGGAACATCTCACGGTCAGTCAGATCCGCGCCAATCCACCCAGACACGTTAAGGATCCCCGTCCTGCCTGATCAGCCCGGGTCGTCAGGGAGCAGCACTTCCGGGCGGCTGACCAGCCGGGACAAAACGATCACACTTCGTGTGCGGACCACGAACGGCTCCGCGCCGATCCGCTCCACCACCCGCTCGAAATGCCGGACGTCGGCGGCCAGGATATGCAGCAGCGCGTCGGCTTCCCCGGTAATCGTGGCCGCGCCGATCACCTCCGGGTATTTGCTGACCGCGGCGGCAATTCCGCCCGGGGAGGTGCGGCCGCGGCAGAACAGCTCGACGTAGGCCTCGGTGGTCCAGCCCATCGCGGACGGGTCGACCCGGGCGGCGAAGCCGGTGATCGCGCCGGAGGCGAGCAGCCGGTCCACCCGGCGCTTGACGGCCGGCGCGGACAGCCCGACCTTCGCGCCCACCTCCGCATAGGTGGCGCGGGCGTTGCCGACCAGCACCGCGACGATCCGGCCGTCAAGCTCATCGAAGGCCACCCGCGCATCCTGTCATGCGCCGGGTCACAATGGCCCGATGCCGAAGCTGCACTACTCCCGCGCCACCACCGGCGAGAAGGTCGCCGAGTGCCTGCTCGACCCCGCCGACGCCGGCCTGGCCGGTGACCTGGTCGCCGAGGCCACGCAGCAGGGCGCCGGGCTGCTGTGGGTGCACAGCCGGGCCGACCTGTCCGGCGCGGGCTTCACTGCCCGGCCCGGGTTCCACGAGTTCCGTGCCGACCCGTGCCCGTCCGGCGGCGAGGACCTGCCGGTGCTGCCCGATGAGGTGGTGCTCGGCCTGCTGCCGCGCACGTTCACCGGCCAGTGGGGGCACAAGGAACCCGACCCGGAGTGGGCGGTCTCCCCCGGAGGGGTGTGGCTCGGGCTGCGGTCCGGCGGGGAGTGGATCGGGCTGTGCCGGGTGGAGGCGGAGCGCCGGGCCGTCGACGGGCCCGGTTTCGTGCCCGCCGCCCGCACCGACGACGGCGTCCGGCGGCTGGTGCTGGCGGCCGGCGCGCGGCTCGGCCCGGGGCCGGTCACCGTGGAAACCTGGGGTGAGGATCCGGGCGCATACCTGGCCGCCGGATTCGAGGTCTCGGAGAGTAACGGCGGCTGGGAGCTGATCCTGCCGGGCTGATCTGGCTGGGGAGGGCTCCCCTATCCGGAGCCGGGCGTGCGCCGTCTCATGGGCAGGGCCGACCGACAGTCAGCTAAGGAACGTCATGATCAGCGTGCGCCTCTCCTCTGCTCTTGCCGTTGCCCGGACCGCCGCGCTAGCCGCTGGCCTGCCGGCGATGATCCTCGTGGCCGGCTGCGGCAGCCAGCCCAGCCCCGGCCCCGGGGCCAGCCCTCCGGCGCGGCCGGTGCTCGGCCGCCTGGCCGGTGACTTCTCCCATGGCAGCGGGTTCGGCCAGGTGGAGCCGGCGAAGATCTTCAACGGCGGTGACCCGACGGGCCTGGTCACGAAGATCCACTGGTCAGGCTGGGGCGGACCGCGGGCGACCGGCACCGGCCTGGCCGAGTACATCGGCCGGGGCCAGAGCGTGGCCACCGGCCGCCAGGAGAAGGCCACCGTGCTCGCGTTCCACCTGGGCCGGTGCCACGGGACGCTGATGTACCAGGCCGTGGAGTGGTTCTTCCCGCAGCACGGCCAGTCCTTCAGCCCGGTCAGCTACGAGAACGTCTGCGCCGGCACCTTCCACGGCACGCACTAGCCGCACGCCGGCAGGCGCGGCCGGGGCGGCCGCCGCCGGCGGGCGCGCCGCTGCTCCACCGCGGTGGCCGCCCCGGACGCCAGGATGCCGAAGGCCGTGATGACGAGGGCCAGGCCCAGGAGGTAGAGCAGCTTCGGCCAGGCGTCATACGCATGGGGACCGGGGCCCTCCTCATCGATCAGGCCGCCGGTCCACATCGAGCCGAACGCCAGGACCAGGCAGAGCGCGGACCTGACGGTCGCCCTGGCCAGCGGCCAGCGGCGCGCCGCGGCGGGCGGCCGAACCGGCCCGGCCGGATCCGGTCCGGGCCAGGCCGGCAGGGGCGGGAGGTCGGCGAGGAGCGCGGTCAGGTCGGCACGGGTCCGCGCGGCCAGCGCCCGGTCCGCCCGCGCGCCGAACTCGTCCTTCGTCAGCCGGCCGTCGACGAACGCGTCCTTGAGTACCTCGAGCACCTCGTCGCGGTCGGCGTGACCCGCCCTGAGCTGGTCACGGCCCGCCGCGGCTGGGTTCTGCGGTCCTGTCATGGCCGCCCCTCCCCGCGGGATGCGACTAACGTAGCGCGGCCGGTCCCCGGCGGGCCAGATGCCGCGGACCGGCAGGATTGCGGGCTGAAGGGGGACAATGAACCGGGGATGCTGGCCGGGAGGTGCGATGAGCGGGCACGACGGCGCCGTGCGGAGGTGCGAAGGTCAGGCCGAGGCGCGCAGCGGCAGGTCGGCGGGCTCGGGCAGGCCGCAGGGGCAGTCCGCGTCCGCGCACGGGGCCTCGAGCACGTGCTGGTCGCGGCCCAGGCGGCAGGCCGGGTCATCGGTGCACTCGGTGAAGCCGTCCGGGTGCATGAGGGCGGTGCCGTGGCAGTGCTCCAGGTCCTGCTCGCAGTCGTAACAGACCGCGGTAACCGCTGCTGGCTCGGGCATCGGGCGCCTCCTCACCCACAGCCTTATCACCGGGCGAGGACAAAGTGCGGGAGGCGCGCGGACAGCCCGGCGTGCCCGGCGGCCTTGCGGCCCGCGGCGGGCCGGGCCGGGACGGCCTCCTGGCGCGGCCGGGCGATGGACTCCTCCAGGGCTGTCGTCAGGCCGGCGACGTTCGCCCTGGGCCGTTCCCCGGACGGGGTGACGGTGCCGCCGGCCCGCTTGCTCTCGATCAGCTCCTCGTTCCCGGGCCGGACCGCGACCAGGTGCTCCTTGTCCCGCAGGATCAGCGTGGCGATGCGCGGGGCCGGACCCGGGAACCGCTAGACAATCGCCGGGCCCGCCGGGACGATCGGTGCCGTGACAGCCCCGACCAGCGGCCAGGACCCGGCTGCCCCCGCGCCCGGGCCGGTGGCGGTGCGGTTCGTCGCGCTGACCCGCCCGGTCCTGATCGCCCTGCGGGACGGCGACCTGACCGCCGCCAGCACGCTGGCCGGGGTGCAGTTCCCGGAGTTCTTCATCGGCGAGCCGGAGCGCGGGCTGTGGCGCCTGCGGCTGTCCGACATCGCCGCGAACCCGGAAGCCGCCCGGTGGATCGCCCGCGCCGCCGTGGACGACCCCGGTGGTTTCGTCGTCGGCCACGCCGGCTTCCATGGCCCGCCCAGCGACGACGGCATGGTCGAGGTGGCCTACACGGTGGTCCCCGGATACCGCCGCCGCGGCTACGCCCGGGCCATGCTGGCGGCCCTGCTGCGCCGGGCCGCCGACGAGCCGCAGGTCCGCGTGGTGCGCGCGTCGATCAGCCCGGACAACGCGGCCTCGCTGGCCACGATCGCCGGCTTCGGCTTCGAGCCCGCCGGCGAGCAGTGGGACGAGGAGGACGGCCTGGAACTGCTCTTCGAGGTCCCCGCTCGGTAACCTCTCAGCTTTCCTGGATGCGGCATTAAGCCGATCAGCAGCGCGGCCCAGTTATCTTGTGGCATGGACGAGCACCGGGCCCGCCGCGTCGCCGACGCACTGCGCGATCGCGGCATCAACGCCCATCTGCTGCGCGCTGCCAACGGCCGGTTCGGGGTCAGCGTCTCATTGCCTGGCGGCCGGCAGGCCGAATGGGACACCGACGGCACCGCAGGACTGGAAGCTCAGGTCATGCGC
>DASVBE010000075.1:0-2736 GCA_036375995.1 Streptosporangiaceae bacterium | reverse complement strand
CAAGATCTCCTCGGTGGCCCTCAGCCGCGTGGTGCCCGACCCGGCGGCCTACGTGCCCGGCGTCACCATGCCGTCGGAGGTCATGCTGACCATCGGCTGGAACGTCCTTTCCCACCTGGAGCTCGAGCCGGCCCACTGCGGCGACGAGAGCTGCGAGGCTGATCACGGCTACCTGGGCACGATCACGGCCGACGACTTCTCGTTGCGGGTCAGCCAGGCCGCCGACGGCGAGGACGCCGTGCGCCAGCTGCTCAGCTTCGCGCGGGAGCTGTCCGACGCCACCGCGATCCGCGGAAGCTGAAGACCAGCTGGGCAGTGGCTGGCAGTCTGTTCCGTTTTGCCGCTGCCGCCCGTCCAGTGGCACCATGTTCCGGCAAGATGCTGAGTGGCACCCACGAGTAGCAGGTGAGGATCCCGCATGACGCCCGAGCCGAGACATCCGCCGACCGTGCCGTCCTACGGGGCTGCTGCCCTCGCCGACCTGTCGTCGTCCATGCTCGCGTCCCTCGACCCGGGCGCGCCGGAATCACAGAACGTCCTCGGCCTCCCGCCCACCCGGCGCGCGTGCCTGCTGATCGTGGACGGCCTGGGCTGGGAACTGCTCCGTGACCATCCCGCCGTCGCGCCCTTCCTGTCCGAACTCGCCCGCAACTCCCGCCCCATCACGGCCGGGTTCCCGTCCACCACGGTCACCAGCCTCGGCTCGATCTGCACCGGGCAGCCGCCGGGCCAGCACGGGATCCTCGGCTATCAGGTCATCATCCCTGGTGAGAACCGGCTGCTCAACGGGCTGCGCTGGGATTCTCGGATCGACCCCAGGCAGTGGCAGCCGCTGCCTACCGTCTACGAGCGGGCCGCCGCCGCGGGCATCGCGGCCGTGCACGTGACGCAGGGCGCGTTCCGTGGCACCGGCCTGACCGTGGCGACCATGCGCGGCGCGGATTTCCGGCCCGCCGACAGCATGGGCGCGCTGGCCGCGCAGGCGGCCACGGCCCTGCGGGAGAACGACCGCGCGTTCGTGACCGTGTACCACGGCGACCTCGACGGCACCGGGCACGCGTTCGGGGTCGGCTCGGACGCCTGGTACAACCAGCTGGCCCACGTGGACAAGCTGGCCGAGCAGCTGGCCGGCGCGCTGCCCTCGGGTACCTGCATGTGCGTGACCGCGGACCACGGCATGGTGGACATCGGGGCAGAGGACAAGTTCGACGTGGACGAGCACCCCGAGCTGCGGTCCGGGCTGGCCCTGCTCGGCGGCGAGCCGCGGGCCCGGCATCTGTACGCGCGCCGCGGTGCCGCGGCGGACCTGCTGGCTGCCTGGCGGGAGACGCTCGGCGACCGGGCCTGGGTGATGTCCAGGGACGAGGCGATCAAGGAAGGCTGGTTCGGCCCGGTGGACGCGGCGATGACCAGCCGGATCGGCGACGTGGTGGCCGCCCCGGCCGGGTCCCTCGCGATCGTCGCCACCAGGGCCGAGCCGCGGGAGTCCGCGCTGACCGGCATGCACGGCTCGCTCACCCCGTCGGAGCAGCTGGTACCCGCGCTGATGTACACCGCGGCGTGAGCCAGCGAGCAGGCCGGGACGGCCTGCTGGTCACTGCGGGGGAACTCGCCGCGGAACTGGCACAGGACCGACCCGGAGACCCCGGAGATCCCGGAGAGCCGCCGGTGCTGCTCGACGTGCGCTGGCGGCTCGCCGGCCCGCCCGGCATCGACAGCTACCGGCAGGGCCACCTTCCCGGCGCGGTCTTCGTCGACCTGGACCGGGACCTGGCCGCCCCGCCCGGTCCCGCGGGCCGGCACCCGCTGCCCGACCCGGCCGCCTTCCAGGCGGCGATGCGCGCTGCCGGGGTGAGCCGGGACCGGCCGGTCGTGGTGTACGACGACAGCGACGCGATGAGCGCCGCCCGTGGCTGGTGGACGCTGCGCTACTACGGCCACCCGGACGTCCGCGTGCTCGACGGCGGTTACCGGGCCTGGGCCGGGGCCGGCCTGCCGGTCAGCACGGACGAGCCCGCCCCGGTGCCCGGTGACTTCATCGCGGAGCCCGGCCAGATGCCGGTGCTGGATGCGGCGGGCGCGCAGGAGACGGCGCGGACCGGCCTGCTCCTCGACGCGCGGGCGGGGGAGCGTTACCGCGGCGAGACCGAGCCGGTTGACCCGGTCGCCGGGCACATCCCCGGTGCGGTGAGCGCGCCGACGGCAGGCAACGTGAACCCGGACGGCACCTTCTCCGATCCCGCCGGGCTCGCCGCCAGGTTCGCCGCCCTCGGCGCTGACCCTGGCGCGGGTACGCCGGTCGGTTCCTACTGCGGCTCAGGCGTCACCGCGGCCCACGAGGTCTTCGCGCTCGCGCTGGCCGGCATCCCCGCCGCGCTCTACGTCGGCTCCTGGTCCAACTGGGTCACCGACCCCGCCCGGCCGGTGGCGACCGGCGGCTGAATCATCCGGGCCCTGTGTCACCTGAGGCTGTGTCACCTGAGGCTGTGTCACCCGGCCCTGGGCCGGCCTCGCGGTTCCGCTTGCGGCGGTGGATATGTCGCCCGCCGCGTTACTCCTAGCCCGGCCCGCTGCACGCAACACGGATAACTTCCGTCTCAAAGCCAGCTTCCGCCCCGCCGGACGGGGGTGAGCAACCGGGACGATGTGGCATTGACCCGGTTATAACCGGGACGTTGTCACATCGTCCCGGTTCGGTTCGGGCTGCGCCCATTTAGCCGAACGGGCTGGGCAGTC
>DASVBE010000089.1:0-8659 GCA_036375995.1 Streptosporangiaceae bacterium | reverse complement strand
CCGGAACGGCAGGCCCGGACAGCCATGGCGCCAGAGGCCGGAACCGGCCCCGAGCCGGCCCCAGCGGCCGGCCGCTGACCGGCCAGAAGCTGGGCAGCGCCGGTGCGCAGCCGGCCCGGGCCGCGCGGCCAGCAGCTGGCCCAGCGGCACCGGGAACGAGCAGCCGCGGCGGGCCGCCCGGCAGCGGCGGCCGGGCGCCAGGGCCCCGCCGGGACCACGCCCGGGGCGGCCACGGTGACCGGGCGCTGACCGGCCAGAAGCCGGCCCAGCAGCACGGGAACGGACGGCCGCGGCGGCCGGGCGCTGATCTGTTAGCAGCTGGCCCAGCGGCACCGGAAACGGGCAGCCGCGGCGGGCCGCCGGGCGGCGACGGGCGGGCGGCGCGCCCCGCCGGGACCGCGCACGGCGCGGGCCGGGGCCACCGCGTGGTGCGCGCAGCGCAGCCCGGCCTGCGCCGGGCCGACGGCGGCCAGGTTGTCGTCCTCGGCAAGGCCCGCGGCCGGGGCCGTCGGCGGCGGGTCGCCGCGCAAGATGGCCTGGTGCAGCTGGCGCAGCTCGGGCCCGGGCTCGGTGCCCAGCTCGGCCACCAGGTGGGCGCGTACCCCGGCGTAGCAGTCCAGCGCCTCGGCCGCGCGCCCGTCCGCGTACAGGGCCTCGATCAGCCGGGCGGCCAGCGGCTCCACCAGCCGGTGCCGGGGCAGCAGGTCGCGCAGCGCGCCGATCACCGTCCCCGGCCGGCCGTCGTCCAGGTGCGCCCGCGCCCAGCCGAGCACCGCGTCTACCCGCCGCTGTTCCAGCAGGTCGCGGGTGGTGCTGGCCCAGGTGCTCGTCAGGCCGGCCAGGGCCGGGCCGCGCCACAGCGCGAGCGCCCCGTCGAGCAGGCCAAGCGCTGCCGGTCCGGGCGGCGCCTGCCGGGCCGCCCGGGTCAGCCGCCGGAAGAGGATCAGGTCCACCGCAGCGGGGTCGAGCTCGAGCAGGTAGCCGCCGGGGCAGCTGACCAGCCCGGCCGCCGCGCCCGGGACCCCGGCCGCGTGCAGGACCCGGCGCAGCCGGGTGATGTAGCTGTACAGGCCGCTGCGCACGCCCGGCGGCGGGGCGTCGCCCCAGACCCGGGCGATCAGCAGGTCCTGCGGCACCAGGCGGCCGGCGTCCACGCCGAGGGCGGCGAGCACGGTGCGCTGCCGGGCCGGGCCGCAGTCCACCGGCCGCCCGCCGGTCCTCAGCTCGACCGGCCCCAGCAGCCGCAGCTGCAGGTCACCCGGCTGGCCCGGCCAGCCGTCTCCGGGTTGCCGCACTGTGCCCACGGGCCGATCCCTGCTTTCCCGCCATGCCAGCCAGTGGACTTCCATGTATCCGTCCCGGCCAGCGCCTGACCGGGAGCGGCCTACCTGAAATACGAAGGCCCGGCCGCTCCGGTTCAGGCCGTCACCTGGGCTGCCCGGATCGTTCCGCCCGCTGACCACGCCCGCCCGCCAGGCCACCCAGACCCGCCGGCTATCAGCCCGGCCGACCACACAGGCCTGAAGACCGCCCAGCCCGGCCGGCCACGCCGGCCCACCGGCCAACCCGGCCACGCCGGCCGCCGGCCTCGCCGATCGCACACGCCCACCGGCCACACAGACCGACGGCCACCAGCCCAGCCGGCCGCCGGCCCGGCCGGCCACACAGGCCCACCGGCCAACCCGGCCCGCAGGCCGGCGGCCTCGGCCGGCCGCATCGGCCGGCCGGTCACACAGGCCCGGCGGCCGTCCGGCCCGGCGGCCACTCAGGCCCCGCTAGCACCGTCGCTCCCGCGGCGATTCCGATCGATGCCACATTGCTTAGCTTCTTAGTGAAGCGATGTGACATCGATCGCTTTCAGCAGCCGTCGTAGTTGGTCCAGTTTGATGCGCCGCCGGCGGCGATGGCGTTGTCGAAGATCTGGTCCTGGTAGGCCGGGCCGGCCACACCGAACTCGCTGGCCGCGCCGCCGTAGTGCTCCCACGTGCTTTCCAGGAACTGGTAGGCGCCGCCGCCGTTACCCGGGCCCCAGGCGTAGCTGCCGCCCTCTTCGGCGTTGCGGATGCAGATGCCCAGCGCGGAGTGCGCCGCGTCGGTGCCGCTGGACGGCGGCGGTGACGAGGGCGGCGCCGACGGCGGGGGCGTGGTCGGGGTGCTGACCGGGGCGGGCGTCTGCTGCTCCTGCTGGGCCCGCTTCTGCGCGGCGAGTTCCGCGAGGTGCCGGCGGTGGGCCGCGGCGCGGGCCCTGGCCGCGGCGGCGCGGGTCTCCAGCCGCGCCGAGGTCTGATGCATGGTGGCGGCCAGCCGGTTGGGGGTCACGTCCGGCCGGTTGGTGGGCAGGGTGACCGCGGGCGGCTGGGCCAGCGCGCTGTCCGGGGCGGCCTGGGCCGGGCCACTGCCCGGCAGGAACACGAAAGCCGCAGCGATACCGGCCAGGGTTGCTGCGGCTATGGATAGCCCGGCCATTTTCCGGGCCGGGGACTTCGGTTTGGCGTGCCGGGCTGCTTCGGGCATCACGCTCCAGACCTCGCGGCTTCGCGTTCACCGGCGAGAGCTCGCCCGCGGTCGGGGCCAGATGGCACGGTGGACGCCTGTCCCGCGGCAACTTACCGAGAACAAGGTGGCGACGTGCGGAAACCCGGAAACCGGCCAGCTGGCGCAACGCCGCCATCAGCTGGCCGACCGTTACTCAATGACTACATCATGTGATGGATGGGGTTCCGCGATCGCGGTGAGCACCAGGCCGTCGCGGACCAGCCAGCGGCCGGTGAACCCGGTCAGTGACGGGCCGGGGACGAGGAGGCGGGCCTCGAAAACTCCGTAATCCATGATCTTGATTTCCGCCTGCTGGAAGCCGAGCCACTGCCTGGTCAGCGGGAACCACGCCTTGTAGACGCTCTCCTTGGCGCAGAACAGCAGGCGGTCCCAGCAGACGCCAGGGCGGGCGGCCGCCAGCGCGGTCAGCGCGTCGCGCTCCGCGGGCAGGCTGATCACCGGGAGCACGCTGCCGGGCAGCGGCTTATTCGGTTCCGCGTCGATGCCGATGGTGCGCACCACGGCAGCGGGGGCGACCGCGGCGGCCCGGTAGCCCGCGCAGTGGGTCATGCTGCCGACCACGCCGTCCGGCCACTGCGGCGCGCCGCGCTCGCCGGGCAGCACGGCGGCGGGGGGAAGGCCCAGGCCGGCCAGGGCGAGCCGGGCACAGTGCCGGACCGTGGTGAACTCGCGCCGCCGCGAGGCGACAGCGCGGCTGATGATCTCTTCCTCGGCGGGGAGGAGGGCCGCGCCGGGCGGGTCATCGGTGGTGTCCACCGCGCTGACCGCCGGGGGCAGGATTTCCTCGATCATGGCGCGTCCGGTGCGGCCGGAGTGCCCGGCGGGCCCGGTGTGCCCGGCGGGCCCGGTGTGCCCGGCGGGCCTGGAGTGCCGGACGCGTCCGGAGTGCCTGGCGCGTCCGGTGCGGGGAGGATCTGGCGCAGCCAGGGCGGGCGGGGCGGCTGGCGCTGCTGCTGGCGGCGCCACTCGCGCGGGTAGCCGACCGACACTTCCTCGAACCTGACGCCGTCGTAGTGCGTGGTCCGCGGGATGTGCAGGTGGCCGTAGACCACCGCGGCGGCGCTGAACGCGGTGTGCCAGTCCGCGGTCAGGTCGGTGCCGCACCACTGCGCGAACTGCGGATAGCGCAGGACCCTGGTCGGCTCGCGGACCAGCGGCCAGTGGTTGACCAGCACGACCGGGGCGCCGTTCAGCGCGGTCAGCCGGGCGCGGGCCGCCTCGACCCGGGCGTGGCACCACTCAGGCCGGCTGGCGTACGGGTCGGGGTGCAGCCGGTACTCGTCGGTGCAGATCACGCCCGCGTTCCTGGCGATCTCCAGGGCTTCCTCCCGGGTCGCGGCGCCGTCCGGGCGGAAGCTGTAGTCGTAGAGCAGGAAGAGCGGGGCCACGGTGACGGGGCCGGCCGGGGACGGCCAGACCGGGTACGGGTCCTCGGGGGTCAGCACGCCGAGGGACCGGCACAGGCTGACCAGGTGCTCGTAGCGCGCCACGCCGCGGAGCTGGACCGGGTCACGGCGGGTGGTCCACAGCTCGTGGTTGCCCGGGACCCAGATCACGGTGGCGAACCGCCGGGTGAGCTGGCGCAGCACCCATTCCAGGTCGGCCGCGGTCTCGGCCACGTCGCCGGCGACGATCAGCCAGTCGCCGTCGCTGGCCGGTTCCAGGCTGCTGACAATCGGCCGGTTGTCCGGGTAGCCGACGTGCAGGTCGCTGACGGCCAGCAGGGCCGGCCCCCGCGCATCCACCCGCCGAGTCTAACGAGGCGGTTCCACCTGCCTGCGCGGACGGATGGCCGCTGGGCTGGCCGGGTTAGGTCAGCGGCGGGTTCTGCTGGTAGGGGGCGACCTGGCGGGACCGGACGGGCAGCGGCGGGCCGGACTGCACGGCCGACGGGGTGAAGCGGACCCGGCGGCCGGTCCCGCCGTCGTCGCCAGGCCCGCCGGGGGTGCCCCACTCGGTGACCGCGGTACCGGACAGGTGCAGCACCCGGCCGCTGCCGAAGCCGGCGAACAGCAGCGCGGCCGCCGGGTCGACGGCCAGGTTGCCCAGGCTGTTGAACATCTTGTTGCCCGGATAGTCCGGCCACCACAGCTCGTTCCCCTCCACCCGGACCAGGCCCATCGGCCCGCCCCGGTGCGAGCAGTCCGCACCGCGGGAGGGATGAACGGTGCCCAGGAAGAACGTGTCGGACCGCCGGATCTGGCCGGCGTCCTCCTCGCTGAGCTCGCCGCGCAGGCCGGCGCCGGTGGCCAGGGCCGGGGCCGCGCCCGGCACCAGGCCGGCCGCCGGGACCTGGCGCAGCTCGCGCATCTGGATGTACTGCGGGCAGTTGCCGTAGGCCTGGTCCACGCCGATGACCAGGCCCTCATCGGTGACCCGGTCGAGCGTGCCGTTGATCCGGACCCGGCGGCGGATGGCGAACTCGATCGCGATCAGGCCGACCGGCTGGCCGGCCGGCAGCCCGGCCAGCGGGTCGCCCGCCGCCGGGACCGCGTGGACCTCCAGGACCGTGCCGTGCGCGTCCAGCATCCCGGCCCGGCCGGCCAGCGGCGAGACCCATAGCCGCCCGGACGCGTCCCGCCCGCAGAGCACCGCGAAGGTCCGCGCGGCCAGGAACCGGCTGAACCCGCCGTCGAGCCAGGGCGGATCCAGCATGCCCGACAGCCGGCCCGCGTCGTGCTCGGTTCCGGCCCGGCGCTGGACGGCGCGCTCCCCCTCATGGAAGCCCGCAGCGGTCATGACCTTCTCCTCGTACGCAGCTGTACCTGTCCGCCGCCCCGCCCAGGCCAGCCACGCGCGCGGTTGTTCTCAGGCTAATGTCTGACAGACATGCCGGTCATTAGCACTGTGGCACGGGACCAGGGATCGAGTCAAATGGCTGTACGCCGTTCTATCCGTAAGCCATCGACTAGATTGAGCTGGTGGCGCTGAGCGGCGTAGCCGGGACGGCAGCCCCGCTGCTGGGGGAACCGCTGCCGGTCGAGCTGATGAACACCGTGTGGGCCGACCGCGACGGGCTGCACGACGAGCTGCGGGACGCGGCCGGCCTGGCGGCCTGGCTGCAGGCCGTGGCCGGGCGGTTCGCGGCGGGCGCCGCGAGCGGCGGGCCCGGGCTGGCGGTGGTGCTGCCCGGCGGGCGTCCTGCGCGGGAGCTGGCCGGCCAGTTCCGTGAGCTGCGTGACGGGCTGCGCGGGCTGGCCGCGGCGGTCACCGGCGACCCGCGGGCCAGGGCGGCGGGCACCGGGACGCCGGACGTTGCCGCTGCCGTGCGGGCGGTCAACGCGGCGTGCGCCCGGGCGCCGCTGTGGTCCCGGCTGACCTGGGCCGGGCCGCCGGGCGCCCCGGCCCGGACGCTGCGGTCCGCGGGCACCGGCCCGGAGGCCGCGCTGAGCTGGATCGCCGAGGCGGCGGTGCTGCTGTTCACCGGCCCGGACGCGGGCCAGCTGCGGGCCTGCCCGGGGCCCGGCTGCGTACTGTACTTCGTCCGCGCGCACCCGCGGCGTGAGTGGTGCTCGGCGGTGTGCGGGAACCGGGCCCGGGTGGCACGGCACTATCAGCGGCACCGGCCCGGCGCTAACCGGCCCCAACCTGATACACCTGGCTCACAGGACTCAACGGAGGACGCAACGGAACCGGAGGCCGCACCGTGACCGGCAGCTACACGGCGGACATCATCGACGTTCCCAGCCACGGCATCCGGCTGCGGCCGGAGGACGGCGCGGACGTCCCGCGGGCGCCGAGCGAGCAGAACCTCCTCGCGCTGGCCATCGCGATGGCGCTGGGCGCAGCCGGTTACGAGCACCACCCCGAGTCGCGCGACCCCGGGCTGCAGACGATCGACGCCCTGCTCGAGGGCCACACCACGGCGCCATGGCGGGCCGGCCAGGCCGGGGGCGGTGACGGCAGCGCGGCAGCCGGGCCCGCCGGGCAAGCGGTCGTGTGCCGGCGGTCGAAGTCCGCGTCCTGGTCCTGCCACGTCGAGGACCGCTGAGCGCGCCCGCGATGACCACGACCGGTGCCGACGGGCCGTCCCAGCCGTCCCGGCCGGCTCAGCCACCGCGGCCGGCTCAGCCACCGCGGCCGCCCCGGCCGCAGCCGGTGCTGACGCCGCTCACCGAGACGGCGATCTTCCTGGTCTTCACCGTGGCGCAGGGCGGCGAGCAGGCCGTCAGGGACGTCCTCGCCGACCTGGCCGGCCTGTCCCGGTCGGTCGGCTTCCGGGTCCCCGACGATGCGCTCGCCTGCGTCGCCGGGATCGGCGCGGAGCTGTACGGGCGGCTGTTCGGCGGGCCGAAACCGGCCGGGCTGCACCCGTTCCGCACCCTGCACGGGCCCCGGCACTCGGCCGTCAGCACACCCGGTGACCTGCTGTTCCACATCCGGGCCCGGCGGATGGACCTGTGCTTCGAGCTGGCCGCGCTGCTGACCGGGCGGCTGCGCGGGGCGGCAGGAGTGGCCGACGAGACGCACGGCTTCAAGTACTTCGAGGAGCGCGACCTGCTGGGGTTCGTGGACGGCACGGAGAACCCGGACGGCCGGGACGCCGCCGACGCGGTGCTGATCGGCGCGGAGGACCCGGAGTTCGCCGGCGGCAGCTACGTCATCGTCCAGAAGTACCTGCACGACCTGGGCGCCTGGGACGGGCTCAGCACCGAGGAGCAGGAGCGGGTGATCGGCCGGACCAAGCTCCGCGACGTCGAGCTGGCCGGCGACCTGAAGCCGGCCAATTCGCACGTCGCGCTGAACACGATCACCGATCCGGACGGCACCGAGCGGCAGATCGTCCGGGCCAACATGCCGTTCGGGCGGCTGGGCGGCGGGCCGGACGGCGACGGCGAGTTCGGCACGTACTTCATCGGCTACAGCGCCACGCCCGAGGTGACCGAGCAGATGCTGAGCAACATGTTCCTCGGCAGCCCGCCCGGCAACACCGACCGCATCCTGGAGTTCTCCACCGCGGTCACCGGCTCGCTGTTCTTCGTGCCGAGCGCGGACTTCCTCGACGACCTCCCCGACCCGCCGGGGCCGGCCGGGCCGGACGATCCGGCCGGGCCGGACGATCCGGCCGGGCCGTCCGATCCGGCCCCGTCCCCGGACCCTGGCACCAGCCCTGGTTCCCTTGGCATCGGCAGCCTGAACAGGAGATCCCTACCGTGAATAACCTGCACCGCGAGCTTGCGCCGGTTTCCGAGGCCGCCTGGGCCGACCTGGAGTCCGAGGCCAGGCGGACGTTCACCGAGCACGTGGCCTGCCGCCGCGCCGTCGACGTGCTCGGGCCGGCCGGCCTGACGCTGGCCGCGGTGGGCACCGGGCACGTCACCGACCTGGCCCCGCCCGCGCCCGGCGTGCAGGCCCGCCAGCGCGAGGTGGCCCGGGTGGTCGAGCTGCGGGTGCCGTTCACGGTGTCCCGGGCGGCCGTGGACGACGTGGCCCGCGGCGCTAAGGACGCGGACTGGCAGCCGGTCAAGGACGCCGCCCGCACGCTGGCCTTCGCCGAGGACCGGGCGGTGGTCTACGGGCTGACCGCCTCGGGAATTCCCGGGATACGGTCCGCTGTGAGCGGGCCGGCCCGCTCCCTGCCGGCCGACCCGCGGGAGTACCCGACGGCGGTCGCGCAGGGGCTGACCGCGCTGCGGCTGGCCGGTGTGGCCGGGCCGTACCGGCTGCTGCTGTCGGCCGACGCGTACACCGCGGTGGCGGAGACCGCTGACCACGGATACCCGGTGCGTGAGCACGTGGCCCGGGTACTCGGCGAGGGCAGCGAGATCATCTGGGCCCCGGCCATCGAGGGGGCGCTGCTGCTGTCCGCCCGCGGCGGCGACTTCGAGCTGCACCTCGGCCAGGACGTGTCGATCGGCTACCTGTCGCACGACGCCAGCACGGTCGAGCTGTACTTCGAGGAATCGCTGACGTTCCTGGTGCAGACCCCGGAAGCGGCGGTCAGCCTGAGCTGACCAGCATTTTCCTGGCCGGCCGGCCTCGGGTCAGCCGCGCGGTGTGGTGGGCCCAGGGTCCGGGATCCGGCGCCCAGGCACCGTAATCCTTAATCCTGGGTCTGGCCGCTCACCCGCTGATGTGGCTGGCAATGGCGGCGGCGGCGGCG
>DASVBE010000020.1:0-23700 GCA_036375995.1 Streptosporangiaceae bacterium | reverse complement strand
GCGGCGTCCGGCCGGTAGCCGAGCAGCCGGGCGACCGCGGCCAGCTCGGCGCGCTCGGCGGGCAGCGCGTCCGATGGGCGGCCGCGGACCAGCATCACCGCGTCCCTGATCCGCGCGGCCAGCCGCCACGCCTCGCGCAGGACGGCGGCGTCCTCGCTGCTGACCAGCCCGGCGCCGGCGGCCGCGGCCAGCGCGGTCAGCGTCCGGGTCGTGCGCAGCTCCGCGACGGCATGACCGTGCCGCAGCTGGAGCAGCTGGACCACCCACTCGACGTCGGCCAGCCCGCCCGGGCCTAGCTTGAGGTGCAGGGCCGGGTCCATGCCGCGGGGCATCCGCTCGGCCTCGACCCGGGCCTTGATCCGGCGGATCTCCCGTACCGCGGCCTCACCGATGCCGCCGGCCGGGTACCGGATCTCGTCCGCCATCGCGGTGAACGCCCGGCCCACCTCGGCATCGCCCGCGGCCGGCTCCGCGCGCAGCAGCGCCTGGGCCTCCCACGGTGCGGACCACCGGCCGTAGTAGGCCCGGTAGGAGGCCAGCGTGCGGACCAGCGGGCCCTGGCGGCCCTCGGGCCGCAGGTCCGGGTCGACGATCAGGGACGGGTCCGCGCCGGGCCTGGCCAGCAGCGCGCGCAGGTCCTCGGCGACCGCGTGCGCGGCCTTGGTCGCCGCCTGCTCGTCCGCGCCGGGCTGCGGCTCGTGCACGAACATCACGTCGGCGTCGCTGGCGAAGCTGGTCTCGTGCCCGCCGAACCGGCCCATGGCCAGCACGCACAGCCTCGTCGGCAGCGGCCCCCCGCGCTCCTCCGCCCGGCGCACCGCGATGTCCAGCGCGGCGCTGATCGTCACCGTGGTGACCGTGGTCAGCGCCTCGCCGGTGTCCTCCAGCGTGGCCTGGCCGAGCAGGCTGGCCGACGCGGTGCGCAGCAGCTCCCGGCGGCGCAGCGCGAGCAGCGCGGCCGCGGCGGCCTCGGGCCGGTCGTACCGGCCGGTGATCGCGGCCGCCTCGGCCGCCAGCGCGTCCGCGGGACGGGCCGCCAGCTGGGCGGTGTCGCCGAGCATGGCGACCGAATCCGGGGCGCGCAGCAGCAGCTGGGTGGCGTACCGGCTGGAGGCCAGCAGCCGGGCCATCCGCTGGGCCACCGCGGCGTCGTCGCGGAGCAGTCGCAGATACCAGGGCGAGTCCCCGAGCGCGTCGCTGACCTTGCGGAAGGCCAGCAGGCCGGCGTCCGGCTCGGCCGCGTCGGCGAACCAGCCGAGGAGCACCGGCAGCAGCGTCCGCTGGATCGCGGCCCGGCGGGACACGCCTCCGGTCAGTGCCTGGATGTGGCGCAGGGCCCCGGCCGGGTTGGCGTAGCCCAGGGCCTCGAGCCGGGCCCGGGCCGCGGCCGGGGTGAGCCGGGCCGCGTCGCCGGGCAGCCGGGCCACCGCGTCCAGCAGCGGCCGGTAGAACAGCTTCTCGTGCAGCTGCCTGACCTGCGCGGCGTGCTCCCGCCACGCGGCCAGCAGCGCGTCCGCCGGGTCGCCGGGCTGCGGCCCGCTGGCCAGCGCCATGGCCCGGCCGATCCGGCGCAGCGCGGCCGGGTCCTCGGGCAGCAGGTGGGTCCGGCGCATCTGGTGCAGCTGGAGCAGGTGCTCGACCCGGCGCAGGAAGCGGTACGCGGCGGCCAGGCTGGCCGCGTCGTGACGGCCCACGTAGCCGCCGGCCGCCAGGGCGGCCAGCGCGGGCAGTGTGGCCGGCTCGCGCAGGGTCTCGTCGGCCCGGCCGTGCACGAGCTGGAGCAGCTGGACCGCGAACTCGATGTCGCGCAGGCCGCCGGGGCCGAGCTTGATCTGGCGGCCGGCCTGCGCGGCGGGCAGCGTGTCCAGCACCCGGCGGCGCATGGCCTGGACGTCGGCCACGAAGTTGTCACGCTGGGCGGCCTGCCACACCAGCGGGGTGATCGCGGCCAGGTACTCCTGGCCCAGGGCCAGGTCGCCGGCCACCGGCCGGGCCTTGAGCAGGGCCTGGAACTCCCAGGTCTTGGCCCACCGCTCGTAGTAGGCCAGGTGGCTGGCCAGGGTCCGCACCAGGGGGCCCTGGCGGCCCTCTGGGCGCAGGTTCGGGTCGACCGGGAACAGCGCGCCCTCGGGCGTGCTCTGCGAGCAGACCCGGATCAGGCCCGCTGCCAGCTGGGTGGCTGTGCGCAGCGCCGCATCCACCGTAATCCCTGATGAACCCCCGCCGCCTACGGCCGGAGGGGCCGCGACGAAGATCACGTCGACGTCGCTGGCGTAGTTGAGCTCGCGGGCGCCGCACTTGCCCATCGCGATCACGGCCAGGCGGCACGGCGGCGAGCCGGGCGGCAGCCGGGACCTGGCGATGGCCAGCGCCGCCTCGAGCGCCGCGGCGGCCAGGTCGGACAGCTCGGCGGTGGCCTCGTCGACGGTGGCCGCGCCGGTCAGGTCCCGGGCGGCGAGCTGGAGAAGCGCGCGCCGGTAGGCCGGGCGCAGGGCGGTGACCGGGTCCTGGCGGCCGGCCAGCCGGGCCGGATCGGCGGACGGCTCGGCCGCGTCCGGGTCGGCGCCGACCGCGGTGAGCAGGGCGGCGCGGAGCTGAGCGGCGGCCGGCTGCTCCTCCTGCGGTCCGGCCAGCGCCCGCCAGTCCGCGGGATGCCGGGCCAGGTGGTCGCCGAGCGCCGGGCTGGCGCCGAGCACCGCGATCAGCCGGGCGCGCAGCGCCTGGTCGCCGTGCAGCGCGTCGAGCAGGCCGTCGGAGTGCTGGTCAGCGGCGGCGAGCCGGGCCAGGCCGGCCAGCGCGGCGTCCGGGTCGGCCGCCGCGGCGAGAGCGCGGAGCAGTTCGTCGTCGTCGGCGCGGCGGCCGGTGGCCAGCCCGCCGGTGATCAGCCGCTGGGCCGCCGCGGCGTCGGCGAACCCGAGCGAGGCCAGCCGCCCGGCCAGGGTCATCCCCCGCGAGGTGCTCACCAGTGCACCGTAGCCAGCCTGGCCGGCCACAGGCGCGGTCCGCGGGTCACAGCACGGGCAGGTAGCGGTCCAGCTCGAACTCGGTGACCTGGCGGCGGTACTCTCGCCACTCGTCCCGCTTGTTGCGCAGGAAGAAGTCGAAGACCTCCTCGCCGAGGGTCTCGGCGACCAGTTCGCTGCGCTCCATCGCGTTGATGGCCTCGGCCAGGCTCTGCGGCAGCGGCTCGATGCCCATCGCCCGGCGCTCGGCCGCGGTCAGCGCCCATACGTCGTCCTCGGCACCGGGCGGCAGCTCGTAGTCCTTCTCGATGCCCTTGAGCCCGGCGGCCAGCAGGACCGCGTAGGCCAGGTACGGGTTGCAGGCCGGGTCCAGGGAGCGGAACTCGATGCGGGTCGCGTTGCCCTTCTGCGGCTTGTACATCGGCACGCGGACCAGCGCGGACCGGTTGTTGTGCCCCCAGGAGATGTACGCGGGGGCCTCGCCGCCGTTGCCCGCGGTGCGCTCGTCGCCGCCCCACAGCCGCTTGTAGGAGTTCACCCACTGGTTGCACACCGCGGTCAGCTCGGCGGCGTGGGTGAGCAGCCCGGCGATGAAGGACCGGCCGATCTTGGAGAGCTGGTACTTGGCGCCGGGCTCGTAGAACACGTTCCGGTCGCCCTCGAACAGCGACATGTGGGTGTGCATGCCCGAGCCCGGGTGCTCGGTGAACGGCTTGGGCATGAAGCTCGCGTAGACCCCCTCGGTCAGCGCGACCTCCTTCATCGCCAGCCGGAACGCCATGATGTTGTCCGCGGTGGTCAGCGCGTCCGCGTAGCGCAGGTCGATCTCCTGCTGCCCGGGCGCGCCCTCGTGGTGGCTGAACTCCACCGAGATGCCCATGCTCTCCAGCATCACGATCGCGCTGCGCCGGAAGTCGTGCGCGATGCTGTGCGGCGTGTGGTCGAAGTAGCCGCCGGAGTCGATCGGCCGTGGCCGCTCCCCCGGCTCGGGCTTCTCCCGGAGCAGGAAGAACTCGATCTCCGGGTGGGTGTAGAAGCTGAAGCCCAGGTCCGCGGCGCGGGCCAGGGCGCGCTTGAGCACGAACCGCGGGTCGGAGTAGGACGGGGTGCCGTCCGGCAGCAGGATGTCGCAGAACATCCGCCCGACGCCGGGTAGCTGGCCGCCCATCGGCATGACCTGGAACGTCGACGGGTCCGGCCGGGCCAGCATGTCGGCCTCGTAGACCCGGGCGAAGCCCTCCACCGCGGAGCCGTCGAACCCGATGCCCTCCGCGAACGCACCTTCAAGCTCGGCGGGCGATACCGACACCGACTTCAGGTAGCCGAGGACGTCGGTGAACCACAGCCGGACGAAGCGGATATCCCGCTCTTCCAGCGTGCGGAGCACGAATTCTTCCTGCCTGTCCACGCTGCCAGTGTGCCCGCTTCGTGTTTCGGACGCGTTACGGGACCCCGGGAGGCCACGACCTAGGCTGGGGACATGCCCGAGATGCGGATTGCGCTGGCCCAGGTGAACGCGACCGTCGGCGACCTGGCGGGGAACACCGAGCTGCTGGTCGCCTGGACCAGGAAGGCCGTGGCGGCGGGGGCGCAGATCGTCGTCTTCCCCGAGATGTTCCTGACCGGGTACCCGGTGGAGGACCTGGCCCTGCGGGCCTCGTTCGTGGAGGCGTCAGTGGCGGCGGTGTCCGCGGCGGCTTCCCGGCTGGACGCGGAGGGTCTTGGCGGGATCGCGGTGGTAACCGGCTACCTGGACCGCCGGGCCGGGGCGCGGGACCGGGTCGGGCGGCCGACCGGTTCGCCGCTGGACGCGGCCGCGCTGCTGCACGGCGGGCGGGTGGTCGTCACGTCGGCCAAGCACCACCTGCCGAACTACGGGGTGTTCGACGAGTTCCGGAATTTCGTGCCGGGTGAGGTCGTGCCGGTGTTCCGGCTGGCCGCCGCGGGTGGCGGTGCCGGTGGAGCCGCCTCCGGCGGCGAGGCGGTCGATGTGGCCGTGGCGATCTGCGAGGACCTCTGGCAGGACGGCGGGCCGGTGGCGGTGACCGCGGCGGCCGGGGCGGGCCTGCTGGTGGTGCCCAACGCGTCGCCGTACGAGCGGGGCAAGGACGACACGCGGCTCGAGCTGTGCCAGCGCCGGGCCCGGGAGGCCGGGGCGGCGCTGGCCTACGTGAACATGATCGGCGGGCAGGACGAGCTGGTCTTCGACGGCGACTCGATCATCGTGGCCGCGGACGGCACGCTGCTGGCCCGGGGCCCGCAGTTCTCCGAGGCCCTGGTGGTCTGCGACCTGGCGCTGCCCGCCGCGGACCCGGCGGCGGAGCCGGGTGATACGCCGGCCGACGCGCAGGATGGGACGACGATGACGATCCGGCGGGTCACGCTGCCGGGTGAGCCGGCCGGGCCGGCCGCCCGGGAGGGGACGGCGCCCGTGCCGGTGTGGCCGCGGCTCGGCGACCTGGAGGAGATCTACTCGGCGCTGGTCACCGGGGTGCGGGACTACGTCGGGAAGAACGGCTTCCGGTCGGTGATCCTCGGCCTGTCCGGCGGCATCGACTCCGCGCTGACCGCGACCATCGCGGCCGACGCGCTCGGGCCGGACCGGGTGCACGTGGTTCTGATGCCGAGCCGGCACTCGTCCGGGCACTCGGTCAGCGACGCCGAGGACCTGGTCCAGCGGCAGGGCCTGCACGCCCGGACGGTCAGCGTGAAGCCGATGGTGGACGCCTTCGAGGCCGACCTGGACCTGCACGGCCTGGCCGCGGAGAACCTGCAGGCCCGGGTGCGCGGCATGATCCTCATGTCGCTGTCCAACGAGGAAAATCACCTGGTGCTGACCACCGGCAACAAGAGCGAGCTGGCCACCGGGTACTCGACCCTGTACGGGGATTCCGCGGGCGGCTACGCGCCGATCAAGGACGTGACCAAGACCCTCGTCTGGGCGCTGTCCCGGTGGCGCAACGAAGCCGCGGCGGCCCGCGGCGAGACCCCGCCGATCCCGCCGGACTCGATCACCAAGCCGCCGAGCGCCGAGCTGGCCCCCGGCCAGCTGGACAGCGACTCGCTGCCGGACTACGCCGTGCTGGACGCGATCCTGGACGACTACGTGGAACGGGACCTGGGCATGGCCGCGCTGGTGGCCGCCGGGCACGAGCCGGAGCTGGCCCGCCGGGTGGTGCAGCTGGTCGACCGGGCGGAGTACAAGCGGCGCCAGTACCCGCCGGGGCCCAAGGTGACCGCTAAGAACTTCGGCCGGGACCGGCGGCTGCCGATCACGACGCGCTGGCACGAGCCGCTGCCCGGTTAGCTGGCGGCCGGCCCGTCAGGTGGCGCGGAGGTCGGTGTGCAGCTGGCCGATCAGGCGGCTGGTCGCCGCCGGGGCGAGGACCTGCACGCGCTCGTCCCGCAGGCCCAGGCTCCGCAGCGCGGCGGCCACCTCGGCCTGGGCGCCGGCCGCGTACTGCTCGAGCGCCCCGGCCGCCGCGCCCAGCCGGGTCAGCGCCGCCTCTGCGTCGGCGGCGGCCTGCCGGAAGTCGGTCAGCACATCGCCGTCCTCGTCCCCGCCGGGCCCTTCTTCGCTGCTCCCTTCCCCGGCGGGCCCTTCGCCGGCGGGCTCATCCCCGTGGGAGCCAGCCGGGGCGGCGGCGCCGGGGGCGAGCCGGGCGAGCAGGCCGGTGAACCGGCGGACCAGGCTGCGGCCGAGGTCCTCGCCGGCCGTGCCGGTCTCCGCCACGATGCCGGTCAGCAGGCCGCGGAAGAACGCCGACACCACGGTCAGCCCGGCCAGCAGCAGGATGTCGGCGCCGGGCAGATGAAGCTGCCGGGTGGTCCCACCAGGGATCGTGATGTCCGCCACGTCGGCGCCGATCTCGCCGATCACCCCGTAGGCGAGTTCCATGGTGTCCGCAGGCATCGGCAGCCCTTCCCCGTGATGTGCCCTGACTGCTGCTAACCACCCTAGAACCATTCGCGGCGTCAGCATATGTTGACGCGAAAAGGTCGTCAGCATATGCTGACGACCATGAACACGACACTGGAGCTCACCGAGGGCGCCGCCAGCAACGACCCGGACACCGGCCTGCGGGCGGTGGCCGCGCTGCGCACCCTGACCGACCGGCTCGAGCTGCTGCAGGTCGAGAACGCGCGGCGGATCGGCTGGTCCTGGCAGGAGATCGCGAGCCGGCTCGGGGTCAGCAAGCAGACCGTGCACCGCAAGTACGTCCGGCTGATCGGGAGGAAATGATGTCCCCGCCGTTCAGCCCGGCCCTGCGGGAGACCGTGGTGCAGGCGCACAGCCAGGCCCGGCAGCTCGGCCACGACCGCATCGGCGGCGAGCACCTGCTGCTCGCCCTGGCCTGCTCGTGGACCCCGGCCGGCGCCGCGCTCCGCGAGCAGGGCGTCACCCCGGACCAGGTGCGGGCGCAGATCCTGCGGCTGCTGCCCGGGACGGCCCGGGCCGGCCGCGACCCCCGCCCGGCCGCCATCGACGCCGAGGCCCTGGCCACGATCGGGATCGACCTGGACGCGGTCCGCGCCCGCGTCGAGCGGGCCTTCGGCCCCGGCGCGCTGTCCCGCCCGGTGCGCTGCTCCCGGCGGCCGGCCTGGCGCCGGATCCGGCGGCACGTTCACCGCCCGTCCCGCCGTCACCCCTCCCTGCCCGGCGGGCACCTGCCGCTCACCACCCGGGCGAAGCAGATGCTCGAATGCGCCCAGCGCGAGGCCCAGGCCCAGAAGGCCAGCACCGCCGGAGCCGATCACCTGGCGCTCGCGGTCATCGCCACCAACGGCGGCGGCATGGCGCCGGCCATCCTGTCCGCCCTCGGCGTCGCCGAGGCCCCGCTCCGCGCCGCAATCCTGGACCGCTACCGCCCCGCCAGCTAACCAGCCAGCCAGCGGACCCCGAACGGCGCGGACAATGCAGCGCCGGGTGACGGGAGGCGCCGGCCGCCCAGCCGACGGCACCGCGCTGGCCAGGCCATAAGGCTGGCCAGGACATGAGAAGATGACTCCTACCATCAGATTTGCCGTACTACGCAGTCAGTAGCACGGGGCAGTCAGTAGCACCAGGAGGCGCAGTGCCCCCCAGGCCACGCGGACGTCAGCGCGGCGGTCTCGAGCGGGAGATCCTGGCCTGCCTGGCCGCGGCGGCCCGCCCGATGTCGCCCGGCGAGGTCCGGGCCGAGCTGGGCGACCAGCTGGCCTACACGACCGTGATGACCACGCTCTCCCGCCTCCACGCCAAGGGCGCGGTGTCCCGGGCCCAGGCCGGCCGCGGGTTCGCCTACGAGCTGCGCGGCGGGCCCGCGGACGCCCAGGCGTCGATGACCGCCCGGCGGATGCTGGCCCTGCTGCAGGGCGGCGGCGACCGGGCGGGCGTGCTGTCCCGGTTCGTCGCGGACCTCAGCCCCGAGGACGAGCAGCTGCTCAGCGACCTGCTGGCGGACAGCGGACCGGCCGGCCCTGATACGGGCCCGGGCTTCGGCCCCGGCGGCGAGCCCGGACCCGGCCCGGCATGATCCTCCTCGGCCTGGTGCCGATCCTGTGCAGCGGGCTGCTCGGCCTGGCGGCCGGGCCGCTGCGCCGCCGGCTGTCGCCCTCGGTCGCCGCGCCGCTGCTCGCCCTGGCCGCGCTGGCCACCTCGCTGGCCACCGGGGTCGTGCTGGCTCTGGCCGGCTTCCTGGAGCTGGCCCGCAACCCGCTGGTCGCGGCGCTGGGCGGCTGGTCCGGGGCGGACCTGCGGCCGTGGCGGCTGCTGCCCGCGACCTGGGCCACGCTGGCCGGGGTGGCGGCGGCCGTGCTGCTGGTCAGCGCAGCGGGCTTTGCCGCGCAGGCAGGCTGTGATCTGGTCCGGGCCAGCCGGGCGTGCGGCCCGCTGGCCGGCGGTGCGCACCGGCTGCGGATCACCCCGGACGAGCACCCGGCGGCGTTCACCGTGCCACTGCGCGGCGCGATCGTGGTGTCGGCCGGCATGCTGCGGCTGCTGCCGGCCGACGAGCGGCGGGCGCTGCTGGCCCACGAGAACGCGCACCTGCGCCGGTTCCACGCGGGCTACGTGCTGGCGGCCGCGCTGGCCGCGGCGGCGAACCCGCTGCTGCGGCCGGTGGCCAGGCAGGTGCGGCTGGCCGTGGAGCTGTGGGCGGACCAGCTGGCGGCCGAGGAGGTGGGCGACGGCCGGGTGGTCGCCCGCGCGCTGGCCCGGGCCAGCCGGGGCGCGAACCGGCCACCGGAGAGCTCAGCCGGGCGGCTGGCCGCGGCCGACACCGACGTCAGCACCCGGGTCCGGGCCCTGCTCAGCTCCGCGCCGCGGTTCCGCCCGTGGGCCGCCGCGGCCGCGGCGGCCCTGGCCCTGGCCTCCGGCGCGGTGGCCGTGCGGCTCACCGTGGACCTGCACGACCAGGTCGAGATCGCCCAGGCGGACTCCGCCCAGGTGCTCGCCCACCGGGCCGGTGACCTGCGCGGCTACGCGCCCCGGCCGGCTACCGCGGCGGCGGGCCGCTGGACGTCCCTGCCGGTCACCGCGAGATAGCCGACGAACGCCGCGATCAGCAGCAGCAGCACCAGGGACACCGGCCCGTCGCCCAGGCCCAGGCCGCTGACCGCCTTGGGCTTGCCCAGCCAGTCGGCGACCGACGCGCCGAGCGGCCGGGTCAGCACGTAGGCCATCCAGAAGCTGAGCACCGGGTTCCAGCCGCCCCACCGGTAGCCCGCGGCCGGGACCAGGATCAGCCCGGCGAACAGCACCGCCGACCCGGCGTAGCCCAGGTGCAGGGTGACCGCGGTGAGGTCGCCGACCGCGGTGCCCATCGCGAACGTGGCCACCACCGCGGCCCAGTAGAACGCCTCCCGGCGGGCGGTATCGACGGTGTGGATGGACAGCGTCCGCTCGGTTCGCTGCCAGCTCACGAACACCGCGGCCAGGGCCGCCGCGTACAGCACCGAGGACACGATGTAGGGCACGCCGAAGCCGACGTGCAGCACGTCCGCGGCCATCGTGCCGAACACGCCCACCATGACCACGGCCAGCCAGTAGGCCACCGCGGTGTACTGGCGCACCGAGAACTGCACGGCCAGCGCGGCCGCGAACCCGGCGAAGCCGAGCAGCACGGCCAGCACCGGGGGCATCGCGTGCACCAGGTAGTCCGAGGTGGACTCCCCCAGGGCGGTGGACAGGCCCTTGATGATCCAGAACCAGGCCGTGATCTCAGGGACCCGCAGCGCCCCGGGCGCGGTCAGCCAGGCCCGCCACCCGGAACCGGGCCCGCCTGCTGGCCCGGGCCTGCGGGCGGCTGGCCCGCGGAGGGCCTGCGGGACGGCCGGGGCCGCCGGGACGGGCGGGTCCGTGACCCCGGCGGGCCGGCTGGCCGGGGGCCAGGGCGGGCCTGCGGGTCCGGAAGACACATGGTTCACGTCGGCTCCCTGGCGCACGGCGCCGGCTGCACGGGATCTGATTACTACGGAGATTGTAGTAGCCGATTCGTGGCCGGGAGACTGCCCCAGGGTGATCTGCCGCCGGCCGGGCCTACAGCTCGCGGCGCTCGAAGCTCACCAGGCCCAGCCCCAGCACGAGCACGAACCAGAGCGCCGCCCACACCAGGTACGGCCAGGTCGGGCCCGCGGCGGTGAAGAACGGGTTGCCGCCGTGGGATTCGGCCAGCCCGCCGAGGGTCTGGGTCACGTAGGCGGGCGGCTCCAGATAGTAGATGACGGCGTGCCACAGTCCGTCGGTGGGGAGCACGTACATGCTGACCTCGCTCGCGGTGTGCAGAGCCGGGACATGGAACGCGACGCCGAGGGTCCCGACCACGCCGGCCAGCCAGGCCATGCCGAACAGCGCCACCCCGATGACCCCGGCGGCCAGCGCGGACAGCCGCGTGCTCAGCAGCAGGACGAGGGTGAGAAGCACGGCGCCCTCGGCGAACAGGAACCCGGCGGCAGCCAGGACATTGGGCACGGTGAACCCGCTGACCGCGTGCACGACCGCCGCCATCACCCCGGTGACCAGCAGCGAGTAGGCGGCCAGCAGCGCGGCCAGCCCGGCCCACTTGCCCAGGATCACGTCGCTGCGCCGGATCGGCCTGGTCACCACCGTCTGCAGCACACCGGAATCCACCTCGCTGGACACCGCCGGCGAGGCGATGGCCGACGCGCTGAGCGCGACCACGAAGCTGAACATGAACATGAACAGCACGAACGCCTGCGGCATGACGAGCTGGACCTCGCCCGAGGTCATCGTGTGGTTGTGGCTGAGCTTCCAGAACCCCCAGGCGCTCAGCCCGATCAGGGCCACCGACACCGCGGCGCCCGCCGCCACCAGCTTGCGCCGCAGCGCCTCCCGCAAGGTCAGCAGGGCCAGCACCCAGATCGCGTTCATCGCTCCCCCAGGAGCTCGAGGAAGCTCGCTTCCAGGCTCTGCTGCTCGGGCACCACGGCCTCGACCCGGCCGCCCAGCGCCACCGCGCCGGCCACCACGTCCGGGATCCGCTCCGGGTCCAGCTCCTCAGCGAGCAGCCAGTCCCCGTCGTCCTTCCACCGCGCGCCGTTAGCGAGCGGCTGCCACCAGCCCGGCGGCAGCCCGCTGACCCGGAACCTGACCACCGGCCGGGCCCGGCGCAGCTCGTCGGGCGGCCCGGTGGCCAGTGCCCGGCCCTTGCTGATGACCGTGACCCGGTCGCACACCTGCTCGGCCTCGGCCAGCAGGTGGGTGTTGAGGAACACCGCTGTGCCCCGCTCGCGCAGGTCCCTGATGATGAGCCGGACCTGGTGCCGGCCGACCGGGTCCAGGGCGCTGGTCGGCTCGTCCAGGATGACCAGCGCGGGCTCGCCGAGCAGGGCCACGCCCAGGCCGAGCCGCTGCTGCATGCCCTTGGAGAAGGTGCCGACCTTGTCGTCGCCGCGGCCGTCCAGGCCAACCGCGGCGAGCGCCTCGGCCGCCGCGGGCGCCCACCGCGGCCGTGGCAGCCGGAGCAGCCGGGCGTGCAGGATCAGCACCTCGCGGGCGGTCAGCCAGGCCTGGAACCGGAACAGCTCGGGCAGGTAGCCGATCTGCTGCCGGGCCTCCCGGTCGCCCGCCGGGGCGCCGAGCACCATCGCGTCGCCGCCGGTGGGCCGGACCAGGCCGAGCAGGATCTTGACCGCGGTGGTCTTGCCCGCCCCGTTCGGGCCCAGGAAGCCGAACACCTCACCGCGCTGGACGGTCATCGACAGGCCGGCCAGCGCGACCGTGCGGCGGTACTGCTTGCGCAGGTCCATGGCGTGCACGGCGGGGGACGCAGCGGCCGGGCCGGCCCCCGCGTCCCCCGCCGGGCCGGCGGGCTCAGGTGAGCTGGCGGGCGACATTCAGGATGTCCGCGCTGGTCACCAGGCCGGCCACGGCGTGCACGACGCCGTCCTTGCTCTCCCAGACCACCCCCGAGGCCGCCCCGGACGGCCCGCTGAGCAGTACCGCGGGCGCGCCGCCGAGGGTCAGGTGGTGCGCGGTCACCCCGGAGGGCACCGGCACCGGCAGCGCCGACGTGCCGAGCATCCGGATCTCCTGGGCCAGCACCGGCGGCACGCCCGGCCGGTCCAGCAGGAAGTCCTCGAGCTGGCCGGCGGTGGCCCCGGTGGAAGTGGCGACCGGCCGCCGCATGGTGGCCACGATCAGGGTGCCGGGGGCCGGCTGTCCCGGCTGGCCGCCGTACTGGACCAGCACACCCGGGCCGGCCCGGACGGTCAGCGTGCTCCCGCCGACGCCGTGCCCGGCGTTCGCGCTGAATTTCAGTGTGGCGGTGACCTGGGGCTGGACCATGATGCCGCGGACCGGCCCGATGCCCTGCGGCAGCTGCGCGGGGACCAGGCCGGTGAGCCCGGTCTGCGCCTGGGCCTGCGCCAGCGAGGTCACCTTGCGGGCCTGGCCGGCCGCGTGCCAGGTCAGCTGGCCGTAGGGCAGGGTGGTCGGGCCGCGGCTGGCCAGACCGCCCGTCAGCCCCTCGCCCAGGCTGGTGATCGACCGGAAGGCGTTCAGGTCGGCGGAGGTCACCGGCACCGTGGCCACGTGCGTCGGCGCGTAGACGGTGGTCAGCGTGGCCGCCGCGGCGGCCCCGACGAGCAGCACCCCGGCCGTGACCGCGGTGCCGGTACTGAGGGAGGCGGCCAGCCGCCGGGGCAGCCGCCGCGGGGCGCGGGCCGCGTCCCTGGCCGGCCGTGCGGGCCGGCGAGAGCCCGCCGGGGCGGGTGCCGGGGCCCGCAGCCGGGCGATCAGCTTCTGCCACTCCGCGCTGGTGTCCAGGTCCGCCGGGGGCGGCGGGAGCAGTCGGGCGGCGAACGCCGCGTCGGCCGCGGCGGCGCGGCGGGCGTCCTGGCAGCGGGCACAGCCGGCCAGGTGGCGGCGGTCCGCGTCCGGGACGGCCAGCGGCTCGTCCTGCATCCGGCGCAGTACCGGGACCGGTACGTGGCTCATTTCTGGAGCTCCTTGCGTAGTGCGGATTCGGCCCGGCGGAGCATGGTCCCGACGTGGCCGACACTGACGTTCATGGCCTCGGCGACCTCGGCGTAGCTCAGGCCGCTGTGGCGGAGGACGAGCACGGCCGCCGAGCGCCGGGGCAGCCGCTGCAGCGCGCGGCGCACCTCGGCCCGGGACTCGGCCGCCAGCACGCTCTCCTCGGGGCTGTCCGGCGGGGGCGCGGCCGCACACTGCTGCTGGCGGCGGTCCCGGCGGCGCTCACCGCGGATCGAGTTCAGGCTGGTGTGCGCGGCCGCGGCGCGCACCCAGCCCGCGGCCTCGGGCGCGCCGTCCGGGTTGGGGAACCGCCGGAACGCGCTGACGAACACGTCCTGCGCGACGTCCTGGGCGGCCTGCGCGTCACCGGTCACGCCGTGCGCGATCCGCACGACGGTGGCGTAGTTCTCCCGGTAGAACCGCTCGAACGCGGAGAACGTGGCTCCTGGCGGCGGGCCCGTCCGGGTCACGTAGCTGGCTTCCATGTCATCCTCTCCGCCAGCTAAGCACCGCCAGGCGGCGGAATGTGACACCGGCGCGGGAAAACCGCCGGCCGGGCGGCTTACAGGCCCGCGGCGAACAGGACCAGCCAGGCCAGCTCGGCGGCCGTCATCACCCGGTCGGACAGGATCAGCTCCTCCACGCCCCGGCCGCCGCTGCGGCCGGCCAGCCAGCCGAACCGGGCCAGCGCCACGGCCAGCGGCACTGCGCTGGCCAGGTGCCAGCCCCGCCGCCAGGCGTCCGGGTCGCCCGCCGCCCAGGCCAGGTAGCTCACCACCAGCCCGGCCATCAGCGCCATCATCGCGGTGTCCAGCGCGCGGGCCGGGTAGAACCTCAGCACCGGGCGGTGCCGGGCCGCCGATTCCGGGCCGAGCGCGGCCAGCTCACCGCGGCGCTTGCCGGCCGCCACCGCCAGGGCCCCGAGGCTGCAGACGACCAGGAACCAGCCGGACGGCGGCACGTGCGTGGCCACCGCACCGCTCAGCGCACGCAGCACGAACCCGGACGCGACGCAGCCGGCTTCCAGCACCGGGACGTGCTTGAGGCCGGCCGAGTAGCCGGCCGACAGGGCCAGGTAGACGGCAATGATGCCGGTCAGGCCGGGCTCGCCGATCCACAGTCCCGCGCCGAGTGCCGCCGCGGCGGCGACCGCGGCCAGGGCGAGGGCGTGCCCGGCGGGCAGGTCGCCGGAGGCCACCGGGCGGTGCCTCTTGACGGGGTGGCCGCGGTCCCGTTCGGCGTCCACCACGTCGTTGACGTAGTAGACCGCGGCCGAGGCGGCGGTGAACGAGGCGATCGCGACCAGCGCGTAAGCGATCCCGTCGTCGCGCCCCAGCGATACGCCGGCCAGCGGCGCGGCCAGCACGAGCAGGTTCTTCGGCCACTGCCGGGGCCGGGCCGCCCGCACCGCGGCGCGGGCCCACCGCACGCGCCGGCCCGCCGGCGTAGCGAGCGAGCTAGCAGAGCCTGTCACCGGGCGTACACCGCGGTGAAGTCCCGGTCGGCCACCGAGTAGTAGCGCGCGGCGGGCTGGTACTGCCCGGGCAGCAGCGCCACCGGCCGCGGGTCGGCCGGGTGCCCGGCAGGCCGGTAGTACATGAAGTCGGTCCACTCGGGGTTGATGTCGAGCTGCATGGCGGTAACCGCGCCGGCCCGCTTGAGCAGCCCGGCCAGGGTCCGCACGTCCAGGGCCGGCCCGTAGACGAAGATGATCCGGCCGCGGGCGGTCACCCCGACGCCGGACCGCCAGACGTAATAGCCGCCGCCCAGGGTCGCGCCCCAGTTGCTGAGCACGTTCTGGTTCACCGTGCGCGGAATAGCTCCGTGCCACACGATCGGCCGCAGGTTCTGCCGGACGCCGGCCACCGCCGGGGTCATCCGCAGGCCGTGGCCCCACAGGCCGATGGCCAGCCGCCCGTCGCGGTAGTAGACCATGCTCGCCGCGCCGGGCCGCAGCGTCCCCTTGGTGGTGCCGTTGAGATAGAAGCCACCCGCCGCGGACGCGATCTTGAAGCCGCTGTTGAAGGTGGCGGCCAGGCCGCGGCGCGCGCCGGGGCCGATCACCGGCTGCGTGCCGCCGTACCGGCCGGGCCCGGGGTCCTGGGCGCCGGGCCGCAGCTCGAACTTCAGCAGCCGCGGGTCCATCGACACCACCCCGGCCACGTACGACGTGTGCAGCCGGTCCGGCCGCAGGTAGGTTCCGTAGATCGCGGGCCGGCCATGGACCCGGTACAGCACCCGCCACTGGCCCTCGCCGGGCAGCGGCTTCCCGGCGGGCGAGGCCAGCCGGGCCGGCGGCCCATAGCCCGGGGCGGGCCGGTGGCGGTGCCCGGCCTGGCCCGGCGCCTGGTGGCCGGGCCCCTGGTGATGCGGCACGGCCAGCGAGAACGACGGCTTCCCGCCGGTCTTCGGCGGCTGGTAGGTGATCCATTCACCGAACGTGACCAGCGGCCCGAGGTAGTGGTCCCGGGCCCACTCCGCGGCCCGCTGGGCCAGCGAGCCGCCGCCGGGCGCGGTCATCGCGTGCCCGAACGACCAGCTGAACCAGGCCAGGAACAGGGCCAGCAGCAGCGCGCACACCCGGAACCACCGGCGGTCCCGCAGCCGGCGCCGGCCGCCCGGCGGGGGCCGCCCGGGCCCGCGCCACCGCTGGGCCAGCCCGGGACCAGCGGCCCGCGGTACAGCCTTCCGTATCCCTGTTTCCGAAGGCAGGGGAATCGCCGGGTTCCGCGGAAAGCCGCCCGGCAGGGTCGGCGGCCCGTCGCCGGGCACCCCGCCGGGCCCGTCGGTGGTCACCTGACCAGGCTGGTGATCCATGCTCCCTCCAGGTGGATGGTCAGCAGGGCGATCACGAGGCCGCCCGCCAGTGCCGCGGCCAGCAGCGCGCCGCGGGCGGGCCCGCCTGCCGGGACCCGGCGGCCGGGCCGTCCCGGTGCGCCGCGGAGCAGCCGGGGCAGTTGCCAGGCGTAAGCCAGCACGTGAATGGCCATCGCCCCGAACCACAGCACGAACGAGGCCTTGTGCAGGAACAGCCAGGGCCCCTGGCCGGGCCCGGCGACGGCCAGCAGCACGCCGGTGCCCAGGACGGCCAGTGAGGTCGCGATCACGAACGGGCCGAGCAGGCGGAGCAGCGGCGCGGGCGGCCCCTTGCGCACGTAGGGACCGGCCCCGCGGTAGTAGCGCACGAACCGGTAGCAGACCGAGCCGATCTTGAGCAGCACCGGGCCGATGAGCAGCATGCCGAGGAAGAAATGCAGCGTCAGCAGCCGCCCGAGGGCCAGGATGGTGACGCCCTCGGCGGCGAAGCCGGCCAGCAGGACGGTACCGGTCAGCGCGGTCAGCCGCTCGTTGCCCTGGACACCGCCGTGCGCCGCGGGTGGCCTGCGGTGCCCGCCGCGGGCCCGGCCGCTGCCGGTGCCGCTGTCCCGTGTCCTGATGGCGTCCCCCGTGGTCATGCTCGTCCTTCCCGTTCTGCTCGCTGGACCGGCCGCGGCACGAGCCGCAGAGCCAGGTCCGGGCAGGCCCTGACCGCCCGGCGGGCGTGCGGAGCCAGCGCGGCAGGCACCTCCCCGCGGATCACCGGGAAGCCCCACTCATCCCGGCTGATGAGCTCGGGGAGCAGGTCAGCGCAGAACCCGTGCCCGGTGCAGGCGACCGGATCGACCTGCAGCTTCCCGCTCACGGCCAGCCCCCGCCCGGCCGCGCGGGCTCCGGCGGCGAACTGACCCGCTGCTGACGGCGCGCGCCCAGGCAGGCCCGGCCGGCGGCGTGCGCCCGCACGTCATCGGCGAACGCCGCCAGGGCCGAAGCGGCCATCCTCGTCGCGCCGTCCGGATGCTTGCAGGCCCCGCGGCCGGGAATCACGCGCAGCCGCTGGTCCAGACGGCCGAGCAGGTCGCGGTCGGCCCGGCTGGCGGCCAGCCGGGTGAAGTCGTCGGCGATCGCCGGCAGGCCGAACCGGCACGGCCCGCACTGCTGGGCCCCTTGCTGGGCCAGGTAGCGGAGAATGCGGGCGGTCTCCGCCACCCCGCAGCCGCCCGCCGCGAGCATGAGCAGCACCCCGGCCCCGGCCGACGCGCCCGCGGGCCGCAGGCCGGCCGCGGACAGCGGCCGGCGGGCGATGTCCCCGGCCTGATGCCAGGTGCCGAAGTAGCCGCCGAGCAGCAGGCTCCCCCCGGGATCCGGGCCGGCCATGGCCAGCACGTCACCAACCGGCGCGCCGGCCTCGATCTCGAACACGCCGGGCATGCGCACCGCACCGGTGATGGTGACCAGCATGGTCCCCGGCGCGTCGGGCGATCCGGCCTGCCGGAACCAGGCCGGGCCGTACCGGGCGATGAGCGCCACATGGGCCAGCGTCTCCACGTTCGCCACCAGGGTGGGCCGCCGGGCCACGCCCCGCTCGAACGGGCGCGGCGGGGTCACCGTGGGTTTGGCCTCCCCGCCGTTGAGCCAGCTGATCAGTGCCGTCTCCTCGCTGGCCACGTACCGGCGCGGAAGCTGGCTGATGGTGATGGGCACGTCGCCGAGGCCGGCCAGCGCGCGCTCCTGCACCGCCGACCAGACGGTCTGCACCTGCGCGGCGCGGGTCTGGTCCAGGCATACGTGCACGGCGGTGGCCCCGACGGCCCGGGCGGCCAGCACCGCACCGTCGAGCACCAGGTGCGGTGCCCGGCTCAGCAGGGCCTGGTCCTTCTCGCTGGCGGGCTCGCTTTCCATGCCGTTGGCCACCACCACGGCCGGTCCCCGCCGGGACGCCACCGACTTCATCTTCACCCCGGCCGGGAACCCGGCACCGCCACGGCCGGTCAGGCCCGCCGCGGCGACAGCATTGGCCAGGCCGCCGCCCCGGTCCGGCCGGTGGCGCTCGGCCCGGGGCAGCGGGCCGTACAGCGCCTCATGCTGGCCCAGGCTGGCGGGCCCGTCCTGGCGGCGCCATCCGGCCGTCAGCCGGGCCGGCGCGACCACGCCCAGGGCGGCGAGCAGCGGCACGGGGGTGCCGGCCCGCCGGGCCCAGCCGGGCTGGAGCGGGCCGAGGAACGTGAAAATCGCAGTGGCCAGCGGGATCCCGATCAGCGCGGCGATCCCCGCGGTGCGCCGGGGCCCCGGGCTGGCCAGGGACAGCCGCCAGCCGGCCGCGGCCGCCACGGCAGCCAGGCACAGCACGTCGACGGCGAGCAGCACCGGCAGCCGGGTGTCGGTCCCGGTGCCGAGCCCGTGCCACAGCGCGACCGGCCAGCTCGCGTAGGCCAGCCAGTGCACCGCCCGCCAGACCCGGTAGTTCAGCCGGTCCCGCACCAGGCTGCTGAGCAGGACCGCGAGCAGCAGGTCGAGGGCGACGGCGCCGAGGCCGAGCCACACGGTGCGGTAGGCCGAGCTGAACGGGATCACCGCGGCGGCCAGGCTGATCCCGGCGAACGGGTCCAGCACGGTGGTCAGCACATGGATCACGACCAGGCCCACCGCCAGCAGCGACAGGTTGCGGTGCACCCCCGCGAGCACCACCCGGGGCAGGCCGGGCAGCTCGGCCCGCGCGGTGCCCGCGATGCCGGCCACCACGGTCCCGGTCAGCAGAAGCAGGGCGACCACGCCGGTGGCCCGGGTCGCATACCACAGCGGGTTGACCCCGGCCGCGCCGGCCGCACTGGCCGCTCCAGCCGCGAGGCTGCTCATGATCAGGAGCCGCCCGAGACGGTCTGCGGCGGTGCCGGGGTGCTGGCCGGTGGCTGGGACGGCGGGCTCAGCGGCCGGGGTGCGTGCTTGCTGCCGGGACGGTGCCGGTGCCCGGCCGGCGCCGGCCGGGATCCCGCGGCCGGGCCGGTCCGGTGCGGCCGGTTCCCGGCCGTGGCCGGCCGGGCATGCCCCGGAAGCGCCTGCGCGAAGTTCACGCCGAACCCGAGGCAGGCCGCCAGGGCCCCGCCCGCGATGCCCAGCGAGATCGCCCGTGTGCGGCCGAGCAGCCGGTCACGGTACGCGGCGGCCTGCCGGGCTGAGCCGTACCGCGGTGCTGATGCCATGTGCGCCCGTCGTCCTTCCGTTGGCTGTGTGATATCCCGGAGCCGGGCCGGCGGCTGACGCGCTCGGCGTCCCGCTGGCTAGCTCGCCGTCCCGCTTGGTTAGCCTGCCGGGCCGGCTGCGTGGGACTGGTTCAGGACTTGTTCAGGACTGGTTAAGATCCGCGGGGCGGCGCGGGTGGGCCCGGCCCGGGCTGAGCGGGAGCTCGATCGTGACGGTCAGGCCGCCGCCCGGCGTGTCGGCCAGGGACACCGTGCCGCCGTTGGCGGTGACCAGCCGGTCGACGATGGCCAGCCCGAGGCCGGTGCCGCCGGGCGAGCCGGTGGCGAACCGGCGGAACGCGGCCTGCTGCTGGGCGGCCGTCATGCCCCGGCCGGTGTCGGCCACGGTCACCCGGGCCAGGGCCGCCGCGGCCTTGACCGTGAGGGTGATCGTTCCGCCGGGCGGCACCGCCTCCAGCGCGTTGGCCAGCAGGTTGTCCAGGATCTGCTCCAGGTGCCCGTCGACGGCCTGCACGGTGACCGGGTCCGGGCTGACGATGGTGAGCGTCACGCCCCGTTCCTCGGCGGCCGGCCGCCAGGCCGCGGCCCGGTCCGCGGCCACCGCGTGCACCGCGATCCGGGCCGGGGTGGCTGTGCTGTGCTCCGCCCTGGCCACCGTGAGCAGCCCGTTGACGAGCCGGGTCAGCCGGCCGATCTCCTCCTGGGCGCCCGCCAGCTCGGCCGCGGTGGCCTCGTCGCAGTCCTGGGCGAGCAGATCGAGCCGCAGCCGCAGCGCCGCCAGCGGCGTCCGTACCTGGTGCGAGACGTCGGCCACCATCGCCTGGTGACCGTGGATCAGGGCCTGCAGGCGGGCCGCCATCGTGCTGAACGCGGCCGCCAGCCGGCGCACCTCGGGCGGGCCGGACCGGATCACGGCCCGGGTCTCCAGGTCCCCGTCACCGAGGCGGCGGGCCGCCTCAGCCAGCGTGGTGATCGGCCGGCTGGCCCAGCGGGCCAGTCCCACCGCGATCACCCCCGCGGCCAGCAGGCCGGCCAGCGAGACCACGCCGATCAGCGTCCACAGCACGACGATCCGGTGGGTGAGCGTCGCCGTGGGGCGGGACAGCACGACCGTGCCGATGACGTGCCGGCCGCCGTCGGCCCGGATCGGCACGGTCACGGTGAGCCGGCCAGCCGCCGGGTAGCTGCGCGGTGAGGCGGCCCGCAGCGCGGCGCGCAGGGTGGTGGCGGGAAGCGGGGCGGGCCGGGTGCCGGCCACCTCGTGCCCGGTCGCGTCGTAGACCCCGGCCCGGTCACCCCGGCGGGCAAGTTCCCTGATCGCCCGGCTCAGCAGCGGGTCGCTGGTCCCGTCGCCGATGCCCTCCTCGGCAAGGTTCGCCGTGGACCGGGCCGAGGCGAGGGTGTCGGCCCGGAAATCGCGGCGGTCCTGTGCGGCCGTGAGCAGGCCGAGCGGGATCGCCATGCTGGCCAGTGCGGCGGTGATCAGGGCCAGCACGGCGGCGACGATCCGGCTGGTCACGGACCGTCCAGGTCGCCCAGCCGGAAGCCGCGGCCGTAGACGGTCTCGATCAGCCCGGGCACGCCGAGCTTGCGGCGCAGCGCCGCCACGTGCACGTCGAGCACCTTGGTGGGCCCGTACCAGTGCGCGTCCCAGGCCGCCTCGAGGATCTCCTGCCGGGTCCGCACCCGGCCTGGGTCGGCCGCCAGGCAGTCCAGGATGTCGAATTCCTTGGGGGTCAGCGCCACGTCGTGGCCGTCCACGGTCACCTTGTGGGTGCGCAGGTCCACGGTCAGCGGCCCGTGCCGGACCAGGTCGGTGCCGGGCTGGATCCGGCGCAGCACGGCCCGGATCCTGGCCTGCAGCTCGCTCAGCCCGAACGGCTTGACCAGGTAGTCGTCCGCGCCCGCGTCCAGCGCGGTGACCCGGTCGGTCTCGGCGCCGTGCGCGGTGATCACGATGATCGCGGCGGCCGAGCGCTGCCGCAGCTGGCGGCACACGTGCACGCCGTCGGTGTCGGGCAGTTCCAGGTCGAGCAGCACCACGTCCGGGTCGCGCCGGCCCAGCGCGGCGGCGCCGGTCTCCACGTGGTCGACCTGGTAGCCGCCCCGCTGCAGGGCCCGGACCAGCTGTTCCGCGATCCCGCGGTCGTCCTCGACGACGAGCACGCTTGTCCCGTCCCCCGGCCCGGCCGGGCTGCCCAGTTCGCCGCCCGCGGTCACGCGGCCTCCTCTCATGCGTACTAGCCAGTTCGTAGTACGCCCAGTCAATCTAGCTGAGCCGGGCGGGCCGGCACGCTGATTGCCGGCCGTCCGGCTCCCGGGCTATAGCAGCACGTCGCGGACCGGCCGCCGGACGCTGCTGGTGGTCTGGCTCGTCCGGCCGAGCCGGACAATCATCTGGGGGTGGCTGCCGTCGGCCAGGTGGACGCGGATCAGCTCGCGCAGCCCGGGCAGTTCGAGCGGCTGGGTGTGCAGCGCGGCCGCGAGCCCGCAGCTGCGGGCGTCGAGCAGCAGCCGCTGCAGGGCCTGGCCCGCGCTGACCCAGTCGGCGGGCTGGTCGCCGGGCGTGGTCAGCAAGCCGGGTGTGCCCGCCGGGCGCAGCAATGGCCCGGGAACGGCCGGGGCCGTTCCCCAGCCGTGGCCGTGGGCGAAGTCCCGGCTGGGGAAGGCCAGATCGGTCGCCTCGGCCACGGCCGGGTAGGCGGTGGCCGGCACGCCGTCCGGCCGGCTGCTGCCCGGCGGTGAGGCCCACTGGGCCAGTTCCCGGGACCGGGCGGCGTCCAGCCGCAGCAGGCTCTCGGCCGCGTCGACCACTGCGGACAGCGCGGCCTTACGGCCGCCGTCGGCGATGATCCGCAGCGAGGCACCGTGCCGGGCTGCGCCGCGGCCGAGTGCGGTGAGCAGGCCGGCCGGCAGGTCGTTGGCCTCGAACCCGCCGCGGTGCGTGCGCCGCTCAGCCACCTGCAGGTACAGGTCGCACTCATAGGCGGCGGGCGGGACCTGCCGTGACCAGCCGATCCGGGCCACCAGCATCGGCCGGTCTGGGTCAGGCAGCACGGCCACCTCCGGCACCCAGCCGAGATAGCGCAGCGCGAGCTGGGCGGTGAACAGCGCCGCGCCACAGCTGATCAGCATCTCCCGGCCGGCCGGGTCGGCCACCGCCAGCCGCCGGCCCGGGTCGGCGTACATGCTGATCTCCCCCGGCCGGACGGCGAAGCGCCAGGGCTGGGTGTTGTGCACAGACGGCGCCCACACCGCCGCGCCGATCACGAACCTGGCGGTTTCCCCCGGCGTCCCCTGCGGGTCCGGCCGGCCGGCCGCAGCGGTCATGACATGCTCCCCTGCACCCGTCCGGTGCCGACCGGATGGCTGGCCGGGACTACCCGGGCGTACTGGTCGGGGAAGATCATCGAAATGTGCCCGTCGTCCTGCCAGCGGACGACATACGGCGGCTGGCCGTTGCCCCCCGGGATGCCAATGATCACGCCGATCTGGGTGGGCCCCGGGCCGGCGAGGAGACGGTCCCCCACGCTCGCGTGCATAACGGCTCCTCAGGGCTCAGGCGGCCGGGCGTCCCGGTCGCGGTACTTTCACGCTGCCTGCGCCGGTGCCGGGTGGTCAGGAGCCGACTGGCCCGGTTCCGCGGGACCTTGGGTCCAGGAACGACGGACCTTCTTCGTTAGGCTGCCGGCCATGCTGACGGTGAGCTGGGACACCATCCGGCTGACCCTGCACGTGCTGGCGGCCACCATCTGGGTGGGCGGCCAGCTCACGCTGGCCGCCCTGGTCCCGGCTCTGCGCCGGGCCGGCCCTGAGCTGCCGCGGATGGCGGCGCGGCAGTTCAGCCGGGTGGCCTGGCCGGCCTTCGGCGTGCTGGTGCTGACCGGGATCTGGAACGTCACGGCGGAGAGCGATCACAACCACGGCCGCTACCGGGTCACGCTGATCGTCAAGATCGCCGTCGTGCTGCTGTCCGGGGTAGCGGCGCTGCTGCACGCCCGGGCCCGGCGGCCCGCCGCGCTGGCCGTCTGGGGCGCGGTCGCCGGGGCCACCGCGCTGGCCGCGGTGTTCCTCGGCGTGCTGCTGGCCGGCTGACGGGCGGGACGACCAGCAGCCCCCGCCGGGTGGTCCCGGCGGGGGCTGGCCGGCTGCTCCTGGCAGCCCGGTACGGGGAGTCAGGAGGAGCTGACCTGCACGCGGGTGGCGGCCTTGGGGAAGACCTCGGCCTCCGGCGCGGTGCGGC
>DASVBE010000308.1:0-14717 GCA_036375995.1 Streptosporangiaceae bacterium | reverse complement strand
CTAACAGGCAATTCAGGGGAGATGAGCACCATGAAGCGCAGCATCCACATCGAGGCCCCGGTGGAGAAGGTGTTCGACATCGTCAAGGACCCCAGGTACGTGCCGGAGGGCATGACGATGCACTTCGACGTGACGGATGTCAAACTGACCGACGAGGGCGTGGGCACCTACTACCGCTGGGTTACCAAGACACCCGTCCTGCGTATCGAGGGCTTTGACGTGTACACCGAATTCGTCCCCAACCGGCGCATCACGGACAAGTCGTCGTCGTCCATGGTTGGCGACATCTCGATCTCGTTCGAGCCTGAAGGCTCGGGGACGAAGCTGACGATGGAGGGCCGTCCTCGTTCGTTCTGGCAGTTCCCGCCCTTGAGGCAACTGACGGACTTGTTCAAGGGCATGACCGCCGACCGGTATCTGCCCGCCGTGAAGGCCGAGATAGAGGCGCCAAGGCCGGTACGTTCCGCTAGCCGCCCTGCCTCCTAGCGGCGGCCTGGTCCTGGCCGAGCTCAAGTCCGGTGCCAGCAGGCGTATTATGCCCATGCCCAAGCAGCGGGCCGACGAGCTGCTAGAGCACCGGGCCGCCCCAGGCTGCCGGACGGATTTCCAGGCTGGCGTTGTGGCTGGCATGGCGCCCCTGAATAGCTGGGCATACTCACTGCGAGCTGGTGGGGCGCCAGGGGCTCGAACCCTGAACCGACGGATTAAAAGTCCGCTGCTCTACCATTGAGCTAACGCCCCGGGGCGCCGAGGTCCAGCGCCACGCCCGCAGCGTACCGACTCGCCGCCGCTCATGCCGAATAGGTTGCGGATGCGCGGTCGCGGTCGCGGTGGCCGGCGTCGGCTTGCGGCTCAGCTGCGGTAGGCGGCCAGGAAGTCCCGGCGGCCGCGTCGGCGTGCGCGGTGAGCTCGGCCGGGCTGAACGGCTGATTGTCACCGAGCAGCATGGCCCGGTTCAGCGGTTCCGCCGCGACCAGCCAGTTCAGCTGCTCGGCGGCGGACAGCGGCGGCCGGTGTCGCCGAGTCGCAGCACCTCAGCCTGGGCCGGATCGCTGACCGCCTGCACGGTGGTGACGACCAGCTCAGAGAACAGCGTCTGCTTGCCGGTGAAGTACCGGTACACCGTAGCCTGACGCCCGGGGGCGGCGGCTGCGAGACGGACAGGAGGAGCCATGCGCATCGTGGTCATCACCCACGTCACCCTGGACGGCGTCATGCAGGGCCCGGGCCGTCCCGACGAGGACACAAGGGACGGCTTCACGCACGGCGGATGGGCTGCGGCCCGCAGCGACACCGAGATCCAGCAAGCCTGGGGCGAGCGGCTGACCCGCAGCAGCGGTTTCCTGTTCGGCCGCCGGACCTACGAGGACGTCCTCGGCTACTGGAACACCCAGGACAGCCCGTTCACGGAAGCCCTCAACCGGGCCGCGAAGTACGTCGTCAGCACAGGCACTCCTACCCTGAAGTGGCCAAATTCCACTCTGCTCACGGGTGACGTGCCCGGAGCCGTCACAGAACTCAAGGCCACCCCCGGCAACGACCTCCACATCATGGGCAGCGGCGCCCTCATCCGCTCACTCAGCGCCCACGGCCTCATCGACGAGTACCTGCTGTCCATTCACCCGATCGTCTTGGGCCACGGACGCCGCCTCTTTGACGACGGTTTCCCGCCCGC
Organism: Streptosporangiaceae bacterium; assembly: GCA_036375995.1. Taxonomy (GTDB): domain Bacteria; phylum Actinomycetota; class Actinomycetes; order Streptosporangiales; family Streptosporangiaceae; genus DASVBE01. Next base: position 13,042 of record DASVBE010000308.1, on the reverse strand, counting down.
CGCATTCGACCTCACCCGCACCGCTACTACCGGCACCGGCGTCATCATCGCGACCTTCCGCAGCAACCCGCCGGAACCCGTTCGGTAGCATCACGCCTCGTGGAGGCTGCCTTCTTCGAGCCGGCTGGCAACGGCGCGTTCGTGGCCACCCCCGCCACCGCGGGCCCGTGGAGCCCGGACGCCCAGCACGGCGGCCCGCCGTCCGCGCTGGCCGCCTGGGTCATCGAGCAGCACGAGCCCAACGCGGCCCAGCGCCTGGCCCGGGTCGCCATCGACATCCTCCGCCCGGTCCCGCTCGGCAAGCTGACCACCCGCGTCCGCACGGTCCGCGCCGGCCGCCGCATCGCCCTCCTGGAATCGGTCCTCGAGGCCGACGGCCAGGAAGTCCTGCACGCCCGCGGCTGGCGGATCGAGCGCCCCCGCGGGCCCGTACCGGTCATCCCGGACCAGGCGGCCCCGGCGCAGCAGCCAGGCCCGCCCACTCCCGGCGCCACCGCCCCGCACATCGCGCGCCTGCCGCGCGCCCGGACCGCCGGCTACCTCTCCTACATTGACTGGCAGTTCCTCGGCACCGGAAGCTTCGCCGACCGCGGACCCGGCCGCGCCTGGGCCCGCCCGCGCGTCCCGCTGATCGCCGGCCAGCAGGCCATACCGATGTGCCAGGCCCTCCTCGTCGCCGACTCCGGCAGCGGGATCAGCGCTGTGCTGGACGGCGCCGGGTTCATCTTCATCAACGTCGACCTCACCGTCGCCCTGACCCGCGACCCCGCCGGCGACTGGCTGCTCCTCGAAGCCGAAACCCGCACCGGCTCCGACGGCACCGGCCTGGCCACCACGGTCCTGTCGGATACCACCGGCGTATGCGGCACCGGCCTGCAGACCCTGCTCGTCGCCCCGGTCTGACCCCGCAGCGAGCCGCCTATTCAGGGATACGGTTCCGCGCCCGCGGGCCCCGCGCCCGTCAGGTATAGCTAGAGGGCATGACCTCTGATCTGCCGATCTGCCGGACATGCGGCGTTCAGTACGCCACGCCGCGCGAAGACTGCCCGATCTGCCTGGACGAGCGCCAGTACGTGGGCTGGGGTGGCCAGCAGTGGACCACGATGGCCGAGCTGGCGGCCCGCCACCGCACCGAGCTGCGCGAGGAGGAGCCCGGCCTGATCGGGGTCGGGGTCGAGCCGTCCTTCGCGATCGGGCAGCGGGCCCTGCTGGTCCGCACCCCGCACGGCAACGTGCTGTGGGACTGCATCTCCGTCCTGGACGACGCGGGCCGGGAGCGGATCGCCGAGCTGGGCGGCATCGCCGCGATCTGCATCTCGCACCCGCATTTCTACGGGGCCAACGTGGAGATCGCGGACGCGTTCGGGGCGCGGATCCTGCTGCCGCACGCGGACAAGGAGTGGATCCAGCGGCCGTCGCCGCGGATCGAGCTGTTCGGCGAGCAGGCCGAGCCGGTGCCCGGGCTGACCGTGGCCCGGATCGGCGGCCACTTCGACGGGGCCGCGGTGCTGCACTGGCCGGCCGGGTCCGGCGGCCGCGGCGCCCTGCTCACCGGGGACACGATCACGGTCGTGCCGGACCGCCGGTTCGTGAGCTTCATGTGGAGTTACCCGAACCTGATCCCGCTGGACGAGGCCACCGTGCAGGACATCGCCCGGCGGGTGGAGCGGTTCGCCTTCGACCGGATCTACGGCGGCTGGTGGGGCCGCATCGTGGTCGCCGACGGCCCGGCCGCGATCCGCCGGTCCGCGGACCGCTATGTCGCCCGCCTGCACGGCGAGCGCCCATAACAAGGCCGCCCGGCTGGGCGGCGGTCAGCTGGCCTTGGGCAGCTCAACCGTGACCCGGCTGGCCTCGGCGGGGTGCCGCTCCAGCCAGTCCCGGGCGAACGGGCAGTAGACGACCACGGTCAGGTGCTCGCGCCCGGCCCGCTCGATGGCCGCGCGGACCAGGGCGCCGCCGATGCCCCGGCCCTGGAACTGCGGCGGGGTCTCGGTGTGCAGCAGCACCAGCTTGCCCGAACGGATCCGGTAGGTCAGCTGGGCCAGCCGCCCGTTCTCGGTGTGCTCGAACCGGCTGGCGGCCTGATTGTCGATGACGGCGGGGGCGTCGGTCATGCCCTCATCGTGACACCCGACGGCGCGGGCACCGGCTTACGGCTAGTGAAAAAACTGCCGCAGCGCTGTCGTTCTGGCGCGTAGAGCGCATTGAGGGGTTCGTCGCGCAGCAGTTCCGGTGGCCCCGGCAGGCACCTGGTGCGCACCCGCCGCAGGGGCCCGGATCGAGCCAGCGCGGGGCGTCAGTCCTGAGGAGGCGGTCACGTGGCACTGGGCGGCTGAGATACTTTTGATTGACGTGCCGCGCTCCGGCGGCGGGCCTGCGGCCCTCCCTGCCGCGCCGGCCAGGGGGGCTCATGGTGGACACGGCGGGTGGCGTGCGCGCCCTGACGATGCCCGGTTACGGCGAAAGGACCCTCGACTCCGGTGCCCGATCGAGCGAGGCCATCAAGCGCGGACGCCGCCGATGCGGCGGGGGCCGGGTATGGCTGAGCAGGATCCGGGCGCCGTTGGCGGGTCCGGTGACGGCGAGCCAGGCCAGCTGAGCGCGGAGCACCGGGCCTGGCTGGACGACCAGACCAACGTCTGGCCCGGCTCTGGCCAGCAGACCTGGCTGGAAAGCGATGAGGTCTGGCCGGACAGCAACGGCCAGTCCTGGCCCGGCAGCGAGGAACTCTGGCCCGCGGCCCGCCCGCACGGCTGGCCCAGCGAGGACGCCGCTGCCGCCGAGCCCGGTACCGGCCCGCCCGGCGGCGAGTCCACCGAGGCCTGGCTCGACTCCCTGGTGGCCGAGGCCAGTACAGCCGCCCCCGCCGACGGAGCCCAGCCCGGCCTGGCAGAGCCCGGCCTGGCAGAGCCCGGCCTGACAGAGCCCGGCCTGAGCGAGCCGGGCGCCGGCGGCTTTCCGGAATCCTGGCCAGCCGCGGACCCCGCCGCACCGGCCCAGGTCACCAGCATCCAGCCGAGCGCCAGCGCCCCGGACCCGGTCCCTGCCCCCGAACCGGCCACCCCCGTCGCCGGGCCTCTCGACCGCGGCACCGGCCAGCCCGGCGATTCCCAGTCAGCAATCGACGGGCCCGCGGCGACCGGGAGCGGCTCCCGGCAGGTCAGTGATACCCAGGCCGTCGCCGACGAGGCCGGCCAGGCCGGGATACCAGCCGGGGCTGGCCTGCGTGATGGCGGCCCGCCGGCAGGCAGCGCCCGGGACGCAGCTAGCGACATCGCGCCACCAGGCTCCCAGCCGAGCAACGCGGGCGCCGCACCAGCCAGCCAGGGCCCGCCGGGGACCGCGCCCGGCAAGTCCCGCGCCGAGGAGACCGGCACCGCCCCGGCTGCAGGCCGTCGGCGGGGTAAGGGAACCAGCCCTCCCGCCGAGTCCGGCCGAGCCGGGGCCGTCCAGCCGGACGGGGGCCCGACCGGTCGCAGCACCCGGCGGAAGAGTCCCCGGACGGGGGAGACCCCCGCGGCAGCCGAGGATCTGGCCGCTCAGCCTGACCAGCGGCCGGGCCGCAGCGGTCAGGCCGCGAGGCGCCCGTCCGCCGCGGCCAGCGAGCCTGACGAAGGCCAGCCGGGAGACGAGTCCCGGCCGGCGACGGGCCACGGCAAGACGGCCCGGACCGGCCGCACGCAGCCGGGCCGGGGCCAGGCCGCTGGCAGCAAGCCTCCCGCCCAGCGGCGACGGACCAAGACGGCCGCCGCCAAGCAGCCGGCCAGCACAGATCCGGCCGCGGGCGGCGCTGCCGCAGCCGCTGACCTGGATCAGGCCGCCCAGGCCGGGCCCGGAGCCGCTGCGCCCGAGGCCGGTGTGCCGGGGACAGACGGCGATTCAGCCCGCGAGCCCGGTCAGGGCGGCCCGGACGGCAGCGCCACGGGAACCGGCCCGGACGGATCCGCAGAGCCACGCCGCGGTTTGTTCGGGCCGTTGCCACGGGTGGCCGCGGCGGGCGCAGCCGGGCAGGACGTGGCTGGACCCGGCGGAACCGGGACCGCCGGCTCCGGACCGGGCCAGGCTGGATCGAGGCCGGGCCGGACCCGCAGGCGCAGGCCCACTGCGGACGGCTCGGGCCGCACCTCACTGGCCGGGCCGGACACGGACGGACCCGGTGAGCCCCGGCCGAGTCTGTTCGAGCCCCGGTCAGTCAGCCAGGAGGCGGCTGAGCAACTGGGCGTGGACGGGTCTGATGGCCGCCGTCCGGCTACCTCCTTGCCAGCTGAACCGGGGTCTGATGCTCCCGGGTCTGCTGAGGCTGGGACGGAGGCGGGCCAAGCCGGTGGGCGCCGGGCTAGTGTGTTCGAGCCGGGCTGGCCTGCCGGGGCGGAGCCGGACTCGCCAGTGGCGCGGGCTGCCTGGCTGGACACTGGTTCGTCGGCCAGCCCCGGGACCGATCCGGGCGTCAACCTGTTCCGCCCGGATGCCGGGCCGCTGACCGGCCACGACGCTGATTCCGGCCGGGGCCCGTTCGGGGACGGCGCTCGTTATCCCGCGGGCCCCGGGACCGGTAACGGGGCCAGCCTGTTCCGCCCGGACGCCGGTCCGGCGGGCGACGCGGTGCCTGGGGCGGAGCCGGGCTCGCCGGCTGCGGACGGGCCCAGCAACGGGGCTCACGCCGGAAATGGGGCGTGGCCGTGGCGGGACGTCCAGCCGGGGCGGCAGCAGCCTGCTGCCAACGGCCGGCCGCACGGGCTGGGCCCGGCGGGGACTGCGGCGGCGCCCCCTGCCCCGGGTGGCCCTGCCCCGGGTGGCCCTGCCCCGGGCAGCTCTGCCCCGGGCAGGCCGCGGGTCCCTGGTGCGCCACAGCAGCATCCAGGCTCAGGACTGAGCATCGGCGCCGGGATGCTGGCCGGCGCGGCCGGAGTGCTCGGCGCCGCTGCCTCGCGGATACGGGCCCGGCGGCCAGACCCCGGCCCGCCGCGGGCCCCGGGCACCCGGCGCAAGTCCCGGCTGCCGCTGGGCCGCAACCTCCGCGCCACGAACGGAAGCCCCGCCACCTCGGCGACGGCCTTCCCGCCGCCGGTCGCGATCCCGCCCCGGGCCGCGGCCCCGCCGACCGCCGCCGAACTGCTGTCCCTGGCCGACGGCCGGACGCTGGCCCCGCCCCGGCCCGACGGGCTGACCACCTCACCAGGCCACGAAGCCGTGCCGCTGCCCGCCGACCTGCTGGCCCCGGCCCCGGCGTCCGCCCCCGGTCTGCCCGTCGCCCCATCCGCCGTGCCGGAGATCGCCGGTACGGCCACGTTCGACGTGTGGTCCCCGGTCCGCCCGGCCCTGCCCGGCGACACGGTCCCGGCGCCGGCCCCGCCCACCACCGAACCGCCCGCCACCACGACGGCGCCGGCCGCGCCAGCGACCGGGCCGCCTGCCACCGCGCCGCCCGGCACCGAGCCCCCGGGCACCGAGCCGGCCGAACCGCAGCCCAGCTTCCGCCGCCGTGCTGGGCTGGCCGCCGCGCGCCAGGCCAGCAACCTGCTCGCGCTGGCCCTGTACACGGGGCTGAGCCTGGGCCTGTTCGGCCACCTGATCCTCCGCCACATGGATCAGCGGATCATGTCGGCCCAGCCGCAGGACGGCGTGCTTTTCGTCTGGGCTTTCAAATGGTGGCCGTTTGCCGCCGCGCACCATCTGCCGCTGTTCTACACCAATTTTGACTGGGCCCCGGCCGGGGTCAACCTGACCTGGGCCACCACGATCCCCGGCCCGTCGTTCCTGCTGAACTGGCTGACCAGCGGGCACACGGCCTTCTTCAGCTTCAACGTGATCGAGCTCGCTGCTCCGGCACTCGCCGCATGGACAGCGTATCTCCTCTGCCGGAGAATAACCCGTGCGTTCTTTCCGTCTCTTATCGGCGGGTTTTTCTTTGGTTTTTCCGCGTCTTTGATGGACGAGCTCGGCCAGGGCCACCCGAGCCTCACCCTGGTGTTCCTGGCGCCGGTCGCCGCGTACCTGATCTACCGCCTGCTCGAACGGTCGATCCACCCGCTGCTGTTCATGCCGCTGTTCGCGGCCGTGCTGTACTTCCAGCTCACGATCGGCACCGAGGTGTTCGCCACGATGAGCTTGGTGGGGCTGCTGTGCGCGCTGGTGCTGATGGCGTTCGGCCCGAACCGCCGCCGGATCGCGCTGCTCAAGGCCATCCCGCCGGTCGCGGGCGGCTACCTGCTCGCGATGGCGGCCTGCTGGCCGCTGCTGCACGCGGCGTTCTTCGGCCCGCGCATCGACAAGGCCATCCACTTCAACACGATCGGCTACGGCGCGAAGAACGGCAGCGAGTTCCTCCGCTACCTGACACCCGGCCGGTACAGCATCTTCTGGGGCCAGTTCAACCACCAGTGGGGCGACAACCCCTGGTATCTGAGCGTGCCGCTGATCCTGGTGATCCTCGCCTTCCTGATCACCGAATGGCGGCGGCGGGCGACCTGGGCGGTGTTCGCCGGGTTCCTGGTGATCCTGGCGTTCTCGCTGGGCGACCAGATGCCCGGGTTCCCCGGTTGGATCGAGCCGTGGGGCCTGCTGTCCTCGGCCCCGATGCTCAGCATCGCCCAGCCAGGACGCCTGGTGACGTACGGGTTCCTGCTCGTCGCGGTGCTGGTGGCGATGTGGCTGGCGCAGGCCAAACGGCCGTGGCTGATCCCGCTGCGCTGGCTGCTCGTGCTGGCCGCGGCGATGATGACGCTGCCGAACTTCTCGGTCGACGTGTGGACCCAGGTCATCCCCGTGCCCGCGTTCTTCACCAGCAACGACTACCAGAAGTACATCGACCGCGGTCAGGTCGTCTGGGTCGTCAGCACGCACCCGAGCCGGCAGCTGACCTGGCAGGCCGGCACCGACTTCTACTTCCGCCTGGCCGGCGGTTTCTTCGGCGGCGTGCCCACCGGCGGACCCTCGCCGCAGCCCGTCGACGACTGGAAAGAGGAGCGGCTGGCCATCGGCCAGGTCGTCCGCCCCGCCACGACCGTCGACGACATCCGGTTCTTCCTGGCCGAGCACCACGTCAGCGTGATCGTGGCGGCCGAGGCGCGGTGGCCGATCGTGCACGAGATCCAGCGGGCGCTGGGCGCGTTCGGGACCAAGGTCGACGACGTGCGGGTATTCCAGCTGGGCGAGCGGTTCACCAACCCGGCCCTGTTCAGCCGGCCGTTCCCGGTGCTCGGCAAGCTCATCGCGGCGCGCGAGCGGCTGCGGCGCCAGGAGCGGCTGCTGCACCACCGCCAGGCGCCGCAGATTGCCGGGGCGGGCCCGGCCGCGGGTGCCCCGCCGCCCCCGCCGGGTGCCCCGCTGCCCCCGCCGGGTGCCCCGCTGCCCCCGCCGGGCGGCTAGGCCGCACGACCGCGCGCGGCTAGCGGTACGCGGACAGCCCGGTGATGGCCTGGCCGAGCGCCAGCGTGTGGATCTCCTCGGTGCCCTCGTAGGTCAGCACCGATTCCAGGTTGTTCGCGTGCCTGATCACCGGGTACTCGAGCGTGATCCCGTTCGCGCCGAGCACGGTCCTGGCCTGCCGGGCGATGTCGATCGCGGTCCGCACGTTGGCCATCTTGCCCAGGCTGATCTGCTCGGGCGTGATCTCGCCGGCCTCCTTCAGCCGGCCCAGGTGCAGCGCCAGCAGCTGGGCCCGGGCCAGGTCGGCCAGCATCCACGCCAGCTTGGCCTGGGTCAGCTGGAAGCCGCCGATCTTGCGGCCGAACTGCTCCCTGGTCCTGGCGTACTCCGCGGCCGACTCCAGGCAGGCGCGGGCCGCCCCGGTGACCCCCCAGACGATGCCGTACCGGGCCTCGGACAGGCAGGACAGCGGGCCCTTCAGCCCGCTCACGCCGGGCAGCATCGCGTCCGCGGGCAGCCGGACCCGGTCCAGGTGCAGCTCCGAGGTGACCGACGCGCGCAGCGACAGCTTCTTGTGGATGTTCCGGGTGGAGAACCCCTTCGCGGCGCGCGGCACCAGGAACCCGCGGATGCCCTCCTGGGTCACCGCCCAGACCACGGCCACGTCCGCGATACCGCCGTTGGTGATCCACATCTTGGTGCCGGACAGCAGCCAGTCGCTGCCGTCACGGACCGCCTTGGTGGCCATGCTGGACGGGTCGCTGCCGTGGTCGGGCTCGGTCAGCCCGAAGCAGCCGATCGCCTCGCCGGCCGCCATCCGCGGCAGCCACTCCTGCTTCTGCTCCTCAGAGCCGTACTTCCAGATCGGGAACATGCACAGCGAGCCCTGCACCGAGACCAGGCTGCGCAGCCCGGAGTCGGCCGCTTCCATCTCGCGGCAGGCGACTCCGTAGGACACGGCGCCCATGCCCGCACAGCCGTAACCCGTCAAATGCATGCCCAGCAGGCCGAGCTTGCCGATCTCCGGGGCGATTTCCCTGGGCAGGGTTCCCGCCTCGAACCAGTCCGCGACGTACGGCAGGACCCGGTCCCGGGCGAAGGCCCGCGCGGTGTCCCTGACCAGCCGTTCGTCCTCGGTCAGCAGGTCATCGATGCGGAGCAGGTCAGTGCCTGCCGGTGGGGTGCTGCGCGGCATCGGGGTGGTTCCCTTCTGATCGGCTCGCGGCCAGCGTATGACGGGGCGCGCCAGCGCGGCCGCTCCGGCCCGCCCGGCCGCCAGAAATCGGGCATGATGGCGGATATGAGCATCGGTAACGGCAACAGCAAGCGGCTGGTCCGCACCCTTGACGGGCGCATGGTCGCCGGGGTGTGCTCTGGCCTGGCCGAGTACACCGGCCTCGAGGTGACCGTGGTGCGGCTGATCTTCGCGGCGGCCTCGTTCCTCGGCTTCTTCGGCGTCTTCGCCTACATCGCGGCGTGGGTCATCATCCCCGAGGAAGGGGAGAAGGCGTCGATCGCCGAAAAGTTCATTAACAAGGGTAACGGTTAGCTGTACACCCCGCCCGGGCCGATCGCTGCTCGGCCGGGGCGGGCTCGCCGGGCCATGCTGGCTCGCCAGGCTGAGTTACATAGAGTAGTGTGACCGCTACGATTAGTTGGTTCATGCTGCTGTGACGCTGCGCACCGCGATGACCGGTCAGGACGGGCTCGCGGCGGCTGGGGGAGCCGCCCGCGCTGATCCTGCTGGACAACCGGCTGCCGGACGGCAACGGGATGCAGGTCCTCCGCCAGCTGGCCGCCGAGCCCGTCACCGCCGCGGTCCCCGGTGGTCATCCTCAGCGGCGACACCGGCCGGTCCACGGAGGACGATCTGCTCGCCGCGGGCGCGGCCGGATTCCTGCCCAAGCCGTTTGGCATCGCCGACTTCGTCGCGGCATCGAGCGCCATCTCGGCTGATCCCCCGGCCGTCGTAACCGGGGAAGGTCTGGCGCCGCAGGCTGCCGGCCGGGGATCCGGCAGCCTGCGGCGGGCCTGATATCCGCGGTTACCCGCGGTTACGCGGTCACTAGCAGGTGACCGCCTGCGGGCGAATCACGGCCGGCCGGGCTGAGACGGACGGCGTGGCGGTGGCGCAGCTGCCGACGGGCCCGCCGCCACCGCCGCCCGGGCCGCCAGGCGCCGGCTGGTTGCAGGCACTGGCGCTGACGGTGACGTCTGGATCAGTGATCTGGAGGACCATCGACTGGGGGAGATACCCGGTTTCGGAGGTGATGTGCGCTACCGCGGAGTGGCTGTACGTGCCCGGCTGGCATCCGACCTGGATATACAGCCCCGCCCTGTCGGTCTCCGGGAAAACGTGACTGACCTGATGGAAGGGCGCATGCCCCTGGAGCAGGGTCTCCGTGAGATCGATCTGGGCGGCGTCGTCATCGCAAGTTACGGTGACGGTCGCCAGGATGGTGTGGTCAGGCATTGCCCCAGGCGGGTTGTCGGCGATCGAGCAGTGGAGCGTCGGCTGAGTAGGACCACAGGTCTCACCCGCCACCGTTGCGCAGGGGCTAATGTCGTCGGCGCCCCGGGCCGCGGGATGGGCGGTCATGGTCACCATGTGCGTCCTGGCGGGGACTGCCGGAGCCCCCCGGGCCTACTGCCGCGTAAGCAGGGACGGTACCCGCCGCCGCGATGAGCAGCCCGCCGGCTGAGGCCGCTGCGGTCATAGTGAAAGCGGCTAGCGCCCTGCTGAAACGTGACACAGGCTGGCTCCCTGGTCAGACACAGCTGATCATCGAATGGACGGCCCAGCCCTGACGCCGGCTGCGCCTCGACCCCGGAATGGGACCTGCCGGGGACGCTAGGCAGACGGCCTGAAACGGCGCTGAAACGGCGCAGAAAAGACCTGCTCCCGGCGGGCGGGCCCGGTTTGAGCCGGCCGATCCCGGACCCGGGCACGCCGTCAGGCCCGCTCCCGGCTCATGATCGCGGAGGATTTCGCGCCGCGGGTGGTCGTGTTCCGGATCCGAAATCCCTGACAGCCCATCAGCGGCAGCCCGCGGCTGATGATCTGTGAGTGGACCCCCGGGCTCTGTTTCCCGGAACCGGGAGCCAGCCGGCCCCGCCGGGCCAGGTCGCGCTTCATGATCCGTCAGGGTTGCGGTTGTCCCAGCGCCCAAAACCCTGACCGATCATGAAGCTGGACCGCGGCGGGACCGGCCGTGGCCAGCCGGATCCCGCCGGCCTGGAAGCCCAGCGCCTGGCCGGCCCGGCCGCTCACGCTGCTGGCCGCGAGCCCTGCCGCCAGCCGCCCGGCCGGCGGGACCCCGGGCAGCTCAGCGGCCCGGGCGGCGGTGAATGACCCGCCCAGCAGCAGGGCGGTGACCAGCAGCGCGCAGTCACCGGCCAGCGGCAGGCCGGCGGTGGCCAGCAGGCCGGCCAGCACGGCCCGTCCGGCGGCCAGCGTGATCAGCAGGCTGCGGCGGGCGGTCAGTCCGGCCACCTCGGCCAGCAGCGGCCCGCCGGTCAGCAGGGCGGCGTAACTGACGGCGTAGGCGAGCGCGGCGAGAAGGGGCGAGCCGGTCTGCCGGTAGACCCCGGCCGCGACGGCGATCTGGACCAGCTGATCGCCGGCCGAGGAGAGGAGCGGGGCGGCCCACAGCGCGGCGAATTCGGTGATCAGGAACGGGCTGCCCGGGCGGGCCGAGGGCCAGCCACGCGGCCGGCCGGACCGGCCCGGCAACCGCCGCGCCCGCCCGCCGGATCCGCCAGCGCAGCCGGGCCGTGCCGGGCCGCCGAACGGGCTGGCCGGGCCGGGCCCATCAGGGCTGCTTAACCGGCTGAGGGCGCCGGGCTGGGCGCCGTCCTGGCCGCGCCACCAGGCCGGGCTGGCTGGGCAGCCAGCCCGGCCTGCTGGGTAACCGGATGGCCGAGCGGCGGCGCCCGGGCCGGAAAACGGCACCGCCCGGTGCCGACCGGGTTCCCCGCCCCCGTCCGGCCCTGAATTCCTGGCCGATCATCGTTGTCTCTCCCCGGTACGGCCGGGCGCCTCGGCCCGCTGGGCGATCGGCCCGCACAGTGCGGTCGGCCCGGGTCCTAGCATATGTAACAAAGAGCGCTCTATTCGTTACTTAGAGTCCCGGATCGGACGTGACGGTGCAACCGGAATGCGCAGGTTCCCAGCTGACGCTGGCATAGCCGATCCGCTTTGGCGGTTACCCCCGTTGTCCCCTATGCTGGGGCGGTCCCCGACGGCGGACGCCAAGGGCTCGACGGCGGAGGCCGTCGCGGCCCCCATCGTCTAGCGGCCTAGGACACCGCCCTTTCAAGGCGGCGGCACGGGTTCGAATCCCGTTGGGGGCACAGGTCAGCTTCGGCTGGCTGCCAAGGTCCTGTAGAGCAGCTAGGAGTGCTCGCCACCCTGTCAAGGTGGAGGTCGCGGGTTCAAATCCCGTCAGGACCGCGGGGACGCCATCAGCGTCCCAGTAGGATGGCAAGCCACGGTCAGGTAGCTCAGTTGGTACGAGCGTCCGCCTGAAAAGCGGAAGGTCGGCGGTTCGACCCCGCCCCTGACCACTGTCCAGTCATGGTCTTGATCTGCCGATACACGGACTATTTCCGCTCCTTCGGATATCGCTGCTGACCGTTGAAGACCGCTGGTGACCGTCGCGTGCCCCGCGCTATCGCACGCGGATCGCACGCTGAGGCTTCTGCTCCTGATGCAAGCTCGGTCCAGCGGTTCCGTTCCGCCGCCTGGATTTGGCCTGTGACGGCTGTGCGGCATGCTGGTCTGCCATGACGGGGCAACGGAATGTGGCTTTTGAGGCTCTCCGCCGTTATGACGTGTCGCCGCAGCGGGTCAGGCTTGCGGCGGAGTCGTTTAATAGCGTCTTCCGGGTCACCACTGCCTCGGCGGTCTACGCGCTTCGGGTGGGCGCGGTGCTGCAAATCCATCCGGAGTCCACGGCGACCGTCGAGGCGGCCTGGCACCGGCGGCTGCGCCAGCACGGCGTGGACGTTCCCGATGTGCTGGCCAACACATGCGGTGAGTTCGCGACGTGGGTGGATAACGGCCGTGCCGGGCAGGCGCCCCAGGTGTGCATGTTGTTCGAGTGGGTGGCCGGACGTTCGCTGCGGACCTGCCTGACCGAGCGCCGGGCAGTGGCGCTGGGCATGTTGTCGGCCCGGCTGCATCAGGAGGCAGCAGATTGGTGCCCGCCGGGCGGGGCGGCAGTGCTACGGGCCGATCGGGTGCTGTACTGGCAGCTACCGGACCGGCTGGCGGAGGCCGGGGCACGGTTCGGGTTCGGGACCTTGTTTGCCGACGCCGCGGCCCGCGCGCAGCTGGTGATCGACTGGCTTTGGGAGCGCCCGCCGCATCCGCCCCATCTTGTGCACGGGGACCTGTCGCCGCAGAACGTGCTCGTCGCACCAAAGCGGGGCCTGGTACTGATTGATTTTCAGGACACCGTGGTGGGGTTCGACGTTCAGGATCTGTCGATCACCGTCTCGGCGCTCCGGCGCTTCCCGGATGGTGACCGGCTTATCGAGGCGTTCCGGACTGGGTACAGCCAAGTGCGGCCATGGCCGGATACCTCACCGGCGCTGTTCGACTCGCTCATCGCCGCCCGCGCCCTGCACCAGCTGAACCTCACGCTGAACATCGTGGACATGGCCGGAC